>NZ_CP187934.1:696000-1044000 GCF_049942685.1 Winogradskyella sp. HB-48
TATCCATTTTGACAAGTCTACATTTATT
The DNA here is from genome assembly GCF_049942685.1 of Winogradskyella sp. HB-48. Taxonomy (GTDB): domain Bacteria; phylum Bacteroidota; class Bacteroidia; order Flavobacteriales; family Flavobacteriaceae; genus Winogradskyella. The sequence continues at coordinate 696,029 of NZ_CP187934.1, forward strand.
GAATAAAAAAACAGTTCATCAGCATTATTCAACAATTGATAACCTTCTATTTTCTATTACCATTATATAAATGGAATTTTGTCTTCAATACTTAAGTACATATCAACCCATTTGAAGCAAATAACATTATGAAAAAAAAGATACTAAGGGCAGTATTACTAATAGGAACTATAATTTCGTTGTTCTACGTACCTTGGATTTTGGTAAAGGCTTGGATTTTACCACTGCCAAATACAGTTCAAGAGCAAGTAGATGAAGCCATTGGTCATGGATTTGATGGAATGATTGTTTATGTAGACCAAGCAGGAAAACCGCCAGCGTTTTATACAGGTGGTTGGAAAGACCGAGATAACAAAATACCTGCAGACCCAAATTCATTATTCAAAATTGCTAGTATCAGCAAATTATATGTTTCTGTTGCTGTTACCAAACTGGCAAAAGAAAAGCGCCTGTCTTTAGATAAAACACTTGCTTATTACTTACCTGAACTTGTAGGTAGAATTGAAAATGCAGACAAAATCACTTTGAAAATGATGGTTCAGCATCGGTCTGGTATTCCAAATTTTACAGACAACCCTGCTTTTTGGGAAAACGAACAGGAAAATGGCAAGGATGCCCTTGAATTTACCCTAGATTTACCAGCTAGTTTTGAACCTGACAAAGGATATGAATACTCAAACACTAACTACTTGTTGCTTCGCAAAATTATGGATAATGTTTTGGGATATAATCACCAAGAGTACATCAAGGATAGAATATTAATACCACTAAAATTGAATAACACTTTTTTTTCAGTTAACGAAGTTGATTTAGATAATGTAATGAGTGGATATTATGTTGGATATGATGAAGATTTTAAAGAGAGAGACTATGGAATGCTAGCAACTGCAGAAGATGTTGGCATATTCTTGCGAGCCCTAAATGATGGTTCGGTATTTGATGAAGGGGAACAGGAAATCTATCCTTACGAATATAACCATGGAGGCTTGGTTATCGGTTATCAGAGCCTTGCTGAATACCATAAAGATATAGACGCAGTTGTCGTTCAATTTATTAACACCACCGATTTTAATGGATATGAATGGAACCTATCAGAAATTACAATTAACCGTATTGTGAAAATACTTAAAAGAAAAAGCTAATTACAATGAATAAAATAAAACTACATACAACAACTGCAATAATCTATTGATTCTAAAAATTCCCTCACTATAATGACCCTTTTACTCAATCAAAGGCATTAATAACTCAAGCGTATTTTATATCTTTAAACAAACGTTTTAGCTTAGTGGTAAATAAAACCTTGATATTATGCAAACACAAACATTAACACTGAGAAAAACATACAAAACATTTGGTTTTGTAGTAGTTTTAATGATGGCATTATTTACGTTTAACTCCTCCTTTGGACAAACGACTGAAGCTACACAAGAGCGAACTATTAAAGGTATTGTATCTAACGAAGATGGTCCATTACCTGGAGCTAACATTACATTAGATGGGACAAGAGTTGGTGCTGTAACAGATGATGAAGGTAAGTTTACATTTCCTAAGAAATTAAAAACTGGTGATGTGTTGGTCTTTAGCTACCTTGGCTACGAGACCCAAAAGGTATCTATTACAGTTAAAACCAGCTTTATTACTTTAGAACTTACACCAGATATGGTAGAAATGATTGGTGCGATTGACACCAATAAACCTTATAAGTCTAAACGTAAAAAGAATTAATTGTAAGCCTTGCAAAAAACGTTTACATTTTTACTTCTCTTAATAAGTCTAGGCAGAATTAATGCTCAAATTAAAGATTTTAGCCACCTGAATTTTAAAAAAGCAGATAGTATTGCCTTAGCCTTAAAAGGTGAAAAACTCACAAATCTACCTGAACTTTCTTTTAAACTCACTAGCAATTTAAAGACAGATACAGAACGGTTTAGGGCTATTTATAGGTGGGTTTGTGATAATATTGCTAATGACTATTCGCTTTACCTAAAAAACGACAGACAAAGACAACGTTTTAAAGATGACAGTCTAAAGCTTGATACTTGGAATACTAAATTCAGAACCAAACTATTTAGCAGATTGCTTAAGAAAAAACGAACTATCTGTACTGGCTATGCCTACTTGGTAAAAACCTTAGCAGATTTCGCGAATCTTGAGTGCGAAATTGTACAAGGTTTCGGGCGTGTGAGTACTACAAATATTGAAACTTTAGATTTACCCAACCACTCGTGGAATGCTGTGAAACTCAACAACAAATGGTACCTCTGCGACCCTACCTGGGCTAGCGGAATTCCTAATCCAAAAACAAACAGATTCAATTTCCAGTATAATGATGGTTTCTTTTTAACAAATCCTAAGCTATTTGCTGTAAATCATTTTCCTACTGAAAAACGTTGGTGGCTTTTGGATGATAATGAAGTTCCTTCATTTGAATCATTTTTAAAAGCACCTGTTCTGTATGGCAATGCCTATAGAACTCTTGAATTACACAATGCACCTCAGCAGATGCATCACACAATTAAACCTTTTGAAAAGGTAACCTTTAAATATCAATTAAAAAACAACACCAAAACTGAAAAAGTAAAGCTTGGCTTTGACAATGGGTTTAGTAATTGGAAAGACCAGCCAACTTCTGTTTCCATAAATGGTAAATTGTTAGAATTTGAACATCAGTTTAATCAAACAGGTTTTTATGATGTACATCTGTATTTGGATGATGAATTAATTTCTACTTATACTGTTGACGTTAAAAAATAATCATAGCATTTTTAAGGTGTTAACCTCTTGTTCTGTAAGATGCTTCCAATGACCACGCGGAATATCTTTCTTTGTTAAATGGCCAATAGCTACACAATCTACTTTTACCAAATCGTACTTAAAGGTTTCAAAAATGGTTCTTAGGATTGTGTTACCTGTATTTTTAATTTTAATACCAATGTTATTCTTTGGTTCACCTTCTATGTAACTAATTTCTTCAACAGTAATTAAATTACCATCTACGTTAAAGCCGTCCTGAATCTTTTTTAAATCTTCAAACTTTAAGTTTCTATCAAGTTCTACCTGAAACAAACGTGCTACACCAGTCTTAGAATTGGTAAACTTCTGTACTATTCTTTCATCATTGGTAAACAACAAAAGACCAAGCGAATTTCTACCCAAACGACCAATTGGCCTAATATTAGCACTTGTTGCATTGGCAACTAAATCCATAACTGTTCTACCTTTACTCTCTGCTGTTGTGGTTGCAAAACCTTTAGGCTTATTCAATAACACATAAACCTTTGGTTCTGGTGTAATACGTCGGCCATCATAACGCACATCGTCTGTACGTTTTACTTTGTAGCCCATTTCGGTCACTACTTTTCCGTTAACGGTTACCAAACCTATGGCTATATTTTCATCGGCTTCTCTACGCGAACAAATACCAGAATTGGCAATGTATTTGTTTAAGCGAATTTCATCTGGATTTGATGCTGAATTTGGTTTTGATTTCTTTTTGAAAGGAGCATTACCTCTGGCAAAACTTTTTGATTTGCTATTAGCCTGTCCTCTTCCCGAACTTTTTCCTTTCCCCTTGCTATCTTGATGTCTGCTCATTGTGCCTAATTTTTTTGCAAATGTATAATAAAAAAGAGAGCCAAAGCTCTCTTTCATCTGTATTTATAAAATCTAATTTCTTATTTATAAAAAGAACTTTTGAATAGTTACAGTCACAAAAAAGATACCCACACCTAACAAAGCTAGGCTTCTCAATTTATCTTTTTTAAACTTTTCAGGTGACTTAAAATAATTATACAAGCCAATTACTATTAAGATCGAAAAATATATCGACATTATAAGATAAAACCATTTCATAATAACTCTATTTTATCCCCACATACAATGAGCAAAATCTGCTACTATTAGTGCTGCACCAATCCAACCTAAAGTTCTTGTTGCAACTCTCCCTACTGCTCGCAAAAGCGCTCTTCTGTTAGAAAAAGAATTCCAAAAACCTTGATGAAAAGCATCCAAACCAGTAGCTCTTAGTAAACAATCAACGGTATCAGCCTTCTGTATAGAAGATGACCCTTCATACTCCACTATTCCCATAGAAAGATACAAAATTTCAGGATTGTCTAAGCTCCCAAATTCATCAATAATTTCTTGATTACTTATACCCTCACTATTAAGCAATTTAATAGTTTCATTTATTACGGGCATAAGTTTCGTTTTAGATTCATTCTCATCCCAATTAGTAACATTTGAAAAATCAATTTTTTTCATTTCACTTTCAATATTATTAGCATTGGATTTTAAAATTACTTCATCATTAATCAATTCTTCATTTAAATTTGCTTCTTCAGTTGAACATGATAAAAAAATAAATAGCACAAAGAATAAGATACTGACTTTTTTCATAAACATTTAATTTAAAATTAATTACAAAGCAAAATTAGTAGTCTTTAATATGTATTCTAATTCAATTATTGAATATAATTACCCTATTTTTGAATAAAATCATAGATAATTCTAAATGAATAGATTAATAGGAATCAAAATAAAGGAACTCAGAAAAAAGCAAAATTACTCACAAGAAGAAGTTGCCGACATGCTTAATGTTTCTCAAGCAACCTATAGCAGAATAGAAAATGGTAGTACTAGCTCTTGGATAAACTATATTGATAAATTAAGTGACCTTTACAATATAGACATTGATGATTTTTTAAAACTTGAAAGTATTATTCCTAAAGATCAATCGGAAGAGGAAAGTTTAGTGAACAAACTTATTGAACAATACGAGACAAGATTAAAAGAGAAAGACATCCAAATAAGAGATTTAAATCAAAGAATAGATGAACTTCTCAAGAAACTTATTTAATTTCTACTGTAGTCTGCCTTTCTCTATTTACGGTAAGCTTAGTGACATCTGGTCTCGAATAATGTCCTACAGGATCAAAGTTTTGACGTTCTTCCAGCACACGGTTAAAATCAATGGTTTGGATGATTAAACCCTCTTTATATAAAACAGGTTCTACTAGCCACTCACCATCTGGACCTGCAACACAACTGCCACCATTTGCTAAAGTTTCTGGTGCGTTTTTTAGAATCTTATCCAAATGAGGTGTGTTTTCAGGAAAATCGGATTGTGACATTAAACTTGATACCGAAACTACAAAAGACCTTGACTCTCGTGCAATAAAACGTGTGATATCTTTGGTATTATGGTCACTTCCTGGCCAGACTGCAATATGCAGATTTTCTCCTTGGCCATATAATGCTGTTCTAGGTAATGGCATCCAATTTTCCCAGCAGTTTAAACCACCAACAGTAAAAGCCTTTAAAGAGTGAACCTTTAAACCATTTCCATCGCCTGATGCCCAAGTTAAACGTTCGTCATAGGTTGGTTGTAATTTTCTGTGTGTAGATTTTATTTCGCCATTTTCATTGATGTAAACCAGTGATGCATAAATACTATGTCCACCTCTATCCATGGGTCGTTCCATTATTCCTAAATAGACTGCTATGCTATTATCTTTTGCTAACTGACACACAGTATCCAATTCACCTTTTTCGATACAAATAGAATTGTTTACATAGTGTGCATGTAACTCTTTATTAAGATTGGTGTTCCATTCTGCACCACCTGTTAATGCTAACCAAAAAGGATAACCTGGAAGCAAAGCTTCTCCAAAAACTATGAGTTCACAATCTTTATTTGCTACCTCTTTAATTGAGGCTTTGATCTTTTTTATAGTAGCACTTTTATCTAACCATACAGGTCATATTTATGCCATGGCAATCTTTAGTTTAGAATTCATTCTATAAACGATTTAATACAACTGAAACATCTATTAACAAAATGGAAAATACTCCTGCAACTATAATAAACTTCAATATATTATGAAGTAACAAATAGTGCGATTTCTTATTGGATTTCCAAAGAATAAGTAGAAAAAGTAAAAGCAAGATTACACTTAAATAGAAGAAATAATACATATGCCCAATTTTGAAGAATAGTGTTATAACAATTCCAGATATAATGGTTAGAACAACCAAAATAGAGAGCATTAACTTAGAAGTTTTTTCTCCATACACTACAGGAACCGTTTTATAATCTAGTGCTAAATCACCTTTAATATTCTCTAAATCTTTCGTCAACTCTCGCATAGATATTAACAAGAATAAGAATATAGCATGAGCAAAGATGACCAATTCAAAATTTTTGTAATAAATAAAAATGGCAAAGAATGGTGTTACTGTAAGTATAGCAGACACTAAATTACCTGTTATTGGTTGTTTTTTGAATTTATGCGAATACAACCATATTGCAAAAATGTAAAGTGCAAAAAATAGAACAGCTCTAAAGGATACATAACTAGCAAAGACCAATGCTAAAAAATTCAACACAAAGTAAAATGACAACTTTGTATTTTGACTCACCAGACGATCTAGCATGGTTTTTCTTGGTCTGTTGATTAAATCTTTTTCGGAATCGTAAAAATTATTGATAATATAACCTGCAGCTATAGTTGCAGATGATGCCAACACTAACATAAGTAAGTTAACATCAAACAATACTTTTTTTAATGGTTTATCGTGTGCAAATATGTAAATTGATGCTAAATACTGTGCAATGACTACAACCAGAATATTGTAACCACGCACTACTGAAAACAGGCTGAAAAATTTTAAGAGAATATGTTTCTGCCTTCTGGTTAACATAGATTAAAATTAAAAAACCTCACAAATTACTAGAATCTGCGAGGTCTAAATGTAATATTTTTAGTTCTAAAAGTTATAAACAACTTCTAATTTCTGGCCTTTTAAAGCTTCTTTGGCCCTTTCAATATCTTCGGTAAAGCCTAAAATATAGCCACCACCACCAGAGCCACACAGTTTAAGATAGTAATCATTGGTCTCAATCCCCATTTTCCATAGCTCATGGAATTGTTGAGGTATCATAGGTTTAAAATTATTAAGTACAATTTTAGAAAGTTGCTTTGTATTTCTGAAAAGTGATTTGATATCACCTCTTAAGAAATCGTCAACACAAGCATCAGTATGCTTAATAAACTGCTCTTTTAGCATATTACGGAATCCTTCGTTCTTCATGTTCTCCATAAAGATACTGACCATAGGTGCTGTTTCACCTACAATACCACTATCCAATAAAAAGACCGCGCCTTTGCCATCTGCACTTTGTGACGGAATTCCAGTTGCCTCAATATTGTCTTTGGAATTAATCAATATCGGAAGACTCAGGTAGCTATTTAGAGGGTCTAAACCTGAGGACTTCCCATGAAAAAAGGACTCCATTTCAGAAAAAATAGCTTTCAACTTTAAAAGTTTATCACGCGTTAGATTTTCTAAAACCGTTATTTTCTCAGTCGCATATTTATCGTAAATAGCTGCTACCAAAGCTCCACTACTTCCTACGCCATAACCTTGTGGAATTGAAGAATCAAAATACATACCCGCTTCTACATCCGCCTTTAACTCATCAATATTAAAAGACACTAAATCCTTATCTAAATTCTCCAGATAAGTTACAAAACGCTTTAAACTTTCATTTGACTTCAATGCTTCACTTGACGGATTTTCATCCACCTTTAAAGCTCCGTTATAAAAATTATAAGGAATAGACAAACCCTTAGAATCCTTAATGATTCCGTACTCACCAAAGAGTAAAATTTTTGAATAGAAAAGGGGTCCTTTCATAAGATACTAAACAATTTCTTTTAACAAATATACGTATAAATCTGCTATATAGTTTGCAATCAAGCTTTAAGCTATGTTATTTTTTGATTAATTCGGCACCATTTCCTACATGATCCGTAATAAAATGTCCATTTTGACAATATGCCGCCAATTCATTTTTTATAAATTCTAGGATACTGTCCTTTTCATTTTCAGGGTACAATACATGCACATTAGCACCTGCATCTAATGTAAAACAAATATTAGAATTATTCGCTACTCTAAATTCCCATATTTTGTTTATGATCTGAAGCGTATTTGGTTTCATTAAAATGAAGTAAGGTATACTGGTCATCATCATGGCATGAAGTGTTAATGCCTCACTCTCCACAATTTTTACAAACGCTTTTAAATCCCCTGACTCTAAAACCGTTTTAAGTTTTGCCAAATTATCGTGTGCTTGTGCAAAACGTTGCGTTGCAAAAGGATGACCAAACATGAGCTTATGACCAACAGTGCTGCTCACCTGCTTTTCTCCCTTGTCAACTAAAAGAATTGTATCCTGATAGTTTTTGAAATTAGGATGCAGGTCGCCGTCAAATTTAATACCATATAAATCTGAACTCTCAGTACTTTCATTTTGTCCCCAAACTACCAATTCTCCTTCTATACTTCTGCAGGCACTACCAGAACCTAGTCTCGCAAGAAAAGATGCTTTTTTGTTGAAATAGTCTAAAGTGTCATCTGCCCCTAACTCCTGTTCTATACTCATTAAACATAAGGCCAGAGCACTCATCCCTGAAGCTGAAGATGCAATACCTGAACTATGCGGAAACGTATTAGCAGTATCAATTTTAAAATGATAATCTCTTAAAAAAGGGACATAATCTTCTACGCGCTCAAAAAATGTTCTAATTTTCGGCTCGAAAGCTTCGTTTTTTTTACCCTCAAAATGTACCTCAAAACTAAAATCTGACGTTTCTTTTTTAGTGTAAGTGACTTCTGTAATGGTTTTACAATTTGATAGTGTAAAACTTATGGATGGATTCTCTGGTATTTGATTTTCTCTTTTTCCCCAATATTTTATTAGAGCAATATTACTTGGAGAAGACCATTTTACTGAACCATTTTCTATACTAGAATTGTAATTTTTTAAAATAAAATCTTCAGCTCTCATTATTTAATTTTCTGACGACAAAGATAGTAACTTTAGTATTGTTTTATAGTTCCTTGCAGTTGCATTGACATTTAGCCTTTTTTCAAAATAATTAAGATTAAATTTTGCATTGCCATAACCTTTATCTGAATAGAAATAAATACAATCATTTATAATTTTATACTCCTCATTTTCATAGGTTTTCTCATAAGCTTTTTGAACTAAGTCTTCTTTTGGGTAATGAGATAATATTCCAAAATAGCTGTAGATTTTTTTATCTTCGGAAAACGGACAATCATAAACTATTTTTTGCAACTGTTGTCTGTTTCTCACCATTACTGAAACTTCAAAACCAAAATGGTCGATAATCAACTTTTGAATTGAATTTTCTATCTCTTTGGCATTAGTTTCTGTAACTTTAAATATCACATTACCGCTTTGTATGTAAGTTTTTACATTAGAAAATCCAATCTTGGTTAGCAGATCTCTTAACTCTGCCATTGATACTTTTCTGTGCCCACCGACGTTTATCCCTCTTATTAAAACTATGTAAGTTTTCATTTTTCCACAATTGATTCCGATACAATATATGCACCTGTCCAAGCATTCTGAAAGTTAAATCCGCCCGTAACCGCATCTACATTAATAACTTCACCTGCAAAATATAAGTTTGGGATGAGCTTGCTTTCAAAGGTTTTAAAGTTGATTTCTTTTAAATCAACTCCGCCTGCTGTAACAAATTCTTCCTTAAATGTACTTTTTCCGATAACTTGAAAAATAGCTTGTGTTAACTCCTCCGCTAAAGCAGTCAGTTGCTCTTTATTGAGATCTGCCCAACGTTCATTTTCTGAAATATTTGAAGCTAAAACTAGTTTTCTCCACAATCGTTTTGGCAAATTGAACTGTGTAGTTCCAAAAATCTGTTTCTTGGCTAATTCTTGTTTTAAATCTTTTAGATGATTTAAACAGTCTTCAAAATCTTTTTTTATAAAGTTAACTTCAATCTTAAAATTATAATTAAGTTTTGCGAGTTCTACTGCGCCATAAGCTGATAGTTTTAAAATTGCTGGTGCACTCATACCTACATGCGTTACCAACAAAGGACCTTCTGAAACAAGATTGGTTCCCAAAACTTTTATGTAAACGTTCTGTACCACAACACCTGGTATATCTTCAATACGCTTATCTTTTATATCAAAAGTAAACAACGAAGGTACTGGTGGAATAATGGTGTGCCCTAAATCTTCTAAAAGCTTCCATATTTTTGGATTACTACCTGTTGCCAAAACTATTTTTTTAGCTTCAATATCACCTTGTGATGTATTAACTATAAATCCGTTATCAAGTGGTTTTATTAATTTTAAAGAGTGGTTATATAACACCTCGACCTTGTGCTTTTTGGCTTCAAACAAGAAGCAATCTATTATGGTCTGAGACGAATTTGAAATAGGAAACATTCTGCCATCTTCCTCAATCTTTAATTCTACACCACGTTCTTCAAACCAAGTAATGGTATCACCTGTCATAAATCTATGAAATGGCCCTAGCAATTCCTTTTCACCACGCGGATAATTTTGCACTAATTCTGATGGCACAAACTCAGCATGCGTTACATTGCAACGTCCTCCACCAGATATTTTGACCTTTTGCAAGCCTTCTTTTGCTCGCTCTAAGATTGCAACTGATAATTCAGGATGCTTTTCCGCTATGTTTATTGCAGCAAAGAATCCTGCTGCTCCTCCTCCAATAATTATTATATCAAAATACATATATTTATAGACAATGTAATTTTAGTTTTTATGAGTTCCTACTTAGACATGAACAATTTATTAATTATTGGCAATGGTTTTGATTTAGCACATAATTTAAAAACTCGGTACACAGATTTTATAAACTACATCATTGAGTCTAATATAAATGATGAGTTACAATATAAAGATTTAATAAAAATTTCTAGATCAATTTCATCATTAGATTTCTTTAAAAAGGCTGTAAATGGTAAATATCATAATCCATTTGCATGCTACAATAAGTTTTTTAAACTATTAATTAGTGATAACTTTTTAGACAATTGGTGTGATATTGAAAAAAGATATTATGATGTGTTAATGAACTTTGATATATGTGGTTATGACAACATTAATCAGTTTCATGAAGATTTCGAGGTCTTAAAAAATCATTTATCCCTTTATCTTGAAAAACAACAAGTTAACCCTACCAAAATAGAGTCTTATTCATATTTATTCAAAAAGCTAATAAATGATGAGAAATCTACAATATTAAATTTCAATTACACAAATACTTTAAGCAATTACTCTGACGAAAGTAGTGTAATAAAAAATAAAAAATTCATAAATATTCATGGCCAAGTCAATAACAATAGTAATCCTATAATATTTGGATTCGCAGCAGATGATGAAGAGTCAAGAACTCTCATTAATTATGGAAATAGAGAATATATGCGTTATATTAAAAAACAATGTTACAAGAAAACTAATTGTGAAGATAATCTTAGGTCTTATTTAAATGATACAAGTAATATAAATGTTTTTATAATTGGACATTCATGTGGAATTTCAGACAAACTCATTCTAAATCAAATTTTTAATCACGAGAATATTAAATCGATTTATGTTTTGTTTTATGAAAATTACGAAAAGTTCTTTGAGACTCAAGTGAATATTGATAGAATAATGAATAACGATAATAATTTCAGAAAATTAAAATCTTTTGAATCTTCGACTCGAATGCCGCAAAAAGATGATGATAATAAAGAACATGAGGAGTTCGTTAAGTTTGTAGATAAATTAATAAAGGAAAACACTAAAACGATCATTATTTGAGATGTTAAAGTTTAAAAAACTATTATTAATTATCTTCTTTACGGTTTCTTGCCAGTCCTCTGGTCAATTAAAACTAGAAGGAAGCATAAATAATGCTCTTGAAGAGGCATCTGCAGCTGAAACTATCCCACAATCCCCTCTCATCTGGACGATTGAAGATGCAGGCAACGATAACAACCTATATGGACTGAATACTAGTGGAAAAATTGTAAAACAAATTGCCGTTTTAAACGCCAGTAATATTGACTGGGAAGATCTAACGTCTGACGAGCAAGGTAATTTATACATTGGTGATTTTGGTAATAATAATGAAAAACGAAAGCATTTTAGAATCTTAAAAATTAATCATAAAGATTTAAGCAAAAAGGTAACTAATGCCGATATCATAGAATTCACACTACCTAAGAAACAAGATTCTAAGGATTTTGAAGCCTTTTTTCTATTTGAGGATTCATTTTACATTTTTAGTAAAGAAACCAAAAAATTTATTGTACTTAAAGTTCCTAATTCACCTGGTAAACATGAAGCGACTATAATTACTGATTTTAATTTAGACGGAAAAGACAACAAAATTACTTCGGCTGACATCAGTGATGACGGCAAAAGCATAGTACTTCTAAATCATGATAAATTATGGAAAATTACTGGATTTGAAAAGGATGACTTTTTCTCGGGGAATATTGAAGAACTAGGTTTTGACCATAACTCACAAAAAGAGGGCATTTGTTTTAAAAACAGTTCTCAGGTTTATATCACAGATGAGCGCAATGGTGTCGAAGGAGGTAATATTTACAGTTTTAAACTCAATTAAAAATTAAGCCCAAAGCCAAATGAAAATCTTAGGCCATCTTCACCAGTAAAAAAGTTAAAAGTACCAGCTACTGCATCTGCTGCCGCTACCCAAAATCCGCCTCCATAGGAATTATGCCATTTTTCCGAACTATCGTTCTTAACCCAAACTCTACCCACATCCAAACCTGAAAAAACACCAATTTGCATCGGAAACCATCCTGTTTTAAAAGTATTAAAACTGTATCTTAAATCAGCGTTAGTGACCAAGGCATTTTTACCAGTAAAACGTTCTCTTCTGTAACCTCTTAGACCTGTGCCATCTCCAATATTGGCTCCTTGAAAAAACAAAAAGTCATCACCAAAACGTAGCTGGGTTCTAACATCGGTTTTTAGAACCAGCTTTCTATCAACACTTAAAGCATTGTAAAAACCAAGATGCGCATTAATATATCCGAATAAATTCTTGAATTCTTCAACTTCTGTTTTTGTGCCTGCAATAAAATTAAAGTCCATTCCACGTGATGTTGCAATCTCATCATCAGCACTATGGTAATTATATTCAGCTTCAAGAGCGGTAAACAAGCGTCTTTCAAAAAAATCTTCGTCAGTGGCGGGAGCAATATCTGAGATAAATCTGTTATTTGTGTCTTCTAATTCAATACCTTCAAAGACTGCTTTAAATCCATATTCACTTCCATATCCTGAATTTCTAATGGCACCAATATTAACAGCAATGATACTAGTTTTAACCCTGTTGTAATCCAACCCCAAATCATCATCATTGTTTACAGTTTCATTACCAAAACCAAAAAAATTGTTAGTGAAATTTTCACTCGTAAAAATACCGCCTAACTTTAAATTCCAATTTCCAAAAATATTGGCAAATTGCCCCTCATACCTCAGATCAAAGCCTTCCGTTGCAAAATAGTATCCTGATCTAAATTTATGTTGCTGTGAATATGGGTTACGCTCAAAACCCCTTGTCGTTTTGGTAACACTTAAGCCAACTTTTAAACCATCATCAGGATTAAAACCAATACTTGGTGTTATAATACTAGTCCGAGATATAAATTTTTGAAAATCATAAAGATTAGAAATGTAGTCGTCTGTAAACTTCAACTGCCCACCTTTGTTAAGTTTTACTGTGTTTTCTTTAGACTTATGGTCATAAACTTTTATACGTCTTCCATTATTTATGATATAGGTGTCATTACCTTGTCCTCCAATGAGTCTTATATAAATTAAGTTATTGGCTTTACCATTAACTTCAAATATATCGGTATCATCTAGGCCATAAACCCAGATTTCTTTGGTAGTATCTCTGTGGTACGTTCTATCGACAATAACATCTGCCTTTTCACCATCCTTATTACGCCAAATTTGAACTCTCGTTTCTTTGTCCGCTACTCTGGTAATTGTTATGTAATCGTCTTTATCAGTTGCAGTGAGTATAACTAATTCATCCAAATAGTCTGAATAACGCGATGCAATGTCCATTAAATTATCGCGTCGTCCTTTAAGTTTTGCCTTGATATCTTCAATGGTTTCATCTTGAATTTCCTCTGGCAAATTTGAAAAAGCGTCTTCTATGACCTCGTTTGTAATTTCATTTTGAAGAAATTGAGCTTGCTCAAGCCAAATCGATTTGTCTACCCTTTTTATTAATGCTTTGTCTAGTTTATGACCTGCATTGTTCATCCACTCGATATCTTTTAACTCTGTATCATACACCTGAAGTTGATTTGTTGCGGTAGAAATGGCTCGTCCAATATCTAGAAGAGTCCCATCGAAATTAGAAAATACCTGATCCCTATCTCTAGGTATCGGTCTGTAGAGTTTATCACCATTGGGCTGATCGAATTGAGCCCAACGCCATTGGTCTTGGTGACGGTCCCAATCCCCAAGAAGCATATCAAATAATCGTGCCCTCACAAAAGCTACTTCATCTATTTTATATTCTTCGTCTTTTCTTATCTTTTCAATGATATCATGTGTACTCTCAATATCATCTGCATATCCAAAATTCTTTTCGTTAGAGTAATGGTCTTCTGGACGCTCCTCAATCATGTAAAGCTCATCCCCATACTCATCATTATACTTACCTAGGTGTTGGTGTTTGGGAATATAGTACAATTTCGGATTGGTGTGCAGTACTTTTGCAGCATCAGATAGTTTTGGTACTGCCAAAAACGCATAAGGGTGAGCTGCGGTATAAAAATCCAAAATCAAATCCTCAACAATAGTTTCATCAAACTCATTCTCTATAAAGTTATCCTTAAATACTACAGTTTGGATGTACTGGGTAGCACTCTTTCTTAAGGCCCTCATATTCAGTTCTCGGCCATCTTTCAACTTTAATCTTAGCGAACGTGTTTGATGGCCTCCTCCTTTACGAACAACTTCCAAACCTCCATATAAGGTGTCTAACGTAGCTACTTTGGCGGTAATTTTTTTGCTGTAAACATCACGGTAGTTTTCACCCCAAATAGACTTAAAAAATCCTGTTTTTTCCGTTTCTTCTTTTGAGTAAATTGAAACTTCAACTGCATTAGGAAAGCTAACTGGTAATGTAGAAACATCAAATTCCGGTTGGTTTGGCGGTATAATCTCTTTTTGAAAAATGGGTTTTGGCTCACCATTCTCAGCACTAAAAAATTGTACCCAAGAACTGCCATCTTTGTAAACCACAAGTTTTGCAAAGCCTTGTCTGCCATAAGAAAATAAGCCATTATCACTAAGTGTTGCATATGACTCCTTTGCACCAGAGCCTGAGACAATCTGCTTTATTCTGCCTTCTTCAATGTATTGCAAAGTATGCTCATGACCAGATACAAAAACCAATTTAGGGCTATCTACAGCGAGTGTCTCTAAACGCTTCATCAATTCATTATAACGCTCATTGTAGCGATCTTGAATAGACACTCCTCCTTGCGTTCTAATTTGGGCGACAACCGTTGCTAAACCTGGCATAGGGATTTTCTTCTGACCAGGAAAAATATGTTTTGAAGCTGCAAACTGACCTCCGTGTACACCATTGGTGTACATTGGGTGATGCATTGCAAATACAATAGTTTTATTCTGCGCTTTTTTTAATTCTCCTTCGACTTCTAAGAAGAAACGTTCCCTGGTTTTTATTTCACATTCGTCATTAATTCCAGGATTGTCATTCCAATTTTCTAAATACCATTGTGTATCTATAATAATCAACTGAACCGTTTCACTAACATCTATACTCTTAAGCGGACAGCCGTTTTCGGGCTGAAAAGTATTTTTCCCTAGTGCCTTTTCGATGTACTTTTCTTGACGTTTTACCCCTTTTATTCCGTCCGCATACCAATCATGATTCCCAGGAATAAAAATCGTTTTGCCTTCAAAAGCCTCAACCGCTCCAATTTGTGCATTAAGAGCGTTCTCTGCCTCATTTCTGTATTTATGGTCTTTACTTGGCAGACCTGCTGGATAGATATTATCTCCTAAGTAAATGGTATAATCTTCATTGGAGTCGCTCTGAGCAGCAAGATGTTTTTTAAAGGCCGATAGGGCATCCGAATATCCATTCATAGGTGATTTACCAGCGTCTCCAACCAAATAAAATACGTTGTCTATAGATTTATCAGGTAAATTTTGAATCATAAAATTATCCAGAGCATATTGTGCTTTATATGTGGCACAAGCCTGACTTAATAAGACTAAAACAAGTATTGTAATTTTTCTGTATATCAATTTCATTATACGTTTTAAAACTTAATCAAAGTTACGAACTGCAAGACAACATGGAACAGCCTACTTTGTGCCTAGCCCATTCCGGACGTTTGGCAAACCATTTTTCGTATTTTGGCTGGTCTTTGTATGGTTTTTTCAACATATTGAATAATTCATCAATTAAACTGTAGTCACCTTCATTGGCCTTATCAATAGCTAACTGAGCCATATAGTTTCGCAAGACATATTTAGGGTTAACTGCATTCATTCTTATCTGTCGTTGTTGGTCAGTTGAGACCTCTAACTGTAACCTTTTGTCGTAGGCTTCAAACCAAACTTTCCATTGGGTATCAATGCTATCTTTAATCTCATTTGGATGATAAAAAGCCTTTTCAATAAGCTTAAGCCCATCAGCCTCTTTCCCTCTCTCAAAAGAAGATAATAAGCGATAAAATATAGTCATGTCTGTTTCGGATAACAAAAGACATTCTTCTAAATCTTCAATCAACTTTTTATCTTCTTCTTTCTTTAATTCCAAGCCTAACTTTGAGCGCATCATATCCAAAAACTGGATTTCAAATTCTGTTTGATATTGATTTAAAATGGTTTCAAAGGGTTCTGCCTCTTCAATTAAAGGATATAGAGCATTTGCCAATTGCAGTAAATTCCACAGTGCAATATTGGGTTGATTACCATAACGATAGCGCTTTTGCTCTCGATCTGTAGTATTTGGTGTCCATCCAAAATCAAAACCTTCTAACCATCCGTACGGACCATAATCTATAGTTAAACCTAGAATAGACATGTTATCGGTATTCATAACTCCATGCACAAACCCTACGCGCTGCCAATGGATTATCATATTTAAAGTTCTATTCGTAACTGCTTTAAAAAACTTGATATACGTCTCCTTTGAAGGTGTACCGAGTTCTGGGTAAAAGTATTTAATCGTATAGTCGGTTAGTTTTCTGAGATTTTCAGTATCATTTCTAGCCGCAAACAATTCAAAATTACCAAACCGAACAAAGCTTGGTGCGACTCTGCACACAATTGCCCCTTTTTCGTAGGCTGCATTGCCATTGTAAAGCACATCTCGTAGCACATCATCTCCTGAAAGCATTAAACTTAATGCTCTTGTTGTGGGTACTCCTAAATGATGCATGGCTTCACTGCACAGATATTCCCTTACCGAAGATCTTAAAACCGCTAAACCATCACCTTGTCTAGAATAAGGTGTTTCCCCTGCCCCTTTAAGTTGCAGGGCCCATCGTTTTTTGTCGTGAACTACTTCAAACAGATTAATTGCTCTACCATCACCTAACTGTCCTGCCCAATTGCCAAATTGGTGTCCTGCGTAGGCCATGGCATAAGACCGAGTATTTTCATAAACTTGAGCACCAGAGAAGATATTTAAAAATATTTTAGATTCAACATCTATTGTAGAAACACCTATATTTTCTAACATTTCCGGTGAAACATGAATTAATTTGGGGTTTGAGGGTACTTTTGGTTTTACAAAAGAATACATTGCACCAAATACTTTCCGTCTTGTATTTTCCAAATTGGTATCAGGCGTTAACTCTCTATTAAAGGTGTCTTCAATACTTAAATTCATAAAATGAAATTAACTTCTGTTTTGAGCAATAATACGCTTCTTCATTTTCAAACTATCCATACGCTTTGTCTGATTTATAAAAATACAACTTAGTCACTAGTAACTACACTAATTAAATGTTAAGTCTTGTAATTTTCGTAATTTAGACCTAATTAATAATCTACATTACTTATGGAAAAGTCTCTTATTAAAGACACACAAGACTATGTTTTTAATCTTCTTACTGATCAACTTCCAAATACATTTATCTACCATAACTACACACATACCCAACGTGTTTTAAAAAGCACCAAAGAACTGATAGAAAACTCTGAGCTTACAAAAGAAGAAGCCGAAATACTAGAACTCGCCGCCTTATTACATGATATTGGCTATACTGTTAGCCCTGAAAACCATGAAACTGAAAGCGTTAAACTTTCAGAAACGTTTTTGAAGAAAAAAGGGGTTGAAGAACAAACCATTAAAGCTGTTTCAGATTGTATAATGGCAACAAGATTTGATAAAGAACCTACTAACAACCTTGAAGAAATTATTAGAGATGCAGATGCTTCGCATTTTGGAAAAAAGTATTTTGATGAAGCCAGCGAATTTCTAAGAAAAGAACTAGAACTGCGCGGCATTAAAAGCTACACCCCTGCGGAATGGCGTACAGAAAATATTAAAGTTTTAACCGAACACAGTTTTTATACGGAATACGCCTTAAAAAACTGGCAGCCAAGAAAGGAAAAGAACCTGGCTAAATTAATGGGTAAAAAGAAAAAGCGTAAAAAGAAACTCGATGTAGAAAAATTAAAAGCAAAATACAAAGCACAATATAAAAATGAAAGTCCAGAGCGTGGTGTACAAACGTTTTATAGAACTGCTCTAAGAAATCACATTAAATTAAGTGACATTGCAGATACAAAAGCTAATATTTTATTATCTGTCAATGCTATTATTATCTCAGTCGTATTAGCCAATCTTATTTCTAAATTAGACAACAATCCATACTTAACATGGCCAACTATCATTTTTTTGTTCTTTTGTGTGGTTTCTATGGTGCTTTCTATCATAGCCACCAGACCGAACGTTACTAGTGGACAGTTTACTAAGGAAGATGTCAAAAACCAGAAAGTAAACTTAAGCTTCTTCGGTAATTTTCATAAAATGGATCTAGAGGAATTTGAATGGGCCATTATGGAAATGGTTAAAGATAAAGATTACATTTATAAGGCTTTAACTAAGGATCTTTACTTTTTGGGGAAGGTTTTAGAACGAAAATATAGATTATTACGCATAACCTACACCGTTTTTATGATAGGGATTATCATTTCATTGATGGCTTTTGCATTTGCCGTAAAAAATAATCCAAATGTTGATATCGAAGATGTTTTTCCTAAATCCAATACTGAAACCAGTTCTACATCTATTAGGAAAAACATAAATGATACTTTTAAATTTATGATTTAATGGTTTCCATTAGATCATCATAGGTATAGAATTTCTTATCATCTTCTGCATTGTGATATAGAATACTCACCCGCAATGCTTTTAAACCTGTTACACCTTGCAACTCTTCCAATTGTAAAACCTCTAAATCCTTATCAAGAACATTTTTTGATTGAAGAAAACCAATGTATCTTTTGTACTCTTCTTCATCTTCTTTCTGCGAATAAACAATAGTTAGTTTACCATTCTTGGTCACTCGCTTTTTTGTACCCTTGATAAATGCCTTATCCACTCGTTTTTTCACAACTTCATAACGCGCATTATAAGTACCATCAACATCAAATCGCTTTTCATCCATTCTAAAGCGAATTGAAAGTGGTTGATTAAAGACCAATACCATAGAAGCCACATCTAAACTGATGGGATATTCATGTTGATTGTGATAGTAGACATTTTCCATTTCGCACATTACCTGTAATTGCCATAACCTTAGGTTGTATAGGTAAATCATGTTAAAGCTATCGTGCTTGGTAATAGATTCTCCTATATACATATTGTGTTCTACACCATCAGTTTTAAAACGCTCAAAGAAATGTGGATACATCTTTTGGGCTTCAACCTGCTTTTCATCTAATAGAGAAGACATGTTGGTGTTTATCAATTTAACTGTGTCGTCATATAGTTTTCTATAAAAATAGATGACATCTAAATCTTGATCAACTTTGCTGAAGTAATCGTTTATATCGTTTTCTAGTTCAGGTTCTGTTTGAGCTATCAATTCGAAAACAGGTTTAATTTCATCTCTTAAAAACACGGTAATCTCATGCTCACTATCTACTTTAAAATTCGTTTTAATAGCGGTACAATAAGCATTTACCTGAAATTTTATTTGCTCAAAAATTGGAAGCTCCTTTTTTTGAAGTGTTTTCTTTAAAATTTTCTCAGCTAAACTCAATTGAAGTGATAAGTCCTTTTGTGTTGCTTCATTCCTTGCATGAGATGACCCTTTAACATCAATTTGCCCAAATAAGGGATAGACATCATCAAAAGCAATTTTCTTAAATGTTGGTGTTTCCCCTGTATTATATTCTGTTTTTATATAATCTTTTGCCTCCTGCACAAATCGCCAATGCACACTAGGATGTATTGAGGTGCATTCTTTTTGTATTATAGCCTCAATTAAATTCGCCTCCTCATTCTTTGAACGCTCCACCGCCGACACGATATAAGGCATAATGTCTACAAGCTTATTAGCATTAATACTATTTAAAACTTTTGGCTCTTTTGAGACAATTTCTAATATACCCATCAACCCAGTTTCGTTGGCTATTGGGGCAAAAATGGCACTTTTATATCCTTGGTCGTGCAGTACTTTAATATGTGGTGATTTACCTTTAGAGCGCTTATGAATCTTATCCACATCTGAAATTGAAAAATATGTATTCTCTTTAAGCAGTCTATTGTAAGACCACTTGCAGAGCGCATCTTCACAAGGCAATCGTTCTTCTTTATTTAATAAAAAGCTGTTCATACCTGCACCGTAGACGCGCTCAAACACACCTTCTTCTTCGTTGTAAATAGAGAAACCTACTTCAAGATTTTTAAACCCAAATAATGATCTAAAGATTTCATGAAAACTTTTTATAAAGCTTTCATCTTTACGCTTATCGTCATGTATTAATGAAGATTTAATATTTGATATCGATTGGTCATCAGTAACATCAAAAATATTAGAAATTACAAAGCCTTTAAATTCATAGCTATTTGGCGGAAATTTTTTGCGCCACAATTCAATATTTTCAAAATTATCTAATAACTCTTCATAATCATCAGCTGTAATGACTGGTGCCGAGTCTTTTGGTATGATTTCAACAAAATCGGCATTGTACAAAATTTTGTAATATCGAGTTATGCCATTAGCATCAGGAATTTCGTAGAAAAATGGACGCTTAAAATTTAGATTATAGCCATAACAAAAATTGAGAATGATGGTACATGCAATGATGTACCTTTGATCTTGTGGCATATTCTTAATCTGCAATTCAAAATCTTTACCAGCTGTTTTTAGAATAGACCGAAAGCGCTCAGAAGAATTAAAAATAATGTCTTGAAAAGGAACTGATGCTGTCTTGATTTCATTTTTTGTTAAGATGGGACTAAACGCATCTTGTAATAATCCTCCAATCTCTTTTTCATAGGTTTTCAACAACGTAATGTCACTGAAACCTTCTCTTAGAATAGGATTTTTGCTAGCAATGTCTAACACACGGCGTGCATTAGCAGCAATAAAGTCATTATCTGCATCAATTAATTGCTGATACTGTTTAAGTAACTTATTAAAGCCTACTTTAACAGTAAAGGGTGAATCTATATTATCGTTAATGTCCAAATCGTAATCTTTCTTTATAAACAAAGGTACAATATTTAAAGTAGTCGGTTCTAGTTAGACCACCTTACATACTACTTATAACATTAAATTAAACGAACAAGATAGATTAGTCTAACCTTATTACGCTAATGGCAAAACCACCACCTTCAGCTAATCTTACACTTAGTTTTGAGTCTTTTGAAACCGTAATTTTTTCAATGGTTATATCCAGAGGATTATCATTCCAATGCGCATTCTCCCCATCTTTGTAGATGGTAGCTTCATACTTTTGGTTCTCATCTAAAAAGTCTAAAGTTAAATCCAGGTTTCTTGAATTTTCATCTGTAATACCACCAACAAACCAATCTCCTGTTTTGCGCTCTTGCCTTGCTATGGTTACATAATCACCTACTTCTCCATTTAACACTTTGGTTTGTTGCCAGTCTACTCCAACATCTTTTATAAATTGAAGTGGTTCTGGATTGGCTTCATAATGCTCTACCAAATCAGCTGCCATTTGAATTGGACTGTAAATCACAACATATAATGCCAATTGCTGAGCAATGGTTGTGTTTACTTGATTGTTTGGCTTATATTCATCAAACTTAATATTGAAAATACCTGGTGTATAATCTATTGGACCTGACAGCATCCTTGTAAAAGCAATTATTGGTAAATGCTCTGGCGGATTACCACCATCACTTGACCATGCATTAAATTCTTGACCTCTCAAACCTTCGCGAGAAATGATATTAGGATAAGTTCTTCGAAGACCTGTTGCTTTTATTGGCTCGTGCGCATTGACTGCAACTTGATATTTAGCTGCTTTTATTGCTGCATTGTTATAGTGATTTACCATATACTGTCCATGGTGATATTCTCCTTTAGGAAGTATCTTACCTACATAGCCAGACTTTACCGAATGCATACCATACTTCTGCATTAAGGCATAAGCCGTGTCCTGTTGCTTGGTATATGTTTCAGTGGCTGCAGAAGTTTCGTGGTGCATTATGATTTCTATACCTTTTTCCTTGGCATATCGTGTTACCTCATCCAAATTGTAATCTGGATAAGGCGTAACAAAGTCAAATACTCCTTCTCGATCTTCAAATCCAATCCAATGTTCCCAACCTGTATTCCAACCTTCAACCAGGACTCCTCCTATGTTATTTTTTGCTGAAAAGTCTATAAAGCGTTTTACATTTTCAGTAGATGCTCCGTGTTTTCCGTGTGCTTCTCCTGTATCAACCCAATTGCCATTATCATCTCTAGTCATTCCATAATCCCAAGACGATTTCCCTAAGTGCATTTCCCACCAAACTCCAGTATATTTCATTGGTGTAAACCAAGACATATCATGTATTTTGGTTGGTTCATTAAGATTTACAATTAAGTTAGAGGCAATTAAATCTGGTGCATTATCTGTTATTTGAATAGTTCTCCAAGGTGTCTTAAAAGGTATTTGACGTTTAACTTTATAATCTGTATTATCAGAACCAACCAAGATGCTTTCAAAGCTTAAGTTATCAGTATCTACACCAAGCGTCATTCCTGAATAATCCACTAAACCTGCTTCATGAAAACTTAGATGCAGTCCATCATCACCAACCAAAGTTACAGGTGTATTTACCGCATTATTTGGAATACTTGTTTGAGCTAAATCCTTATGATTTGCAAATTGCAAGGCGTCTATTTCAGAGAGCTTTGTTGTGTTATACAAGTGTTCATAAATATCCCAATCTCCAGGTATCCAAAATGTTTTGTAATCTTGAGTAAGATTGAATTGTGTTTTTTCTTCTTTTATTAAGGCTTCTGTCCAACCATCTTGTTGTTGAAATTCGTATCTAAAACCAATACCATCATCATGAACTCTAAACACAATATTAACAGATCTTTCTGTATCCTTTTCAACTAAAAAAACAATCAATTCGTTATACTCATTTTCTACTTTTAGTTGTTCTCCCCAAGGCATTTCCCAAGGGTCGTTTTTTGAAACTGTTCCGA
Source organism: Winogradskyella sp. HB-48 (assembly GCF_049942685.1). Lineage (GTDB taxonomy): Bacteria > Bacteroidota > Bacteroidia > Flavobacteriales > Flavobacteriaceae > Winogradskyella. The sequence continues at coordinate 719,617 of NZ_CP187934.1, forward strand.
AAGCTTTTATTTCGAAATTGTCTTTAAGCGGTTCGGCATCTGTAAACTCAAATCCTAAAAAAGAGGTATCTACTACGACTTTATTTTTAAATAGTACTTGATATGTTGGTTCACCTTTTTCAGTTAGGTTAAAATTAACCGTTATCGCTTCGTTTGGTGAACTGATGCTTGCTTTCTTGAGTGACGAACTACAAGCAACCATTAGAAATGTTATTGCAATTAATAAAAGTCTTTGTTTCATGATAGAATGTTATGATTTTAAACTATAAAGTTTCAAAATTAGACTTTATAGGTTTTTGTTTTAATACCTTTCAATAAGTACAATATTGAACTCAGAATCTATCGCTATTTTTCCGTTTTTTACAGTTGCCTCTAAACCTGAATATGCATCGTAAAGTTTATCACCTTCTTCAAAAATTTTGGAAACATCAATCAATTTTTTTCCTTTAGGCAAATCTAAACCTACAACTACCAAATCTTTAAAATTTCCTTGTTGATAGCTTCTATAAAATAAATAAGGTTCTTGAGTTATCATTTGGTGCGTACCAGCTCCAATAGCAGGATGATGCTCTCTGAATTTACCTAATTTTTGCCAGTGGTTTAAAATTTTCTTGGTTTTTGCATCTGAACTAACAGCTTCCCAATTCATAAACGAACGCAAGGTTGCATCACCTTGCGCACCTTCAATAACTAAAGATCTTGCGGATTCATCACCATAATACACTTGCGATGTTCCTGGTGACAACAAAAGTTTATTGGCTGTTTCAAATGGCCTTTCTCTTGAAGGATCAAAAGGACTGCCATCATCGTGAGAGCTTAAATAGTTTAAGATGCCGAAGCCATTTAATTCATTATTCAATATATGAGAATATCTTTTAAACAGTGTTTCGTAGTTGCTTTCTTTGGCATTCCATTTGAATTCAAAATTAATTTGCTCAGTAAACATATCATCGTAGTAGTTCACTTTTTTATCACCATAATCAAACATCTTTCCACCACTTATACCATAGTTGTATACCTCGCCCACTAAATAAAAATCATTATTATCTAAAACTCTATCTGGATTGTTCATTTTGTATTGTGCAAAGGCATAATCGCATTCTTTTTTGAATTCTTCCCAAACATACGCTTCGGTATGCTTTACGGTATCTGCTCTGTAGCCATCTATACCAAACTCAGTAATGTAATCCGTAAGCCATTTCATGATATAAAAACGTGGCGCTCTTGGATGACCTGTTCTCTCAAAAAATTCGTCTAATTCTTTTACCTCTTGTTCGTAACGTCCTTCTGCCTTCCATTTTTCAACTAACTGAGGCGGTATTTCTACATTTTCGTTGCTATCGGTTTTAATATCTGGTAAATTTTTTACCAAGGTGCAAGTTACTGTGTTTTCGTAGTTATCATACTTACACTGTGGACTTGTTCTTACCCAATCCTCTGGCCAAACAGGATCTTTTTCAGTAACAGGACCTGTGTGGTTAATCACAGCATCTAAAACAACTCGAATACCTTTATTGTGAGCTGCTTTTACTAACTCGTGTAAATCTTCTTTTGTGCCATAATTTGGATCTATGTTTGTCCAATCCTTAGTCCAATACCCATGAAAACCGTAAGTGACTCCAGTACCTTCGTCAGTTCCTCCGTGAATCTGCTCTACAATTGGTGTCATCCAAATGGCATTAATGCCTAAATCGGTGAAATAACCTTCATTAATTTTTTGGGTAATGCCTTTAATGTCTCCACCTTCAAAACCTCTAAGCTTACCTGTTTCTTTCGTTCTGTCGAAGTTGATATCATTAGATGTGTCCCCATTATTAAAACGATCTGTCAGTAGAAAATAAAGATTAGCTCCTTCCCAATCAAAAGGTATTTGTTGAACACTTTTTTCTTGAGTATTAGCCTCCGCTATATCTGAATTTTGATTGTTTTTGCAGCTCATCATTGCTAGAATGATAAGTACAATCCATCTCTTATTTTGCATTTTTATTTGATTAAAATATGATATTGCCATGGATCTATTCTAAATGGATTACTTGTTAATTCGGCTTTTGTGTTTCTTATATAATCCAAATAAATACCTTTAGGTAGAATTATTGAGCTTTCTTTATCAGAAAAATTACCAACAAACAATAGTGTCTGTCCCTCTTTAGAACGCTCAAATATTAGAACATCTTTTTCTGCATCCAATCGCTTATAGGTTGCTGCATTTTTTCCACCATGTAATGCTGGATTGGTGTTTTTAAGCTCACCTAACTTCTTTAGATAATCAAAATATTTCCCTTTTGTTTTTGGAATAGAATCCTTTTCAAAAAACTTAAGACGATGGTCTAAATCGTACTCTTGCCCACTGTAAATTAATGGCATACCTGGCATCAAATATTCAAGTGCTGTAAACAATTCCTTTTTGTCACCCATTCGTTCTTTTATGGTTCCGCTCCAAGAATTTTCATCGTGGTTGGTAATAAAATTCATTAAGATATCATCTTGGTCGTAGTCTTTGTTAATTTTAGCTATGTAAGCATCAAAATCTGCAACGGACTTTTCGCCTTTTGCCAAACCATTCATCGCATGATGGCCATCCCAAGCGTAAGCCATATCAAATAGATTTCCATCCAACAATTCTGGTTCCCAAGCTTCTGCCAACATAAAAACATCTTTCTCACTTCTTAATTTAGAAATGGCTGTTTCCCAAAAATCCAATGGAACAGAACCTGCAACATCACATCTAAAGCCATCAACACCTTCTTCTTTTATCCAATACAACATATCCTCAATCATTTCCTTTCGCATGTCTAGATTGTCGTAGTTTAAATCTGCAACATCTGTCCAATCCGTACCTTCTGGATGAATAACTTCACCTTTTTCATTTTGAGTGTAATATTCTGGATGGTTTTTTAACCACTCGTGGTCCCAACCTGTGTGATTTGGAACCCAGTCTAAAATGACATAAATACCATTATCGTGAGCTGTTTTAACTAATTCTCTAAAATCTTCTTTATTGCCAAATTCGGGGTTTATTTTTTTAAAATCCGTTACAGCATAATAACTTCCTAAGTATTTTGCACGCTCCTCAACAGGAAACTCTGAGGCGAACTTCCCTCCTGTTGCTTTACGTTTAGTTTCCGAAATTGGAAATACTGGCATTAACCAAATTACTTTTACTCCCAATTCTTTTAGGGTTGGAATATCCTTGGTAAATTCATCAAAAGTACCCTCTGGTGAATATTGGCGAATATTGGCTTCATAGATTACTGCTGTTTCCAAAATCTCATCTGAAATCGGTTCAATTTCAACACTCGTTTTTGGTCCGTCTTCTATTTTATCTTCTTTTTTTTCTTCCTTGCAGGATAGCATTAATACCATAATGCAGATCAGTGTGATTAGTTGTTTCATTTTAAGTTGTTTTTAAAAGTGCGTTTTCGACTGCGCTCAAACTGACACTAGTTTTTTATTTTAAGTATTAATGATTCTAAAGGTTTTATATCTATACGCATTTGGGCTTTACCGCCTTTAACCTTTAAAGTTGACATATAATTTTTGTACAGCTGATCTTCAACTTGATGGTCTCCATCTTTCAACTCTAATTTAGACACCAAATCTTCTGGTAATTGCAATTCAAAACCATAAGTATGTTCGGCATTAAAGTTTGAAATAACAATAAGCTTTTCATCTTCACTCCAACGTGCAAAACTCAATACTTTATCATTGTACCATTCTGTATGTTGTTGATTGTAATGCTGCAAATCTTGATAATCACCCATTAAGGCATCACTAGTTATCGTGAAGTTTAATAAGCGCTTGTAAAAGTCTCTCAATGCTTTTTCATCTTTGGTAGATTGGCCCCCATCAAACTGTTTGTTGTTTACCCAACGTACCACGCTCGGTACACTTCCATAATCGAAAATCGACGTTCTTGTTGGATCGCCAAAGCCTAAATCTTCTTCGGCTTTTTCACCAAATTCCTGTCCAAAATATACCATTGTTGGCGATGTGCTAATAGTTGCAGAAACGACCATTGCTGGTTTTCCTTTTTCAGCATTACCAGCAAAATCTGTACTCGCAATACGTTGCTCATCATGATTTTCTAAAAAGTGGAGCATATGGTGTTCAATATCTTTTAAATCCTCTTGAATTGGTGGAATGTTGTATGTACTTCCGTGACCTTGCATTACGTGTTTCAATGTATCATACAATTGCACCTTATCGTACAGGTAATCCATTTTTCCCTTTTTAATGTAATCTCTATACAGATTTGGTTGGTAAACCTCAGCGAGTAAAAAGGCGTCTGGATTCTGCATTTTAATGTGCGAATTCATATAACTCCAAAATTCTACTGGTACCATTTCTGCCATATCAAAACGGAAACCATCCACACCTTTGGCTGTCCAATACAAGGCTATATCCTTGAATTTTATCCAAGAACTAGGTACGGTTTTGTCTTTCCAAAAGTTATAATGTGCTTTATAATCTTCGTTATCGAAACCTTCTGGAAGCTCATCAAAATCTTTTTTGCCGTCTGGATTGATCCCGTAATTAACCTTTACAGTTTCGTACCAATCGTTCATACCAGGTTGTGACGCTCTTGAACCATTTCCTGTCCATTTTGCAGGAACTTCTTCAAACTTTCCATCGGCTTTAGGATGGTTTTCGCCACCTAAAGGTTGGTACCCGTTTTCCCAATTAGGTACTTTAAATGATTCGCCAGGATTGTAATAAAAGTTATTATTTACTGCGTAAGTCACGGTTTTATCATCTTCTGCACCGAAATCCGTTGTGCCTTCAGGATTAGTTAGACTCTGATAATTTCGTGCCACGTGATTTGGCACAATATCAATTATAACTTTTAAACCTGCTTTGTGCGAACGCTCAATTAAGGCTTCAAACTCTTGTAATCTATTCTCTACATTTTCGGCCAAATCTGGATTTACATTGTAATAATCCTTAACCGCATATGGCGAACCTGCACGTCCTTTTACAATATCTGGATCGTCGTTAGAAATGCCAAATTCAGTATAATCTGTAATAACATCGTGATGTGGCACACCTGTGTACCAAATATGCGTAACACCTAAATCTTTGATTTCAGCAAGTGCTTTATCTGTGAAATCGTTGAATTTACCAACACCATTCTCTTCTAAAGTTCCCCAAGGTTTGTTGTTAGTATTGGTATTTCCAAATAACCGTGTAAACACCTGATATACGACTTCTTTCTTTTTCATTACTGATTTAGTTTCTTCAGTTTTTATAGTTTGTTTTGGCTCTTTTTTGCAACTAAAAACAAGCGTTACAAGTAAAATTAGAGCAATTATATAATTTGAACGCATTTTATTTGCCTAGTTTTATTTTGATTTCTTTTTCTTTTGATGTGTCCCAATTTACATTGAGAGTAAGTGTTTTATACTTCTCGTTATAGGTTCCTTCAACTTTTTCTTTTCCTATTTTAATTTTCTTTGGCTTGTTTTTAATGTTGTGAACAGTAAGTGCAATAGTTTTTGTTTTAGCTGAATAGTTTTTTCCTGTTTTAGCTTCAAACTCAATTTCTAACCAATTACCTTCAACTTCAGCTTCAAACTCTAAAAGCTGAAAAGCTTCATTCTCGATTGGATTGGCTGTTTTTCCATCGTCAAAATAGAATTCTCGCTCAGACTTTTTTACAGAATCATCGTGATAATACTGTAATTGAAATGCACCATCATCATAATTTTCCGTAGTTTGAACCATATCAGTTAATGGAATAAAGGCACCTGCTCTAACATAAACAGGGATAAAATCTTCTCTCAACTGTACAATATTTGTTGTTCCGCCTTCGGTAATCTTATCGGTTTCGATATCAAACCACTTTGAGCCTTTTGGGAAGTAAACTTCTTGTTCTTTTTTACCTGCTTCCAAAACTGGTGACACCAAAATATCATTTCCCCACAAATAGGTTTTTGTATAATTGAATAACTCAGAATTGTTTGGTTCTTCAAATAAAAGCGGACGCATTAAAGGCTTGCCATATTTATGATTTTCGTATACCAAATTATAGTTATACGGCAATAATCTGTAACGCATTGCAATGGCAAAACTTGCTAATCGCTTGGCTTTTTCGCTCCTAAAAATAGGCTCACTTGGTACTTCTTCTTGAGCGTGCGGTCTGAATATTGGGTTGAAAACACCATACTGCAACCAACGCACATAAAGCTCATCGTCTAAGTTAGCACCTGCAAAACCACCTAAATCGCTATGCATATATGCCAAGCCTTGCATTCCCATTTGCAATGCAATTTCTGGCTGACTTTGCAGTCCTCCCCAAGTTCGGTTAACATCGCCAGACCAAGGTACCATTCCGTAACGTTGGCTACCAGAATAACCAGCGCGCATTAAAATAAATGGTCTTGTATTTGGAAAATCGCGTTGATAGCCTTCGTGGATTAAACGTGCCCAATCGTGACCGTAAATATTATGCACTTCAGAAGCCGAACCAGTATGATGTTGCACCCAATCTGGATGCACTTCTGGTTCACCTAAATCTCCCCAAACACCAGCCACACCTTTGTTTGCTAAATCTTTGTAAGTATTCCAAAACCATTGTTCGCCTTCTGGTTTGTAGATATCAATAATACCTGTATTACCAAAGTAAAAATCATACTTAGCAGGATTACCTACAGAATCTATTGCTAATACATTTTTAGCGACTGCCTCATTCCATTTTTTTGATGTGGTTAACACAAAAGGCTCTGTAATTGTGATTGTTTTGACGCCTTTATCATTGAGGCGTTTCACCATACCTTCAAAATCTGGAAACGAGTCTCTAAAGACTTCCAAATTTCCCATTGTACCTTTAATGTCTTTACCAAACCAGTACAAGTCTAAAATAATAGCATCAACTGGAATCTTTTCTTCTTTAAATTTTGCTATAGTTTGCTCAACTTCTTCTTGCGAATGGTAGCCAAATCGGCTTGAAAAATTACCCAAAGCCCAACGTGGTAACATTGGCTGTTTTCCTGTGAGATTGGTATAATTATTCAACATATCATACCACGACTCTCCTACGATGATTTGATAGGTTTTTCGGCCTGAAACGGTTTCGTATGTTAAGGTGTTATCACCTTTACTATCTAAGTCCAAATACCCAATTGGTGAATTGTCAAAGTGAATCATATATTGATTGGACGACAATACTATTGGCATTGTGTAGTTCATCAATTCGCTGTGCGTTTCGTAACCATAATGTGCTCTGTTGAATAATGGTAAACGATGTCCTCTACGATTCATTCCCAAAGCTCTTGATCCACCTCCGTATAACACTTCTTCTTTTGATAAATTGAACTCTATTTTTTCGGTGGAATCGGCAACGATGTTACCTTTTACCATATCCATTGGCTCTTGCTTACTTTTGTAGTAGCCGCGTTTTTCGGAAGTAATGAGTTTGTCCTTGTAGTAGTATGAGATTTGGAAAGGTTCTGTCGTTACTTTTATCGATAGGTCATTGGTTCCGAATATAATATCATTACCTACATAACTGTAATTTGTTTTAACTACTTCAGGTTGAAGTGCTACAGCGTGAGATTCTGTGTTATATTTTTCGTTTGTTGGAATAAAACTTGTTTCAAGAATTTCTGAAGTATAAAACTGAAACTTATACGTTCCGTCATTTGTGACTACAGAAAAAATTCCGTTTTCTTCATTGTGTGATTGGTATTGTCGGTTTGGGTTTTGTGCAACTACTGAAACCGTTATTAAGAAAATTGATATGTATAGGATGATGTGTTTCATAAATATAAAATAGATTCCGCATCAAGTGCGGAATGACAAAGCCGATTAATTATTTCCTAACAAAAACAATAAAGGTTGGTCTAACCTTGCATTCCAAGAATTTTCAGAATGATCTGTACCCTCAAAAAACAAGTTCTTGGCATTGTTTTCTCTGTAGCCTTTTTGTTTTAAAATAGCGTCTACTCTTGGTGCATATTGTGGATAATATTCGTCTAAAGTTTTGTTACCGTAATCGAAGTACAATTTGTGTTGTCCTGCGTGCGGCAAATTGACTTCCATATACTCAAAAATGGCATCTGGTAAAGGGTTATCTTCTCTAGGTGCTGCTCCAACCCAATGCGTGGATATACAGGCTGCACCACCAAACACTTCTGGATATTCACTCATAGCATACATAGACATTAAGCCTCCCATACTAGAACCCATTACAAAAGTGTGTTCTTGGTCTGTATACACCGAATACGTGCTATCAATTATAGGCTTTAATTCTTCAACTATAAATTTTAAATAGTTATCGCCATAAAGATCAGTATTCTGATCTGCATTTATAGCCTCTGCTAAGAGTCTTTCACGAGTTTTTTTATTTAAGTATAAATCAAATGCTTTTTGAGGAAATAAATCTTGCCAACGAATGTCTGCAATGTTATAAATACCAACGACTATAAAATCTTTAGTTTTTTCTTCGGACAATAATGTTGAAGCCCATTCATCGACCTTCCATTCTTGTTTGTTCCAAGTTGTTGTGCTATCAAACAACATTTGGCCATCGTGCATATACAGCACGTTGTATTTTTTATTTTCAGAATAATCTTCTGGCAACCAAACATCCACTGGTCTGGGCTTGATGTATTCTGATGGAAAATCTTCTACTCGCAATAATTTTCCTGAAGCTAATTTGGCATATTCAACCGTTTTGAATTCAACTATAGATTGTTCTTCTGTTTCTTGTATTGGTGTTTCTTGTTTTTTAGTTTCTTCTTTGCAGGAAAATACCAATACAGTAAAACAAAGTATGATGCCTAAATATTTCATCTTTATAGCTTTGTGGTTAGAATTGTAACACCTTTAGATTTTAGTTCTAATACTTCTCCCCATTTTACCATTTCTCCAGTAATGACATTTTTAAGCGTCTTGCCTTTTAATCCCATTTCCTCTTGATAATTAAGGTCAATTGTGATTATGTCTTCGTTCTTGTTCAAAATTAAAACGACAGTTTCATCTCCTAAGGTGCGATACAAAAAGTAGGTGCCTACAAATGGTGCAAAATGCACGGTTTTTCCGTCGTGAATGGCTTTACTTTCTTTTCTGTAATTGAAAAGCTTTTTGATGAACGACTGCATATCTTTTTGTTCATCGGTTAAACCTTCGCCTGTAAACGCATTAATAGCATCACCTTCCCAACCACCAGGAAAATCGGTACGAATAAGTCCGTGGTCACCTGGCTTTTCAAAATCATTCATTAAAATTTCTGTACCGTAATACATCTGAACAATTCTTGGCATAACAGCATACGTTGCCATTGCCATTTTTGTATTCGTTATGTCGCCATCCATTTGGGTGAAAATGCGACTCATATCGTGGTTGTCTGGAAAAACCATAATATCCTTTGGACTAGCATAATGAAAATCATTGGCCAATCCTTCATAGATTTTTACCAAACCTTTGTCCCAGGCTTCTTCCTCTTTTACGCCTTGAACTACTAGATTTTGCATTGCAAAATCCATGGAAGATCTTAAGTTAGAATCATAACCATCTCTATTATTGGCTCCTTCTTGCCAGTAACCAATTAATAATGGATTGTAGCTCCACTCCTCGCCTACAATACTAAAATTTGGATACTCGGTCATAATGGCACCTGCCCAATCACTCATAAAATCTTTATCAGGATAAGGATAGGTATCTTGACGAATACCACCTAGCTGAGCAACTTCTATCCACCAAATACTATTCTGAATGATGTATTTAGCCATAAATGGATTTTTTTGATTCAAATCTGGCATCGTAGCCACAAACCAACCTTGAGACATGCCATCATGATCCGCTTTTGAAGCATAAATATCTTGATTGGTTGTACGCCTATGGTTAGAGTTTATGGTGAAATCATTTCCCCAATTTTCTATGTTTTCCTCGTAATTTTCTTGAAGATTAATCCAATCTTTAAAAGGCAAATCTTTCATCCACCAATGGTATAATCCACAATGATTGGCAACTTGGTCCATTACGAGTTTCATATCCTTCTCTCTAAGCTTAGTAGATAGTTCTTTATATTCTTCTAAAGTTCCGAAACGAGGGTCAATTTGATACAGATCCGTAACAGCATAGCCATGATATGAACCACGCTTCATATCGTTGGTTAACAAAGGTTGTGGCCAAACAGCAGTAAACCCTAAATCGTTAATGTATTCTATGCGCGACGTTATACCTGCAATATCGCCTCCATGCCTTGCATAATCATCATTTCTATCGATGGTTTGCTCTTGCAATTGTGGTTGCCCTTCAATACCAGTTGGTGTATCATTAGCTGTGATGCCATTGACAAAACGGTCAGGAGTAATAAGATAAATTGCATCAGAACTGTCAAAACCTACATAGTCTTCGGCTGATTTTTCTCTTGCTTTTAACTCGTAGGTTTGAGTTAATTCGGTACCATCTTTCTGTTTAAAAACAATATTGAATTTACCTGGCTTTGCACTTTCAGCAATTTCTAAATCTAAAAATAGATAGTTTGGACTATCGGCTTTATGAACTTCTTTAAGTGTGATTCCATATTTTGAAATTTCTACTTTGGCGCTGCCAATATTAGGATGCTTGACTAAAAGTTGAAGCGAATTGTTTTTGAAGCCTGTCCACCAAAATGGTGGTTCAACTCTCTCAATGTCATTTGCTTCAACTACTGGTTTATCTTCAGTTTCAGTTGTTTTATAATCTGCCTTTTCTTTACAAGACCACATTAAAACGATTGAAAATAGAGTTATAACTAATGATAGTTTTTTCATAATAATAAGTTTAATGTTCTTGTAAAATGTAGCAGCTTAAACTGTTACTAAGTTGTTTGGCGAAATAGTTACATTTTCTCCATTTACCATTATTTGTAAATCTTGGTCGCCATCAACTTCAAAGTGTGTTTTACCTTGATTAACGATTACTTTTAAGATTTGATGTCTAAAATTTACTTTGAATGAATAGCCTTCCCATTGCTCAGGAATGCGAGGTTCAAAGGTTAGCCTATTGTTCTTAACACGCATACCTCCAAAACCTTCTACAATACTCATCCAAGTACCAGCCATTGAAGTAATGTGAAGCCCTTCGTGTACTTCGTGGTTATAGTCATCTAAATCTAAACGTGATGTTCTTAAATAAAACGTGTACGCTTGTTCCATTCGGTCTAACTTCGCAGCCTGGATACTATGTACGCAAGGCGATAATGAACTTTCATGAACCGTAAATGGCTCATAAAAATCGAAATGACGCTCTAATTCTTCAGTTGTAAAATGGTCTTCAAAGAAATAGAACCCTTGCAACGTATCAGCTTGTTTGATGTATGGCGAACGTAAGATCCTGTCCCAAGACCACTTTTGGTTAATTGGGCGTTGCGACTTGTCTAAATCTGCTACAGTGATTAATTCCTTATCCAAGAAACCGTCTTGCTGTAAGTACACATTGTGTTCTTCAGAATAAGGGAAGTACATATTATTTGCCACTTCTAACCATTCTTTAACTTCTGCTTTAGACAATTTAGCCTTATTCATTATACGTGTGTAATCTGTATTATAATCGGCTTCAACCCTATCTATGCATTCTGCTGCATACTTTATACACCATTTTGCGATGTAGTTAGTGTACCAGTTATTGTTGATATTGTTTTCGTACTCATTAGGACCTGTTACGCCGAGAATGACATACTTATTTCTGTATGTTGAAAACGTAGCACGTTGGTGCCAGAATCTTGCGATACCAATCAACACTTCAAGTCCCATCTCTGGCACATAACTGAAATCACCTGTGTAACGGAAATAATTATAAATAGCGAAGGCTATAGCTCCATTCCTGTGGATTTCTTCAAAAGTGATTTCCCACTCGTTATGGCACTCCTCACCATTCATTGTTACCATTGGATATAAAGCCGCACCATTTTTAAAGCCTAATTTTTCGGCATTTTCAATGGCTTTTTCTAAGTGCTTGTATCTGTAGGTTAACAACATTCGGGCAACACTTTGGTCTTTGGTTGCCATATAGAATGGAATACAATAAGCTTCGGTATCCCAATACGTACTTCCACCATACTTCTCGCCAGTAAATCCTTTAGGACCAATGTTTAATTGTGGGTCAGTTCCTAAATAAGTTTGATTTAAATGAAAGATATTAAATCGAATACCTTGTTGTGCTTTTAAGTCACCATCTATAGTGATGTCTGCCATATCCCAAATCTTAGCCCAAGCTTCTTTTTGAGAATCTAACAAGTTTGAAAAACCAGCATTTATAGCTGTGTCTAAAACTGAACTTGCAGCATTGATTAATTGGTTTTTATCGTGATTTCTATCAACCGTATAACCGCCAAATTTATGAATAGAAACAGTTTCTCCTTGCTTTGTATCTTGCGTATAAGTAAAAGCTATTTTATTTGAAGATTTATCAACTGTTGCGTTTGCTTCAACTGAATTTCCATTAAGAAAAATGCGAGATTCCATAAATGTACACGTATGGAATTCCGTCTTCATCGTTTTGGCTTTGATAAATGCTTTTTTACCATCTTTAATCACATCTAGTGTATCCCAAAATTGGTCGTCCCAGTTGGTATCTTCATTTGTAATTCCACTATCTAAATACGGTTGAAATGTTACCTTAACATCAGAATTTATTGGTTTTACTTCATAATTAATTGCACCTACTTCGTCTTCAGTAAGACTTAGAAAACGTTTCGCATTGATTTCGATTTCTACATCATTTTGAAGTGTTGCCGTAAAACTTCTAGATAGCCAACCTTCTTTCATATTAAGCTCGCGTCTAAAGTTTTCTACTTTTTTACACGTATGCAGGTCTAAGGTTTCATCATTAATTACTACGTTAATACCAATCCAGCTTGGTGCATTTAACACCTTAGCAAAATACTCCGGATAACCATTTTTCCACCAACCAACACGAGTCTTATCTGGATAATAAACACCAGCAATGTAACTACCTTGAAATGTTGGACCCGAATACCTTTCTTCAAAATTGGCACGTTGTCCCATTGCACCATTTCCCAAGCTAAAGATACTTTCTGAAGCTTTAACTTTGTTTGGGTCGAATCCTTCTTCTATGATTGACCATGCATTAGGTATGATATAATCTAAGTTCATTTATTTCTTTTTTGAGCCAAGAAAAAGGCTTAATTTTTTATTCGTTTATAAGTTTCTCTATGAAGTCTTCTGAGATTTCCGTAAAATCCTTGAACACATACTTGGCATGTCCTAATACATCCTCACTACCGATGCCGATAGACGTCATATTGGCAACATTGGCTGCTTCTACGCCAGCAACTGAATCTTCAAAAACGATGCAGTCTTCTGGTTCTACATTCAACAGTTTTGACGCAATCAGAAATACTTCTGGGTCTGGCTTTGCTTTGGTAACATCATTGCCATCGACGATAGCGTTAAACTTTTCTTTAAGGTTAACACGCTCTAAAATGGTTCTGGCATTTTTGCTTGCAGAGCCTAGTGATATTGGTTGATTATTTTTACTAAGGCAGTTAAGTACTCTTGGCACATCAGGAAGAATCTCGGATTCATCCATTTTAGCAATATGGCCTAAGTAATCTTCATTTTTCTTGGCCATTTGCGCTTTAAATTCTTTTTCTGAAAGCGTTTTATTTCCCCAAGCTAAAATCTTTTCAAGAGATTTTACTCGGCTTACTCCTTTTAGTTGCTCATTTTCTTCTTCGGTGAAGTCTATACCTAAATCATTAGCTAATTTTTTCCAAGCTAAGAAATGGTATTTTGCAGTGTCTACAATGACACCGTCTAAATCGAATATGAAGCCTTTTTTGTTCATTTAGTTTGTTTCAATTACTTCATCTACATCATGTACTCTTCTCACTAACAATGCTGCTATAAAAAAGCTTATACCAGAAGTGACTAATGCTAACATAGGATTTCCACCATAAAAATATTTAACTACTGGACCACCTATTATTCCGTTTAAAATTTGTGGCAAAACAATAAAGAAATTGAAAATTCCCATGTATACACCTATTTTCTTGATAGGTAGAGATCCTGTTAACATGGCGTAAGGCATAGCCAGAATACTTGCCCAAGCAAAGCCTACACCTATCATAGAAAGAATCAACCAGTATTTATTAGGTGCGAAATACATAAAGATTAAGCCTAAACCACCTATTATTAGTGATAGCATGTGTGTTTTCTTACGACTAAGTTTTTTAGCGATGTAAGGCAAGAAAAATGCAACTATGGCAGAAACTCCATTGTAAACACCAAATATTACACCAGTCCATTTTTCAGCATCAGAATATAAGGAACTTAAAGTATCTTCTTCTGGCAATCCATAGATGTGCTGTGCAATTGCTCTTGTAGTAAAAACCCACATACCAAATAAGCCAAACCATGAGAAGAACTGAACCCATGCCAACTGCCGCATAGTCTCAGGCATTTTTATAAAATCAGAGAAAATATTCTTCAATCCGGATTTTTCTTCTGTATTGGAAGAATCACTATCCTGATATTCATCAAGCATCTTCATTTCTTCTGGAGAGTACTCTTTAGTTGTAAAAATTGTAATTAATACAGTAATAATTAATACTACTGCCCCTACAATGAATGAATATTTTACATTTAAAGGAACACCACCTGTTAATGCCTGATCACTGACACCAAACCATTCAGCCAAAACATATGGTAAAAATGACCCTATAACAGCACCTATACCTATTAGAACCGTTTGAATACTAAAACCCAAAGTTCTTTGGTCAACTGGCATTAGGTCTGCAACAAAAGCCCTAAAGGGTTCCATTGCAATATTAAATGATGCGTCCATTAGCATCAAAAAACCTGCCCCAAACCATAGAACTGGGAGGTATTGAATAAATGCGTCCGAATGAGGAAGCAAAACCATTCCAATAGATGCAATCAGTGCACCTGCTAGAAAATATGGTTTTCTCCTGCCTAACCTATTCCAAGTCTTGTCACTATAATGACCAACTATAGGCTGAACAATTAAACCTGTTACAGGAGCTACTAACCAAAACCAAGATAGTGTATGGACTTCTGCCCCAAATCTACTGAGAATACTGCTGGCATTTGCGTTTTGCAATGCAAAACCCATTTGGATTCCTAAGAAACCGAAACTCATATTCCAGATTTCCCAGAAACCTAATCTGCGCTTTTTCATAATAGTATGTTATTGATTTATACTATTCTGACAAGCTATGCTTATCAAAACTTATTTGTGAAGTGAAAATATAAGTCTTGATTTGGCTGTAAAGATATAAAAGATTTTAAAATGCCAATGTTAAATTTCTACTTGGTAGATTCTCTTTCAATTAATTCAGTTTCGATAATAATAGTTTGAAACTCCTCTTCTTCTGCCTCTATCTTATTTTCCAATTTATTAATCAGTAAATCTGCTGCAATCTCACCCATCTGTTGTGCATGTTGACTTACTGTAGTTAAACTCGGTGTAGAATGTTTAGATAATACACCATTGGTAAATCCAATAACTTGTATGTCATTAGGAATATCCAAACCTAATTTTCTTGCAACCTTCATTGCCGATAAAGCATACAATTCATTAACAGCAAAAATCCCATCTATGTCTTTATTAGACTTAAATAATTGTCCTATCTCAACCTCAAGAGCCTCTAAATTAGATTCATAATCAAGTGTGTCATCAATTTTCAAAATAAGTTCAGATTTTGGTTGGATTTCGTGACTCTCTAAAGCTTCAAGATAGCCTTGAGTTCTAAGCTTTCCTACACTAACATAGTCTTTGGTGGTTATTAAAGCGATTGATTTACAATTGTTCTTAATTAGTTTTTCTACGGCATTTTTTGCACCATTTAAGTCATCTACAATGACTTTATCACAGTTAATATCTGAAACCACACGGTCAAACATTACAATCGGCATTCCCTGACTCATAGTTTCATTAAAATGATGATAATCTTGTAACTGCTGAGTCTCCTTAGAAATTGACAATATAAAACCATCTATACTACCATTGGCAAGCATTTCCATATTAATAACTTCCCTAGAAAATGATTCGTTCGAAAGTCCAACAATGACATTATAACCTCTTTTGTTGGCTACCAATTCAACTCCGCGTATTACCTTAGAAAAGAAATGATGTACAATTTCAGGAATAATAATACCGATAGTATTTGTCTTACGATTCTTTAAACTTAAGGCAATATTGTTAGGCCTATAGTTGTATAACTTTGCAAAGGCTTGTACTTTTTGCTTCGTATCCTCGCTTATCTCTGCACTATTTCTCAAGGCTTTTGAAACCGTTGAAATAGAGACCTCTAACTCTCTAGCTATTTGTTTTAATGTGATTTTTCGTTTCATTATTTAAGCTATAAATCAATAAGCTAAGATAACCTTATTTTAACAAATCAAATTCTAAAGTCCTTAATTTTAACTATCTCTAATTGCGAATTCCTTATTTTTTTTGGTATTTTTCTAAAAATGTTAATGATTGTTAAAAAGTTTTTAACACGAAAACGTTTTCGTGATATATGTCATGTTTTTTAACGTACAAATCACACTAATTTTACATAGATTTAACCCAAGAAGTGAAAATATAAATCAATTAACTAAGCAATTAACTTAAAAACATTGTATGAAAACATTCTTAAATGCTTTGCTGTTCTGTTTAATAATGGCACCTGCCACTTTATTAGCTCAAACAAACGTTTCAGGTACAGTAACAGATAAAGCAAACGCTATGCCTTTACCAGGTGTTAATGTACTGGTAAAAGGAACTTCTAGAGGTGCTTCTACCGATTTTGATGGTAAGTTCACCGTAGAAGTCAACCAAGGAGAAATTATTGTAGTTTCTTATGTTGGTTACAAAACTCAAGAAATAACTTTTAATGGTCAAGCGAATCTTGATGTTGCACTTGAAGAAGATGCTGCACAATTAGACGAAGTAGTACTTATTGGTTATGGTTCTACCACCAAACAAGATGCTACAGGTGCTGTTGAAAAAGTAGGTGATGAAGAATTTAATCGCGGCGCAATAGTTGCACCTCAACAACTTATTGCCGGTAAAGCTGCTGGTGTACGTATTACAACTGGTGGTGGTGCTGCTGGTGAAGGTGGTGAAATCAGAATACGTGGTGGTGCTTCACTAAACTCAACAAATGATCCACTTATTGTTATTGATGGGCTGCCTATTGATCAAAGAGGTGGTGCTCAGGGGACTAGAAATGCGTTAAGTGCCATTAACCCTGCTGATATTGAAGATTTTGTAGTATTGAAAGACGCTTCAGCAACTGCTATTTATGGTTCTCGTGCCTCAAATGGTGTTATTTTAATTACTACCAAAAAAGGTAAAGCAAATCAGCCATTTAAGGTTGAATATGGTTTACAAGCTTCTACCAGAACTGTTACCAACACTGTTGATGTTCTCAATGCTAGTCAATACAGGCAAGTTGTTACAGATAATGGTGGAGATGTTTCTGTGTTAGGTAATGCTAGTACTGATTGGCAAGACCAAATTTACACGACTGGTGTTGGAGCCATTCATAACTTAACAGTTTCTAAAGGTTATGAAGATTTTAATTTCAGAGTGAATCTTAACCACTCATCTCAAGAAGGCCCACTGAATGATCTTTTTGAAAGAACTGGTGCTAATGTGGCTCTTGTACACCGCTTTTTAAATAATGATTTAAAGTTGACACTAACTTCAACTTTGTCTCAAAGTGAAAATGATTATGCAAACGAAGGTGCTCTCGGAGCAGCTATTGCATTCGACCCAACACAGCCTGTGTTTGATGAAAATGGCAATTATACACAATACGGTACTGGTGCAAATTTGGCTCCTGCAAATCCATTGTTTTTACTAGACAACAATAATTTCAATAGTAGACAAACTTCAAAACGTGTCATATCTAATTTTAATATTGATTATAAATTTTGGTTTTTAAAGGATTTGCGTTTCAATTTAAATGCAGGTATTGATTATGCTGAAAACAGCGGATATTTGTTTTCTGCTGCCAACCCAAATAACGCTGGTGCTGTACCAACTAATGAGGTCTCTTCTGGCTTAAATCGAAATACGTCTTTAGATTTTTATCTAAACTACAAAAAGGACATTGAATCTATTAACACTTTAGTAGATTTAACTGCGGGGCATGCTTTCCAGGAATTTTATATCTTTAGTGAGTTTAGTAGACAAACTGGTATATTAACAGCTCCCCCAGCAGATATAAATAGAAATGCTTTAGAATCTTATTTTGTAAGAGCAAGTTTTGATATAGCAGATAAATATTTAATTTCTGCGAGTTTTAGACGCGATGGGTCTTCAAGATTTAGTGAAGATAATCGTTGGGGATCGTTCCCTGGTGTATCAGTTGGTTGGAAATTAATGAACGAAAGTTTTATGGAAAATTCATTCTTTTCAAACTTAAAACTTAGAGCTGGTTGGGGTGTTACTGGTCAGCAAGAAATTGGACCAAATTACGGATATTTAGGAATTTACACACCATCTCGTAACAATGCCGCAAATATTCAGTTTGGCACACTTCCT
This sequence comes from Winogradskyella sp. HB-48, assembly GCF_049942685.1. Lineage (GTDB taxonomy): Bacteria > Bacteroidota > Bacteroidia > Flavobacteriales > Flavobacteriaceae > Winogradskyella. The sequence goes on from NZ_CP187934.1 coordinate 738,121, forward strand.
AATGGTGATCCTATTTTCTTCGAGACTCTACGTCCTGAAGGATTTGACGAAAATCTAAAATGGGAAGAAACAACACAATACAATGTAGCTTTAGATTTTGGTTTCTTTAACAATAGACTTACTGGTACAGTTGATGCGTATTATAGAGAAACCAAGGACTTATTATCTAGAGTTCCTGTTCCTGCGGGTGCAAACTTAACAGACCTTTTGATCACTAATGTTGGTGAGGTTACTAGTCGAGGTCTTGAATTTAGCCTAAATGGTGTTATAGCCCAAAAAGAAAACTTTGGGTGGGATACTAACTTTAATATAACATTCCAAGAACAAGAAATAACAAAACTTAATTTGTCAGGGGATTCAGATTACTTTTTACCTTCACCTAATGGTGGAATTTCTGGTGGTGTCGGTAATAATATTCAAATATACCGTCCGGGATACGACCCATCAACTTTCTTCGTATTCAGACAGGTATATGATGACAATGGTGATCCAATTGCTGGCGCTTATGTTGATGTTAATGGTGACAACCAAATAACTGAAGCAGATAGGCAAGCTTATAAAAAGGCGACTCCAGATGCTTTTATTGGATTCACCAATAATTTTAGATATAAAAATCTTGATTTAAACTTTACTTTTAGAGGAAGTTTCGGAAACTATGTTTATAACAACAGTGCTTCAGATCGAGGCAATGTGAATGCTGTGGTTAACCAACCAGGATATCAAGCCAATGCACATTCAAGCTTCTTAGACACTAATTTCACTAACCAAGAGTTATTTTCTGATTATTACATACAAAGAGCTGATTTTGTTAGATTAGACAATATATCCTTAGGATATACTATACCTTTCTCTAAAATGACACTCAGAACATCGTTAACAGCAACAAATGTGTTTGTAATTACAGAGTATGATGGTTTAGATCCTGAGATTAGTAATGGTATACAAAACAATTTTTATCCTAGAACAAGGGATATTGTGTTAGGTTTAAACTTTACATTCTAAAAAAATGAAAAATAAATATATAAACAACAAAGCTATGATGTTAAGAACAATTAAAAGTATCTTCTTGGTCTTTGCGATTGCACTCTTTGTACAATCGTGTGCAGACCGATTAGATTTACAACCAGAAGACGCCCGGCTTACAGCTGATGCTGCGTTTGAAGATCCTGAAGCTTACAAGCAATTCTTAGCTAAGATTTATGCTGGAATTTCTTTAAGTGGTCAGGAAGGCCCCGCAGGTGCTCCAGACTTAATTGGATTGGACGAAGGCTTTTCCAATTATTTAAGATTGTATTGGAAAATGCAAGAGCTAACTACTGATGAAGCACTTATAGCATGGAATGATGGAACTATCCAGGATTTACATGGGCAAGTGTGGACCTCTGGTAACGAGTTTATCAGAACAATGTACAGCCGTATTTTTTACCAAGTAGCTCTATGCAATGAGTTTTTACGTCAAACTACGGACGGTAAATTAGATGGTAGAGGAGTTTCTCAAGAACTAAGGGCAGAGATTCAAACTTTTAGAGCAGAAGCAAGGTTTATGAGAGCATTAACCTATTGGCATGCCATGGATTTATACGGTAATACTCCCTTTATAACTGAAGATGACCCAATTGGTGCTTTTTTACCTCCTCAAATACAAAGAGCTGATTTATTCAATTATGTAGAGTCTGAATTATTAGATATCTTAGACGATATGGCTGCTCCAAGAGCTAATGAATATGGTAGAGCAGATAGAGCGGCAGCATGGATGTTATTAGCAAAAATCTATTTGAACGCAGAAGTATATACTGGTACTTCTAGATACGCAGATGTTATCACTTACACCAATAATATTATTGGAGCAGGATATTCAATTCCAGATATTCCTTATTTCCATTCATTCTTAGCTGATAATGATTCTAACGGAGCGCAAGAAGAAGTTATATTTACTATTCCTTTTGACGGTCTTAGAACACAAGCATTCGGTGGAATGACATTTTTAACTCACGCCCCTGTAGGTGGATCTATGAATCCAGCAGACTTTGGAATTAATGGTGGATGGTTTGGAATTAGAACCACACCAACTTTTGTAGAGCAATTCCCAGGTGAAGAAAATTCTGCAGATGGTAGAGAATTATTATATACTGATGGTCAGAATAAAGATATTATGTCCGTCGCAACATTTACTGACGGATATGCAGTTGCTAAATACAGAAATGTTGATGTAAACGGTAATCCTGGTTCAGATACTACAGGCGACCATACAGATATTGACTTTCCAATGTTTAGGCTAGCGGATGTATATTTAATGTATGCTGAAGCTGTTCTACGTGGTGGCGGCGGTTCAATGAGCACTGCAGTAGGATATATAAATGAGCTAAGAGAAAGAGCTTATGGTGATTCTAGTGGTAATATTTCACAAGCAGATTTAACATTAGATTTTATCATAGATGAGCGTTCTAGAGAATTATACTGGGAAGCACACCGAAGAACGGATTTAATCCGATTTGATCAATTTTCTGATAATGGTGTTTGGCAATGGAAAGGTGGTGTACAACCAGGTGCCACAACCGAATCGTTTAGAGATTTAATGCCATTACCTGCTACTGACCTTGGTATAAACACTAATTTAGAACAAAACCCAGGATACTAATTAAATAACACTTACAATAATCATGAAAAAAATATCAATTTTAGGCCTTTTCATCTTTGCCTTATTAAGTTTTAACAGTTGTGAAACTGAAGATGACGTTGTTTTCACAACACAAGAACCGGAAGGTTTTGTTTTTACAAACTCAATCCAAAACAACTACATATTATCTACTGCAACTTCAGCTAACTTAGGGGAGCGTTTCACTTGGGGTAATGCTGATTTTGGTTCGCCTACAAACATAACTTATGAATTACAAAGATCTGTTACTGGAGATTTTAGTGATGCAGTTGTTGTAAGCTCTTCGATTGGTAATGAGATTGCCATGTCTATTGGTCAAATGATAACTGTTGCAACTGATGCAGGATTAGATAACGACCCAGACACACCAGCTCCTAATACAGGTTCTTTTTCAGTAAGATTAAGAGCGTTTCCTGGTGATAATGGTAGCGGTACAGAAGCATTCTCTGATGTTTTAGTCTTAAATGTAGAATTATTGGAAAGTACTGGCTCTGGTCCTGGCGGAGCAATGATAGCTGAACTAGGTGTTGTTGGTTCTGGTTATAATAACTGGGGAGCCTATGCCGATGGTTACTTCTATACTACTGACATGTCAGATGTTTTTGTATCTTATGTAACCTTAGTTGATGGTGAAATTAAGTTTAGATTAAATAACGATTGGGGAACGAACTGGGGTGGTTCTGGTGGAACTCTTGAATTAGATGGTGCCAATATCCCAGTGTCAGCAGGAGACTATAAAATCACTGTTGATTTAGCAAACTTAACTTATGACATTGAAGCATATTCTTGGGGAGTTGTAGGTTCTGCTTGGAATGATTGGGGTGGTGCTGGCCCTGATGGTAAATTCTACTACGACTACACTACTGACACTTTCAAAAAAGGTATTAGATTAATGGCTGGTGAAATGAAGATTCGTTTCAACAATGATTGGGGTTTAAATTATGGTGATACTGGTGCTGATGGTACAATTGATCAAGATGGTGATAACATCGCTGTATCTGCTGGACATTATTTAATTACATTAGACTTAAATGCTGGTACTGTAACTATTGATGATGCTGCAAGTGTTTTTGGTGTTGTTGGTTCTGGATTTAACGATTGGGGAGGTGCTGGTGATGATTTTGCCTTAACTGAAATCCAAGAAGGTGTTTTTTATGGTGACATTGTTACCTTACTTGATGGCGAAATTAAATTTAGAGCAAATAATGACTGGGGATTAAACTATGGTGATACTGGTGCAGACGGAATAATAGATCAAGATGGTGACAATATTCCTTCTTCTGCTGGTCCAGCTAGAGTTTGGTTAAATACTAATACTGGAGAGTATTCTGTCTTACAGTTTTAGAAAAATTAATCTCATAGTTATTATGAGGTAAACATATAAAAGGCATGTTAAATTATTAATTGGCATGCCTTTTTCAAAAAAAAGAATTATGAAAAAGTATTACATATTATTAATAACATTTGGAATATTTATCCATTCCTATGGTCAGTTAACAATAACCCCAAATCCTTTCGAAGTAGATGAAAGCATTACTATAACGCTAGATACCAATAGTAGTGCAACAGATTGTGATGGCTTTAATAATCCATCCAAAGTTTACATGCACTCTGGAGTTGGGGATGGTAGTAATGCATTCGGCATTAGCGTTACTGGAAACTGGGGACAAGACGATGGTATAGGCGAAATGACCAATCAAGGAGGTGGTATATACTCTATAACTATTGTGCCTGAAACCTATTACAATCTCACGCCACAACAGGCATCAAATGTTATACAGATGGGAATGGTATTTAGAAATGAGGATGGTTCACAAGAGTACAAGGCTACTGGATGTCAGGATTTTATTTTTCAAGTAGGGTCATTTCAGATCAGTTTAACTTCACCAACAGAAGATACTACCATTATAAATTCTGGTGATAGTTTCGCTATATCCGCTACAAACATTGGTGGAAATGCAACCTATACTCTAACAGCAAATGGCTCTTTAATAGATACCCAAAACTTTACGGACAATTATTCCTACACGGATACTAATATCACAAACAATAAATCTTATGAATTAACGGCCGTATTAGGTGGTACCACAATTACAAGAACATTTAGTGTTATTGTCGATCCAGGCTCTATTTTAGGCTTTATGACTCAAGATTATGATGAAGGTATTAACTATATTGATGATAACACTGCAATTTTGGTACTTTATGCCACAGGTAAAGATTTTGTTTATGTAGCTGGAAGCTTTAACAACTACCAACCTGATTTGAGTTATGCCATGAAGCGTGATTTCTCTAGAAATCTTTTTTGGCTTGAACTCACAGGACTAACCCCAGGGCAAATCGAAACTTACGAATACTGGGTGGGTGATAAAACCCCACCTACTAATTCACCTTCAATTGTATATGTTGCCGATCCATACTCAACACTAATTTTATCAGAATTTGACGATCCATGGATACCAGCTTCAACATTTCCTAATCTACCTGCTTTTCCACAAGGAGCTAAAGGTTTTGAGGTATCCGTTTTGCAAACCGGACAAACACCATATAATTGGCAGGTAACCGATTTTAATAAACCTAAAAAGGAAGATTTAATTGTGTATGAAGTTTTAGTTAGAGATTTTGATGCTGACAGAAATTATCAAGATTTAATTGATAAAATCGATTACTTTAAAAATTTGAATATTAATGCCATTCACCTCATGCCAGTAATGGAATTTGAAGGTAATGAAAGTTGGGGTTATAATACCTCTTATCATATGGCCCTAGATAAGTTTTATGGCACTCCTGATAAGCTAAAGGAATTTATTGACTTATGCCATCAGAATGGAATTGCAATCATCTTAGATTTAGTATTAAACCACGCTTTTGGGCGCTCTCCAATGGTAAGGATGTGGATGGATGACCCAGATGGTAATGGTTTTGGAAATCCAACTTCCCAAAACCCGTACTTTAATCTACAAGCAACACACAGTTATAGCGTAGGTTATGATTATAACCACCAAGCTCCAAGAACAAAGAACTATGTAAAACGTGTCATTAGACAATGGATAGAAGAATACAATATCGATGGCTTCCGTTGGGATTTAACAAAAGGATTTACTCAAAACTGTAGTTCGGGTAATGAAGGTTGTACTAACAGCTATCAACAAGACCGTGTTGACGTTTTAAAAGAATATGCTGACTATTCTTGGTCTTTGGATGAAAATCACTACGTTATTTTTGAGCACTTAGGGACTGAAAATGAAGAAAAAGAATGGGCTAATTATAGATATTCTGAAGGTAAAGGTGTAATGATGTGGGGGAAAATGACAGACCCATACAATGAACTAACAATGGGTCAAAACGGAAATAGAAACATTGATGGAATTGGACACAAATCAAGATCTTCTTTTAATGGCCCTAGAGTTTTAGGTTACCCTGAAAGTCATGATGAAGAACGCTTAATGTATAAAAATCTTCAGTTTGGAAATACAAGTAATAGCAGCCATAACATACAAGACTTAAATACTGCACTATCTCGCATGTCGGCTTTAGCTGCTGTATCGGTTATGGTGCCTGGACCAAAGATGATTTGGCATTTTGGTGATTTAGGGATGGAAAATTCAATCTTTACTTGTAATAATGGTACGGTTAACTTACCTGGTGGTGGTGATGGAGATTGTAAGTTAGACACAAAACCACAACCTCAATGGACAAATAACTGGTTAACGGATGCTGTAAGAGGTCAGATTTATGAAGATTGGTCTAAGTTACATAAACTTAAAATCGAAGAACCTGTTTTTGAAGGTGATTATACCATGACTTCAGGTAATTTTACACCTAGAATAGATATTTTTGATACTTCTATTCCGACAACAGAACTTAGGAACGTCATAATTTTAGCAAACTTTGATGTTAATTCACAAACTGTAAATACCAATTTCCCAAGTGGTGTAACAACAACTTGGTATGATTTAATGGATCCAACAGGTAATACTACTGTTTCAAATTCAACAACCACATTATCAATACCTCCTGGTCAATTTAGAATTTTAGGTAATCAACCGTCAAATGTTCTAAGTATTGATGAACAGATATTATCAGCATTTACAATATACCCTAACCCAACTCAATCATCATTTAGCATAAATTCTAATGTTTCTGATATTGAAGTTTATGACTTAACAGGGAAAATAGTGAAATCTTTTAAAGGTGAATTTACTAAAAATGACACCTTTGATGTTTCTAGTTTAAATACTGGAATGTATATTGTAAGAGTTGAGAATGGCAATAATAAAACTCAGACAACTAAGTTAGTCAAGCTCTAATTATTAAGTGTTTATTTGAGCAAAAAAGGCTTCTCACAGAGAAGCCTTTTTTATTATAAATGAATAAAAGTTTTTTATTTCTATTACGCAAAATAAATATAGACAACCACTACAATTAATACAATGCCAATACTTGCTAGGTTAACATGTTTCCAAGGTGTAATATCTACCTGCTTAGTATATTGCATATTATAAGGTTCTTTTGATGGTCTTAGCCAACCAACAACTAGCATTATAATGATATTCAAAACAAATAAAATAGCCATAATATCCAAGAAATGTGGATATACTTTTGCTTCAATCAATGCCAATGTAGATTTTTCAGTTACACCACTTAATTTAGCCTCGTCTAATGCTTTTTCAACAAAATAAGGTTGAAGGAAAAACTGGCTCAAAATATAAAAAACACAACCTGTGATTAGCCCAATTTTAGCAGCAATTGGCGGAACACGTTTAGTAAAATACCCAACAATAATAATAGTTAGTATTGGAATACTATAAATTCCATTAACTTCCTGAAGGTATTCAAATAAACTACCAGCTTCTTCAATTAATGGTGCAATAAACATAGCGAGCAAGGCTAAAACAATTCCAAATAGTTTTCCATACTTAACTACATCTTTATCATTGGCTTCTTTATTAATATGCTGCTTGTAAATATCCATACCAAATAAGGTTACAGAACTATTCAGAACACTATTAAACGAACTTAAAATAGCACCAAACAAAACAGCTGCAAAAAAGCCAACCCAAGCATCTGGTAATACTTTTTTCACTAACATTGGGTAAGCTTCATCTGCACTGGTAAGGTCACCCTTAAACACGTGATAAGCAATTAAGCCAGGTAAAACCACTATAATTGGACCTAGAATTTTAATAAATGATGCCAATAATATGCCCTTTTGTCCCTCCTTTAAATTCTTAGCCCCAAGTGCTCTCTGAATGATTTGCTGATTCGTGCCCCAATAAAACAATTGTACCAGCATCATACCCGTAAAAATAGTATGAAACGGAACAGGATCAGTTTGTGTTCCTAAAGACTTAAACTTCTCTGGATTCTCATTAGTTAAAATAGAAAGTCCATTAAACAAGTCATTGTCCCCAATAAGCAACAATCCAAAAATCGGAATCAAAAGCCCACCAATAAGCAAACCAATGGCATTAATAGAATCTGATACCGCCACTGCCTTTAAACCTCCGAAGATAGCATATATAGAACCTACGATTCCTATTCCCCAAATACATATCTTAAGGGCTGTAGATTTTGACACACCTAAAAGTTCTGGTACATTAAACATACCACTAAGTGCAATAGATCCAGAATATAAAATTATGGGTAACAAGACTACAACATAACCCGTTAGAAACAGACCAGATGTGATTGTCTTTGTAGAGGTATCAAAACGGTCTTGAAGAAATTGAGGGACTGTAGTAATACCCCCTTTTAGATATCTTGGTAGCAAATATATAGCGGTAACAACCATGGCTATGGCCGCAAGAGTTTCCCATACCATAACAGATAGACCACTTTGATAAGCCGAACCATTCAAGCCTACAATCTGTTCCGTTGAGAGGTTAGTAAGTAACAAGGAGCCTGCAATAACTCCAGCTGTTAAACTACGTCCTCCAAGAAAATAGCCATCTAAGGTAGATTCTTTAGTAGATCTTGTTTTTATGTACGAAATGATTGCTACTACAGCGGTAAATGCAACAAATGCTAAAATTTGCATGACTTAGTTATTAAAAGATATGACAAACAAATATAGATAATGATAAATAGTGACGGCTAACCAACAGAAATTAATTTATTAACTTAGCAGAAAAGCGATTGGTTTTATGATTAAATCAGGATTAGATTTGAATTATCTTACGATTATACTATTATTTTCTTGCCTCATAGGAGTCCATTCGTGTTCTCAAAATAATTCTGACGATAACAATACTGCAGATGATACTCCAATCTCATTTTACTACGGTGCAGATTTGTCCTATGTTAACGAAATGGAAGATTGTGGTGCTACTTATAAAAACTCAAATGGTACAACGACAGATGTTTACCAGATTTTTAAAGATGAAGGTGCTAATTTGGTAAGAGTACGTTTGTGGCATAATCCAGATTGGACCAACTATTCTAACTATAACGATGTTAAGGAAACGATACAACGCGCAAAATCCAAAGGCTTAAAAGTGCTTTTAGATTTTCATTATAGTGATACTTGGGCAGACCCTTCTAAGCAAGAAATTCCGGCTGCTTGGGTTAGTGAAATCAACAACACACCTGCATTAAGTCAGTTACTTTACGATTACACTTACAACACTTTAGATCAACTTTCTAATGAAAATTTGTTGCCAGATATTGTGCAAGTTGGTAACGAAATCAACGGAATGATTTTACAACAAGGCGATTTGGTTTGGCCTATTGATTGGGCAAGAAATTCGGCGTTAATTAATAAAGGTATTGAGGCTGTTAGAGATATTTCAACAGCAAAAAACAAAACTATTGAAGTTATGCTTCATATCGCGCAACCAGAAAATGGACTTTGGTGGTTTGAGCAAGCTACAGCAAATGGTGTTACCGATTTTGATTGGATTGGTTTGTCGTATTACCCAATTTGGTCAGATTATGATTTAAATGAAGTACAAACACCACTTAACACTTTAATTAATACTTATAATAAAAAATTGATGATAGTAGAAACTGCCTATCCTTTTACTTTAGATAATGCAGATAGCGCTAATAATATTTTAGGTTCTGATGCTTTAACAGGTGGTTATCCTGCTACGCAACAAGGGCAATTAGACTATCTTAATCAACTAAAACAAATTATTGAAAACGCAGGTGGACAAGGCCTTGTCTATTGGGAACCAGCTTGGGTTTCTACAGGCTGTTCTACACTTTGGGCTCAAGGTTCACATTGGGATAATGCCACACTTTTTGATCACAACAACAAAGCTACACTTGGTATTAAATTTTATAATGCTTCACTAGATGAATAAAACTATATTTTCACTTCTTGGTTTATTTATATTAACCTGTGGAGCATTTTTTTTAGAAGCGCAAACCAGACAGGTCATCACACTAAACAAAGGTTGGAGATTCAATAAAGGACATTATCCTAATGCCACTAAAATAGATTTTAACGATGCTAAATGGGAAACTGTAACCGTTCCGCACGATTGGGCAATTTATGGTCCTTTTGACAAAGAAGTTGATAAGCAAACTGTTGCCATTACTCAAAATGGCGAAACCATTGCCACAGAAAAAACAGGTAGAACTGGCGCTTTACCATACATAGGAGAAGCTTGGTATAGAAATACTTTTTCACTTGAAAATTTTGACGACTCTAAAAAGGTGCTATTACTTTTTGAAGGTGCAATGAGCGAACCAGAAATCTATTTAAATGGCAAAAAAGTTGGCGAATGGAAATATGGTTACAGCTATTTTTATTTTGACGTTTCAGAATTCATTAATGATAGTTCTGAAAATACTTTAGCCGTAAAACTCACTAATGTAGGCAAATCGTCTAGATGGTATCCTGGCGCTGGTTTGTATAGAAATGTAAGACTTATAGTAAAAGACAAAGAAAGTTTTGAGCAATGGTCAACTTTCATCACTACGCCTTCAATTACTGAAGATGAAGCTAAAGTCAACATTAAAACAAAAGCCACCGGAACTGACCTAAAATTAGTAACCGAAATTTTTGATGCTGATGGAAACGCAATCACTTCTGCAGAAACCTCAACCATCATCAACAATGAATTTGAACAAAACATAAAAGTTAATCAGCCTCAACTTTGGAGTCCAGAAACACCATACTTATATACAGCTGTTTTAAAACTTTATAAAGGCAACATTCTTAAAGACAATATAACGCAACGCTTTGGCATTAGAACCATAGATTACAGTCCAAAAACTGGTTTTAGTCTTAATGGCGAAACCCGAAAATTTAAAGGTGTTTGTTTGCATCACGATTTGGGTCCGATTGGTACTGCTGTGAATATGTCTGCTTTGAGACGTCAACTCAAAATCTTAAAAGATATGGGTTGTAATGCTATTAGAAGTGCCCATAATATGCCATCTTTTGAGCAATTAGAGCTTTGTGACGAAATGGGCTTTATGTTTTTAGCTGAAAGTTTTGACGAGTGGAAAAAACCAAAAGTTGAGAATGGTTACAATCGCTTTTTTGACGAGTATGCTGAAAAGGATGTTGTTAATTTAGTAAGAGCCACTCGAAATCATCCAAGTATCGTCATGTGGAGTTCTGGTAACGAAGTGCCAGGCCAATGGGGAAGCGAAGGTGTAAAACGTGCTAAATGGTTGCAAGATATTTTTCATAGAGAAGACCCGACTCGACCTGTAACTGTTGGTATGGACCAAGTGAAAGCAGTTATGGAATCTGGTTTTGGTGCCATAATGGATGTCCCAGGTTTAAATTATCGTGTACACCTTTACGAAGAAGCTTATGAACGTTTTCCGCAAGGATTTCTTTTAGGTTCCGAAACAGCTTCAACCGTAAGTTCTCGTGGTATTTATAAGTTTCCTGTAGAGATTGCCAGTATGAAAACCTATCCAGATTTTCAATCATCGTCTTACGATTTAGAATATTGTAGCTGGTCTAATCTTCCTGATGATGATTTTGTTTTACAAGATGATAAGCCTTGGGTTATTGGCGAATTTGTTTGGACAGGTTTTGATTATCTAGGCGAGCCAACACCTTATGATGAAGCTTGGCCTTCTCGCAGTTCGTACTTTGGTATTAACGATTTGGCTGGCTTACCAAAAGACCGCTATTATTTATACCGAAGCCGTTGGAATACAAACGATGAAACGCTTCATATGTTACCACATTGGAACTGGGAAGGTCGCGAAGGTGAAAACACACCTGTTTTTGTATACACAAGTTATGATAGTGCAGAGTTATTTTTGAATGGTAAAAGTCTTGGAATTAAAAAGAAAAATAACAACACCAAGCAAAATCGTTATCGTTTAATGTGGATGGATGTAAAATACGAGCCAGGCACATTAAAAGTCGTTGCACTTGATGAAAATGGAAACCCAGCAGCAGAAAAAGAAATTAAAACCGCTGGAAAACCATATAAACTTGTCTTAGATTCTGACGTAAAAACTATTAAAGCCAATGGAGAAGATTTAGTTTTTGTGACGGTTTCAGTAGAAGATAAAAATGGTGTTCCTTGTCCTACAGCAACCAATCAACTTAATTTTGAAGTCAAAGGTAACGGTACATACAGAGCCGCTTGTAATGGAGATGCTACATCACTTGAGTTATTTCATTTACCAACAATGAAATTATTCAGTGGTAAATTGGTGGTTTTGGTTCAATCTACAGAAGACGCAGGAGAAATTAAACTAACTGTTACCGGAAAAGGCCTTAAAAAGGGTGAAATAACAATAATTTCAATGTAATTTAGAACTTAAATTCTTACCATTCTGCAAAGTTACCATCGTCATTTCTCCATATTGGATTTTTCCAATCATGGCCAATCTTCAGACCCTCTTTAAGTTTCTTTTCGTTTATATCAATACCTAAACCAGGTTTTTCAAACAAATCCAAATATCCATTTTTAACATCAAACACTTCTGGATTTTCAACATAATCCAATAAATCAAACCCTTGGTTATAATGTATTCCTAAACTACTCTCTTGGATAGTAGCATTAGGTGATGAAAAGTCTAAATGTAATGCCGATGCTAGAGCTATTGGGCCTAAAGGACAATGTGGAGCAATAGCTATATCATAAGCTTCTGCCATAGTGGCGATTCTTTTTACTTCTGAGATTCCACCAGCATGACTTAAATCTGGCTGAATAATATCTACAACCCCTTGATGCAATATATCTTTAAAATCCCAGCGAGACAACATTCGTTCACCTGTGGCAATGGGTATACTCGTATATGAATAAATATGTTTAAGGGCATCATTGTTTTCACTTAAAACAGGTTCTTCAATAAACATTGGCTCATAGGGTTCTAATTCATCTATGAGTCTTTTAACCATTGGCTTGTGAACTCTTCCATGAAAGTCTAAACCAATATCAATATCATAACCAAATTCTTCACGTAACAGCTTGATATTGCGTGCCACATTTTTAACGTCCTTTACATTAGCAACCCAGCGCATTTGCCCTGTAGCATTCATTTTCACAGCTGTATACCCCTGATTTATTTTTTCATGGGCTTGCTCTAGAACAACATCTGGATGATCCCCACCAATCCAACAATACATCTTCATTTTTTGACGTACTGCACCACCTAAAAGTTCATAAACGGGAACATTTAAATGTTTTCCTTTAATATCCCATAAAGCTTGGTCAATTCCAGAAATGGCACTCATAAGAATAGTACCTCCTCGGTAAAATCCACCTCTGTAGAGTACCTGCCATATGTCCTCAATTTGGTTGGCCGTTCTTCCTATTAAATATGGCTCTAATTCTCTAACACAGGCTGCAACAGTATTTGCTTTACCTTCTACAACAGGTTCTCCCCAGCCAATAATGCCACATTTGGTGGTAATCTTAACAAACAACCATCTTGGTGGAACTTTAAATAGTTCTAATTTGACAATTTCTAATGGATCCATTTAGCTTCTTTTTTAATTTTTACAAAGCGTTCAGTATTTATCTTCACGCACTCAACTTCTTCTCCATATTTTGCTTTTGTTAATGCGCTACCCAAACCAAAACCAGATACACCAGCAGCTATCCACTCTTCAATATTTGAAAAATCAATACCTCCTACAGCAAAAATGCACACATCATCTAACGGAGATTTTACCGATTTAAAGTATTTAACACCTAAGTTACCGGCCGGAAATAATTTTACGATATCGGCTCCAAAGTCGACGGCAGTACATATTTCTGTCGGCGTTAATGCACCCATGGCTACTGGTATGTCGTATTGATTAGCGATGGCTAATACTTTTTGGTTAACATTGGGTGTCACCAAAAATTGAGCTCCTGATTTTATGGTCTGTTCTGCAATTACTTTGTTTGTGACTGTTCCTGCACCAATTAGAATTTTGGAAGTGGCGTAGCGTTCTCTAGCTTTTGAGATTTCATTTAAAAAGCCTGGTGTATTAGATGTAATCTCAATAACCCTTATGCCTCCTTGTACTAAAGCCTCTATAATTTCTGGTACTTTTTCTTGTTCCTTTGTTCTAACAATTGCGATTAACCGCTCACTTTTTATAAAAGCTACTATTTCTTGTCTTTTCATCTTAAAACATGTCCGCTTATGTTACCTTCCATTATTGAAAAAATTTCTTCTTCACTACTTGTATGTTGATCTCCTAAAACCGTATGCTTTAAAGCAAAAGCAGCAGTGGCAAAATCAACTGCTTTTTGGTCATTCCATTCCTTATTCACTCCATGCAGCAATCCTGCCGCAAACGCATCACCAGTGCCAAATCTATCTGCGATTGATACCTCAATAGTATTTGATGTGTAGTATTTGGATTCTGAAAGAAAAACACCTGAAAGTTTATTATGACTCGCTGAGACATGATCTCTAATCGTAAAAGCTATCTTGTCAATACCAAATTTTTGACTTGCAGTTTCCATGGCATTTAGTGTTTGGTCATGCTTATTATCCCCCTCAGGACTTATGTTATAGACATCTTTAAGAACATTTGCATTTCCAAATAACAAATTGGTATTATTGAAAATTTTATCAAAGATTATTCTTGCATCTGATGGTTGTTTCCACAATGATCTTCTATAATTCATATCAAAAGCGACCTTAACACCCATTTTCCTAGCTATTTCAGCAACTTTAATAGTTTCCTTTGCACATTGGCTTGATAGTACTGGTGTAATTCCAGATAAGAAAATCCAGGTTCTGTTTTTTAGAATCTCTTCCCAATTAAATTCATTGTCTTTTATCTCGCTGAGTGATGAATTCTTCCGATCATAAATGACTTTAGATGGTCTTATTGAAGTGCCTTGCTCTATAAAATAAGTTCCAATTCTATTACCTCCTCTTACAATAGCATTCGTGTTTATACCATACCACCTTAATGAGCTTATGGCAGCGTCACCTAGTTGGTTTTCAGGAAGCTTGGTCACAAAAGCAACATCATTACCTAATACACCTAAGGAACTAGCAACATTAGACTCAGAACCTGCATAGTCAACATTAAAAGATTTACAAGAATTTATTTTCATCTTATGTTTTTCGGGAGTTAATCGTAGCATGATTTCTCCAAAGGTTATGAAACTCATTTTCTTTTTAGTGTTTTTATATAGTTATTCTGTGTCTCGAGAATATGATTATACATAGTCTTATTGGCTAATTGTTGGTCTTGTTTAATAATGGCCTCAAGTATGTTTTCATGATGACTTAGCATCACCTCTTTCTTTTTTACCAAAGCACCCTCTTGTGACTTTGCAAAAACACTAGTTTTAAACTTTGGCATTAAATTGAACATTGGACCTAAGAGTAAATCCAACACTTGGTTATCAGCTATAGATAAAATGGTTTTATGAAAATCATTATCTAGTTCTGCTTCCCTATCGGCATCATTTATATCGCAAGCTTTGGTCATTTTTATATTTTCAACCAGCAACTCTATTTGGTCATCATTACGATGAGTTGCAGCCTGACTTGCCAAGGCTGGCTCTAAAACAAGCCTTGTTTTTATAGTTTGTAGAATGACATTTTTGTCTGAAGAAAGCTCGAAAAAAAGATTTAATGTTTCTGAAGCATTTTTTATACTCATTTCAGAAACATATACACCACTACCCCTTTTAACTTCAACAATACCTCGAGCGTTCATTTTCTTAATGGCTTCACGAACGGCAGTTCTACTGACTACAAAAAGATCACAAAGTTCATTTTCTGTGGGCAATTTGCTTCCAGGCGGATATGTTCCTGCTCTAATGGCTTCTGTGAGCTCATATTCAATTATCTGGGTGAGGGAGTTTTTAGTACCTAAAGGAGTAAACATTTAAATTTTTATATGACATAATACATCATACAAATTTAAAAAATTGTTTATAAGTTCAAAACTTTGTTATGAAATAATATTAGACCATTGATAAGTTTATGGAAACAAAAAAGCCGAAACATAAGTTTCGGCTTTTCTTGTACTGAAGGCGGGACTTGAACCCGCACGGCCATAATGGCCATTGGATTTTAAGTCCAACGTGTCTACCAATTCCACCACTTCAGCATCCAAGTTACAGACTGTAACTTTAATTGGTATATATTTTTGTAGAGCGAAAGACGGGATTTGAACCCGCGACCCTCACCTTGGCAAGGTGATGCTCTACCCCTGAGCTACTTTCGCAGTTTTTTTAAAGAACTTTTGCTGTAAAAGCGGATGCAAATTTAAACTATTTCTTATAAATGCAAAGACTTTTTTGAAATAAATTAAAAGGTTTTAAGCTTGCTTTTTCTTTAATAACATTCGTTTAATCTCATTAAGCTTCATAAGTGCCTCAACAGGAGTTAAGGTATCGATATCTGTATGTAGAATTTCATCTTTGATTTCCTCTAAAAGAGGATCATCTAAGTTAAAGAAACTTAACTGTATATCATCTTTGAGAGACTTAACTTTATCTGTTAACTCTTCACTAGAATGTGATTTTTCTAACTTAGATAAAATTTTGTTAGCACGTCTTATAACCTGTTGAGGCATTCCTGCCATTTTTGCTACATGAATACCAAAGCTATGTTCACTACCACCTTCAACAAGCTTTCTAATAAACAGTACATTGTCTTTTAATTCTTTAACAGCTACATTGAAATTCTTTATCCTGTTAAATGTCTCTGACATTTCGTTAAGTTCATGGTAATGAGTTGCAAAAAGTGTTTTTGGCCTTGCAGGATGTTCGTGCAAATATTCGCTAATGGCCCAAGCTATAGAAATACCGTCATAAGTACTGGTACCTCTACCTATTTCATCTAACAATACCAAACTTCGTTCTGAAATATTATTCAGAATGGAAGCTGTTTCATTCATTTCTACCATAAAAGTAGATTCTCCCATAGAGATGTTATCGCTAGCTCCAACACGAGTAAATATCTTATCAACTAGTCCAATTTTTGCTTCTTTTGCAGGTACAAAACTTCCTATTTGTGCCAATAAAACAATCAAAGCAGTCTGTCTTAATATAGCAGATTTACCAGACATATTAGGGCCTGTAATCATTATGATTTGTTGAGACTCTCTATCGAGGTAAACATCATTTGCAATATATTCTTCACCTAATGGCAATTGTTTTTCTATTACAGGATGACGACCGTCTTTTATTTCTAAAGCGAAGCTATCATCTATATCTGGGTATTTATAACTATTTGCTTTTGCCAAACTTGCAAAACCGCATAAACAATCTAACCGACCAATAAGTTGCGCGTTTTGTTGCACCTGAACAATGAACTGATGCATCCAGCTTACTAACTCTGTAAACAGTCGTTGCTCGATAGCGAGAATTCGTTCTTCGGCTCCTAAAATTTTAGATTCATACTCTTTTAGTTCTTCTGTAATATAGCGCTCGGCATTTACTAAAGTTTGTTTTCGCACCCATTCTTGTGGTACTTTATCTTTATGGGTATTTCTAACTTCTATATAATAACCAAATACATTATTTGATGCTATTTTTAGTGAAGGAATACCTGTACGCTCACTTTCGCGCTCGAGCATATTGTCCAAATAATCCTTTCCAGATTTAGACAATCCTCTGAGCTCATCAAGTTCTGGGGAAAATCCTTCGGCAATAGCATCTCCCTTTAATATGTTTACGGGAGCTTCTTCATTTAAGGTTTGCTTTATTTTTTCTCGAAGCAAGTCGCAATTATGCAAACTACTGCCAATAATTTTCAAAGCTTCATTGTTACAACTTTCTGCTACCACTTTTATGGGCACTATAGCTTCTAAAGAATTTTTAAGTTGAATAACTTCTCGAGGACTAACTTTAGTAGTTGCAATCTTAGAGATTAAACGCTCAATATCTCCTATATGCTTTATCTGACTTTGAATTTTCTGAAGCGTTGCTCCATTTTCCAAAAGGTATTTTACCACCTCATGGCGCTGTTTTATCTTATCAGCATGCTTTAACGGGAGTGCCAACCAACGCTTTAAAGTTCTTCCACCCATTGCCGAAATGGTCTTATCAATAACATCAATAAGTGTTACGGCATTGGTGTTTGGAGAATGATAAAGTTCTAGATTGCGAATGGTGAACTTATCCATCCAAACATAATCATCTGTAGCAATTCTAGAAATTGTTGCAATGTGCTCTAGCTTATTGTGTCTGGTTTCGCTCAAATAATGAAGTACCACACCAGAAGCAATGATACCTTCATACAAATCCTCTATACCAAACCCTTTTAATGTTTTTGTATTAAAGTGCTTTATCAGTGTTTCATTAGCATAATCTGCCTGAAAAACCCAATCTTCTAAAAAAAACGTGTGAAAATCATTCCCGAAGATTTCTGCAAACTCTTTTCTTGTTTTTTTAGAAATGAGAACTTCACTAGGATTAAAATTTTGCAATATTTTATCAATATACTCCGCATTGCCTTGCGAAGTTAAAAACTCACCTGTAGAAATATCCAAAAATGAAATACCAATATTTTTCTTATCAAAATGAACAGCACATAGAAAGTTGTTAGACTTAGAATGTAAAATATCATCATTTAGAGCAACACCAGGTGTTACCAGTTCAGTAACACCACGTTTTACAATAGTTTTGGTCTGTTTTGGATCTTCTAGCTGATCGCAAATAGCAACACGCTCACCTGCTTTTACTAATTTGGGCAAATACGTGTTTAAAGAATGATGAGGGAAGCCTGCTAATTCAGTCTCACTTTCGCTACCTGCCCCTCGCTTGGTTAAGATAATATCTAAAATCTTAGATGCTTTTACTGCATCACTTCCAAAGGTTTCATAGAAATCCCCAACTCTAAATAACAATAAAGCATCTGGGTACTTTGCCTTTATGGCATTGTACTGCTTCATTAGTGGTGTTTCTTTTTTAACCTTTTTAGCCAAGAGAATTGTGTATTTTTGCTGTAATTGTAAGATTGCTAATGTAGCCAAATAGCCTTGTTTTATAAAGCCTTTTGACCATAAGTTATTTACAAAAAGTATAAGATTTCAACATGCGAAAACTAAAAAATAGTGAATTAGACCGTCTTGACGTTTCTAAATTTAAAGAAGCTAAGAAATCCCCAATAATTATAATCCTAGATAATATTCGTAGTCTTAATAACATTGGGTCGGTCTTTAGGACAAGTGATGCCTTTTTGATAGAAAAAATCTATCTCTGTGGCATTACAGCACAACCACCACATAATGATATTAGAAAAACTGCCTTAGGAAGTACAGAAACTGTAGATTGGGAATATGCCGAAAACACCCTTGATGTTGTAAAAAAGCTGAAGAATGAAGGTGTAAACATCTGCTCAATAGAGCAAGCTGAGAATGCCACCATGCTGAATGAATTTAAACCTAAACGCAATACAAAATATGCTTTTGTGTTTGGTAATGAAGTTAAAGGTGTAGGACAAGATGTTGTAAACGTTAGCGATGTAGTTATTGAAATCCCTCAATATGGTACAAAACACTCTTTAAATATTTCTGTAAGTGCAGGAGTTGTTATTTGGGATGTTTTTAATAAACTTGAAAAGAGTAATATAATTTAAAAAAACAGCATACTATGCCAATTATAAAACCCGTAAGAAATATACATCCACAAATACCAAAAGATTGTTTTGTTGCAGACAATGCCACTATTGTAGGGGAAGTTACCATGGGCAACCAATGCAGTATTTGGTTTAATGCTGTAATAAGAGGTGATGTGCATTTTATTAAAATGGGTAACAAAGTCAATGTACAAGATGGTGCAGTAATCCATGCAACGTATCAAAAATCGCCAACAACTATTGGGAATAATGTCTCTATTGGCCACAATGCTATTGTACATGGCTGTACAATAAAAAACAATGTCCTCATTGGTATGGGAAGTATAGTTATGGACGATTGCGTCATTGAAAGTAACAGTATTATTGCTGCTGGTGCTGTAGTGACCAAAAATACAATTGTAGAGTCTGGTAGTATTTATGCTGGTGTGCCAGCTAAGAAAGTAAAAGATATCAGTAAAGAATTAATCTCTGGTGAAATTGATAGAATTGCTAATAACTACGTAAAATATTCAGGTTGGTTTAAGGACGAATAATTCTTAAAAATCTAAATAGGCCGTTTCAAATTTATTTTCCAGAATAGCATTTAAGACCTCAACATTACCATTTGAAAAGAGCTTAACTGAAGGCTTTTTTACATTTGGATTAAGTAACCTTTGTTCAGATAATATAGCTTTTGTTTGCTTTGCCACAGCTAATCCAGAATCTATAATTTTCACCTCTTTTGGAAGTAGAGTTGTTAGCATTGGAATTAAATATGGATAATGCGTACAACCCAAAACCAAATAATCAATGTTAGCTTTTAGCATAGGATCTAAATACAGTTGTAGCAGATCTTTCATTTCTTCAGAATCTAATTGACCAGACTCGATAAGTGGCACAATCCCTTCACCAACCTGCTCAACAACCTTTATACCATTAGCATAGAGGTCTGAGGTTTTATGAAACAGTTGACTACTGAGTGTGCCTTTTGTGGCCAAAATACCAACAGCATTGGTCTTTGTGCTTAATGCGGCTGGTTTTATAGCTGGTTCAATACCTATAAATGGCACATTATACGTTTCTCTTAAATACGAAATAGCGTTTGTGGTGGCCGTGTTACATGCTACAACGATAATTTTACATCCTTTACTTAGCAAGTATTCGGTATTTTTTAACGAGAGATTCTTGATATCTTCCTCTGATTTATTACCGTAAGGTGCATTTATACTATCTGCTAAGTAGATAATATTTTCATGAGGCAACAAAGCATGTATTTCTTTGAAAATAGAGGTGCCACCTACACCTGAATCGAATATGCCAATAGGATTTTCATTCATATTTACAAAAATAAAAAGTCGCTTTATTAAAAGCGACTCTCAAAAGATTTTATTTAAAACTTACTTATATTTTTAAGTGAGCTTTTACATCTGCCATAAGGTCTTTACCGTCTGCTACGATTAACATACCTGCGTCTAACACATATTGAAAACCTTGTGCTTTAGCTACTGTCTGAATAGCTTTGTCAGCATCTTCAACGATTGGTTTTAGTAAATCATACTCTTTCTTATTTAAGTCTTGATTCATTTGTTGTTGGTATTGAGCTAATGATTGCTTCATACCTTCTACTTCTCTCATTCGCTTCAAATTCTCATCTTCGGTTTGCGCAGCTGCTTCAGCATTGTATTGCTTCACCTTAGTGTCTATCTCTTTTAATGAGTCTTGAAATTGTGCTTCGTAAGTTTTTCCAAGCTTTTCAATCTCTGCTTGAGCCACTTTGTAAGCTGGCATAGCTTTAATTAATTCTTGCTTATCAATATGTGCAATTTTACTTTGAGCAGACATAAAACTTGATGCCCCAATAAAAAGCGCTGTTGCAAATAATAATGATTTAATCGTTTTCATTTTTTCTAATTTGTAATTTGTGTGTTATAATTATTAATTGTTTTCTCCTTCTTCTTTCTTAGCCTTAGCTATAGAATCTCTAATCTTTAATTGTTTTTCGCGTTCTTCCCTAGCCTTATTTCTTTGTTCTATAATTTTTTGTTTTCTTGCTTCTAGTTCCTGTCTTCTTCGCTCCCTATCGTTTGCCTTAATTTCGGCAGCAGTTAGTGGCTTCTTAGCGTTTACTGAGTCTTTTTTTACTGTAGACTCTTTTTTAGCATCCTTTGTTTTATTAACAGTTTTTGCTTGAGTAGCAGTACTATCTTTCTCGGTTGTTTTTGTTTCCTCTTCTACTTCTTTTGTTTCCTCCTTATTATTATTTCTGGCATCTAATACTTTTTGTCTACGTAAGTCGGCTTCACGTTTTTTAGCCTCTCTAATTGAGTCTTGCATTGCTCTTCTGGCTTCTAATGCTTTTTCACGTTCTGCTCGCTTTGCTTCTAATTCGGCTTCTCTAGTAGCTTTGCGCTCTTCTAGAGCTTTTAATCTTTCATCTTTCTCTTCGCTAACTTCAGGTACAACCTCTTCGTCTTCTAACTCTTCGCGTTCTTTTTTACTGTTTGCCTGATTTCGCTTTGATGTTCTAGTAATTGTTCTAAGAACTTGCTCACTGATATCATAACGCTCGGCAGAATATAGCATCACTACATCGGCTGACTTATCGAAAACAAAATCGTATTTTTTTGTCTCTGCAATTTGTTGTACCGCAGCAAATATTTGATCTTGTATTGGTTCTATTAACTGACGTTTTTGAATCATTAAATCGCCATTTGGTCCAAAACGTTTTTGTTGATAATCTAAAATTTCAGCCTCTTCAAAAGAAATATCTTCCATTCGTTCTTCATACAATTCCTTTGTAAGAAGTACACTTTCGTTGTCAAGTTCTTTCTTTTTTTGTTCAATAGCACTAAGCTTTTTCTCAATCTCAGTTTTCCATTGAAGTACTTTTTTGTCTAATTGCGTTGAAGCTTCCTGATATTCTGGAACATTTTGTAAAATATATTCTGTATCTATATATCCTATTCTAACACCTTTTTGTGCATTACTATTAAAGCTCATTAGACCTATAACTGCCAATAAAAAAAGAACTTTATATTTCATCATGATCGTTTTTATTTTGAGACATTTTAAATTGTTTACCAATCTTTTGTCAGTTTTTTAGTGTTACTAATCTTCAAATTTAACGAAATATATCCTTAAAAATTTTAACACCATAATGAAATACTTAATTAGCAGTTAGAAAATATCGTGCCAAAGTTAAAATTGTTGTCCAATTATGAAGTGTGTTTCCCATTTTCTAGGAGATGTCCCATCTGGCAGATCGTCGAAAGCATGACCAAAATCTATACCTAATAACCCAAAAGCTGGCATAAAGATTCTTAAACCTACACCAGCAGATCTTCTAACATTAAAAGGATTAAAATCTCTAAAACTGTTAATAGACTGACCTCCTTCTAAAAACCCTAAAGCGTATATCTTAGCCTGAGCACCAAGCGTTATGGCGTGACGAAGCTCTAATGAGAATTTATTATAAATGGAACCTCCATCTGTTGTAGATAAAGATTGATTGGGGTAACCACGTAGCTGAATAATTTCTCTTCCATCTAGTGCAAAATTTCCCAATCCGTCACCACCAACAAAGAAACGCTCAAAAGGTATAACTCCTCTATCATTATTATAAGCTCCTAGGAAGCCAAACTCTACACTAGGCCTTAGAACTAATTTTTTCGTTAATGCAGTATACCAATCTGCCCTAAACTTTATTTTATAAAATTCTAGCCACTTAAAACGTTCTTGATCAATCTCACCAATACGAGCAAAATCATCCGCATCAGTTGGGTCTAAAGAATCACGCTCATCTTTTAAAGCTTTATAATCTACACCATTAACTAGAGAATAAGGGAAAGAGAACTTTGCAGAAGCGGTAAAACTGGAGCCTCCAGTTGGGAATATAGGATCTGTATATAGGTTATTTCTACTTAAACCAATTGTGTAAGAAAGATTATTAGATGTACCGTCTCCAAATGTAAATAATCCTGTATTGTAATTCTGAAGATCATAATTTTGGAAACTTAAAGCTTGTGATAATAAAAAATAATCATCTGGCTCACTTAATCTTGTAGATACACCAACCGTTAAACCAAGAATATTAAATCTTCTACTTTTATCTGCTCTTCTGGTTTGTTGATTAAACAAAAACTGTTTAGAATAAGATAAGGATGTTGATAGTTGGAATGGTTTTTTACCACCTAACCAAGGTTCGCTAAATGAGAAACTATAAGTCTGAAAAAACTGGCTAGCTTGTAGTCTCAAAGCCAAACTTTGTCCATCACCCCTTGGAACTGGCTTATAAGCGTCTTTCTTAAAAATATCTTTAATAGCAAAGTTGTTAAACGACAACCCTAGAGTACCGATGAAACCTCCTCCACCATACCCACCTTGTAATTGTATCTGACTAGATCCTTGTTCCGCTACCTCATACTCAATATCTAAAGTACCATCTACAGGATTAGGATTTTTTATATTAGGAACAAGCTGTTGAGCATCAAAAAATCCTAATTGTCCAAGCTCTCTCAAAGTTCTAATAATTTGAGATTTGCTATACAATTCTCCTGGTCTGGTTCTTATTTCCCTGTATATAACATGGTCATTAGTAACATCGTTTCCTTTTACAGTAACATTATTAAAGTAAGCTGGTTTACCTTCTGAAATACGAATCTCCATGTCAATGACATTGCCTTCAGCACTTACCTCAACAGGGTTTATTGTAGAGAACATATAACCAGTATTTTGATAAGCATTTACTAAACTTTGAGCATCAGGATCATTAGGGTCATCTATACGCTCTCTTAGTTCAACACCATTATATGTATCGCCTTCTTTTATGCCTAACAAGAGTGCCAACTGCCTATCACTGTATACAGTATTTCCAACAAAATCAATTTTGCCAAAGGTGTATTTTTCACCTTCCTCTACTTCAATATTTAAACTGATGGTTTTGTCATTGTTGTAAATTATTGAATCTGAAATAATTCTGGCATCTCTATACCCTTTTTCTTTATAAAGGTCTACAACACTTACTAAGTCTTCTCTAAAATCTTCTTCTATATATTTTGAACGTTTGAAGATTCTATGTGGACTAAGGCTTTTTTTCTTGGTATTTTTCATAGCCTTACGAAGCTTTTTGTCCGACAGCTTTTCGTTACCTATGAAATTGATATGCTTTACTTTTACTTTCTGCCCTTTATCTATACTAATTTTCATATTAACACGCTCCTTCTCTACAGAATCAATGACTTCTGAAGTTTGAATGTTAACTTTAGTATTTAAAAATCCCTTCTTTTTATACTTATTTGTTAAATAGTTTCTAGTAGTTGCAATAAGATTTTCTGTGACTTTAACTCCAGATTGAAGCTTATTTTCCGTTATAATCTCATCTTTCTTACCTTTTTTAACACCTTCAATCGTAAGGTCTTTAAGTTCTGGTAAATCCATTAGATGAATTTCTAAATTAGCGTTTCTACCATCTATATCGGTGATAAAAATATCTATACTACTAAATAGGTTTGATTTCCATAGGGTCTTAACAGCATTTGCAATTTTTTCACCTCCTACTTGGATTTCTTCATCTTTTCTAAGCTTAGAATAAGCAATGATGGTTTGCGGACTAAAGTTTGTGTTTCCGGTAACCGTAATTTCTTTAATAAAATACTTGGCACCATCTTGAGCTTGTGCATTACCTAAAAAAGGTATTGTAAAAAATAATACAACACCAATTAATTTAGCAAGGGACTTTGATACTTTTTTATGAGGTAAGTTGTTCGCTTGTTTTTCCAAATCTTCGTTCTCTATTTTGATAATTTATGAGCGCTTCGTATAAGTGTTCTTTATTGAAATCTGGCCATAAAACATCTGTAAAATATAATTCTGCATAGGCTATTTGCCAGAGTAAAAAATTACTAATTCGTTGTTCACCACTGGTGCGAATTAGCAAGTCTACGTCTGGTAAATTTTGCGTGTAAAGATGCTTATTTATAATTGATTCATCAATACTTTCAGGAGAAATTATATTATTTTTAACTTTAACTGACAATTCCTTAATGACATTAACAATTTCTTCACGAGAACCGTAGCTCAAAGCTAAGGTTAATGTCATGTTCGTATTATTTTTTGTTTTTTCTATAACATCCAGCAACTCTTGATGTGCTTTTTTTGGTAAGTCTTGCAGACAACCAATAGCGGATAACTTTATGTTGTTGTCCTGCAAGGTCTTTATTTCCTTTTTTAGTGACTTTACTAAAAGCTTCATAAGAGTTTGCACTTCTAGTTTTGGCCTATTCCAGTTTTCTGTAGAAAAAGCATAAAGTGTTAGATTCTTAACACCTAATTCAGCACTAGCCTCAACAGCTTGCCTAACAGCTTTAGTACCACTCTCATGCCCTATGATACGCATTAGCCCTTGTTGTTTAGCCCAACGTCCATTACCATCCATGATGATTGCTACATGGTGTGGAAGTTTTTCTCTATTTACTTTTTCTTTTAAACTCATTTAAAATCCGCAATAACAAGGTCTTCTACCAAAGGTGTAAGTTAAGGTAAATCCTGAAAACACATACCAATCATTGCTATTAGTATTTCCAAAACTTAGCTGCTCTCTAAATTCATTATCTGGTACACTTCCATCAAGTTCATCAGAAAATGTATATCTGGCACCTATCTCCACACCTAAAACTAGATGATTGCTAATATTTGTTTTATAACCTAAAACCATAGGTATACCATAGGCCCAACTACTAGTATCTTCTGATGTATACTGCCCGCTTTGGGTAAAATAATAGTTATCGTGATTGGCTACCGAAACACCAGTATACAAATACGGAGTCCCTTTTATACCACTAGTATGTAAATCAAAATCCCAAAACGTAAATTCCATGCCTGCTGAAATCTCAAGAATACTTGTATTAAATTTATAACCCCTTTGGATCCTTCTAGGATCATCAGATTTCCCATCAACACCTTCTAAATCTGAAAATATAACAGACAATCTATATGAATGTCTAGGACTCCTATTCCATTTAAAAATACCACCAACAGCAAGCTGGTTTGGTGATATATAATTCGTAGCTCCTACATCTCCGATAAAATTACTTCCACCAGCAAATATACCAACCTCATAGATTTGAGCATTAGTGTTTTGCATAAAAAATACACTTGTAAAAATTAGGAATAAATACCTCATAAATTTTTCAAAGTTTGCAAATATAACAATTATGATTAGCCTATTACAATTTGATACAAATTGTCTATGAGATAAACAGTATTTATAGGCTTTTATTGTACAAAGCTAGCTTAATTACGACGGTCTTCGCCCCAAAGTAACTTTTTTCTTAAGGTGTCTAAAAATGTTTCATTTAGTCGCTCAACCATCTTAATTACAAAACCAGCTTTTTGTACAGTAACAGTTGTTGTGTTAGGCAGTGTCACTATTCTAGAATCTAATGACATTAAAAACTGATCTTCTCTACCATCTACCTTAAAGGTAACGATAGTTTTATCTGGTATTATTAGTGGTCTTGCGCTCAAATTGTGAGGCGCAATTGGTGTAAGTGCAAAATTGTTTGCCTCTGGCGTTATAACCGGACCACCACAACTTAGCGAATAACCTGTCGAACCAGTTGGTGTGGACAGAATAAGCCCATCTGCCCAATATGATGTTAAGTATTCATCATCAAGATGCGTTTCTACAGTTATCATTGAAGTGGTGTTCTTTCTACTCAAAGCAATCTCATTGAGTGCAAAGTTAGTTTCACCTATTGCACTACTATTGGGGAATGTTGTAACACTTAACAGTGATCGCTCAGATATTTTATAGTTGCCATTAAAAATTTCGGCAAGTGCAGATTCTATTTCATCTGTTTGTATCGTTGCCAAAAATCCTAATCGACCTGTATTAACACCAACTATTGGAATACCTAAATCTCTCACATAAGTTATGGCTCTTAATATGGTCCCATCGCCACCAATACTTATCAATAAATCAAAACTACGATCTAATTGAATAAACTTTCTTATAGCAGAACTCTGCTGCAACTCAGGACTCTGCTGTATTAAAAAATTAGATTCTATGTAAATGTCTACCTTTTTATCTAGCAATACATCTAGAAGAATTTCAAAAGCTTTCTGAGTAGAATCTTTGGTGTAATTCTGACCGTAAACCGCAATCTTCATCATTACATATTTAGGTATTTGTCTAAATATTGTGAACGCTCCTTAAGACTTTCTATATAAGAATCTTCTTCATGACCTGAAATAATATTATAACTGTAGCGTCTGAAAGTCTGAATAATCTCATTCAAACTTGTATTACCTATTTTTAGAGTAATCTGAACCAAGTCTGAACTCATTTTAGAAATAAATGCCCCTAATAATTTAGCATCATTAGACTCAACAATCTGACTAATCTCGCTGAACGAATAATCATGAATACCTTTTTCAACTATAAGAATACCTCCTGGCTCAGCAAAAAAAGGAGTTTCATTGAAGAGATGAATAATATCATTGAGTTCGTAATAGCCTAAGTATGTGTTTTTTTCATCTAAAACAGGCATTATGTTGGAATCATTTTGAGCAAAAGCCTCTAGTACATCGAGCCAATTGGTTGTTGATCTAACAAAAAAACCTTCTATAGTATGACTACAATCACTTATAGCTATGGCACTATCAAAACAATGCACATCTGTTTCTGAAATGCAGCCCAGATACACACCTTGATTCTGAATAGGCACATGAGAATATGTGAGCTGATTAAACAGCATTTGTAAATCCCCAATTTTATCAGTGATTTTAAGTGGTTTTATATCATTTATAACAAAGTTTTGTAATTGCATGTTTTGAGTTTGAATATCTTGCAAATTAATCAAAAATAACTACAAAAACCCAAGATGAGTTCTGTATTTTTGTTATTCAAAATTTAATAAAAATGACAAAATTAAGTGTTAACATTAACAAGATTGCAACACTAAGAAATAGTCGCGGTGGTAATGTACCGAATGTAGTACAATTTGCCAAAGATGTTCAAAGATTTGGTGCAGAAGGCATAACTGTTCATCCACGACCAGACGAAAGGCATATTCGCTATCAAGATGTTTATGATTTAAAATCTGAGGTTACTACCGAATTTAATATCGAAGGCAACCCCATACCTAAATTTATCGATTTGGTACTTAAAGTAAAACCTACTCAGGTAACCTTAGTACCAGATGCTGAAGATGCCATAACCTCTAATGCAGGCTGGGACACCCTAAAACATAAAGATTTTCTTATTGATGTTATTAAAGAATTTAAAAATAACGGTATTAGAACTTCGATTTTTGTAGATCCCGATTTACACCAAATAGAGGGCGCTAAAGAAACAGGCACTGAGAGAATTGAACTTTACACAGAATCTTACGCCCATCAATTTAGCTTAGGGAACAAAGAAGGCATAAAACCTTATATGGAATGTGCTGGTCTCGCCAATACCCTAGGTTTAGGCATCAATGCTGGTCATGACCTCTCACTTGATAACATCAAGTATTTTAAAGAAAATATTACTGGCCTTTTAGAGGTTTCTATCGGACATGCCCTTATATCTGAAAGCCTATATTTAGGTGCTAAAAATGTGATTACAATGTATTTAGACAAGCTAAAATGATTCTACATTCTAACATCATAGGCGAAGGTAAACCATTTGTAATTCTGCACGGCTTTTTGGGCATGGGAGACAACTGGAAAACTTTAGCCAAACAATTTTCAGAATCCAACTATCAAGTACATTTAGTAGATCAGCGCAACCATGGCCGAAGTTTTCGTTCTGAAGATTTTGATTACGAATTAATGGCCGATGATTTAAAAGCATATTGCGATAAACACAACCTCAACGATATTATACTTTTAGGGCACTCCATGGGAGGGAAAACAGCAATGCTTTTTTCTTCATTATACCCAGAATTGGTGTACAAACTTATTGTTGCTGACATTTCTCCGCGCTTCTACCCGATTCACCACGATACTATTTTAGAAGGTTTAAGTAGTTTAGACTTTTCCGAGATAAAAAGTCGAAGTGAAGCTGACGAAGCGTTGAGCAGATATATTAAAGACCAAGGCATTCGCATGTTTTTACTTAAAAATTTGTATTGGGTAGAAAAAGGACAATTAGGATTGCGTATCAACTTACCTGTTCTAAAAAAAAATGTTTCAGAAGTTGGAGAAGCTTTACCAATACATGCCATTTTTGAGAAGGACACACTATTTCTAAGAGGAGATCGATCTGAATATATTGGAGGGCAAGATGAAGCTATAATTCATCGTCATTTTCCAAACTCTAAAATTGTTACTATTGCAAACGCAGGTCATTGGTTGCATGCAGAAAATCCTGATGATTTTCACAAAGCTGTAATTGACTTTATTAAATAAAAAGATTATTTTCAAATATGAGGCAAACAATTATACTAATCGTTTATTTATTCTCAATTCAATTTTTATTAGCTCAAGATAAACCAGATGGCCCTTATCAAAACTTTTATGATACTGGAGAATTATTTGTTGAAGGCCAATATAAAAATGACGAAAGAGTTGGTGAGTGGAAACAATATCACAAAAATGGACAGGTTTCACGTATTTACAGTTATACCGATGGTGAGTTAAATAAAGAAGAGACTAATTTTTATGATACTGGCGTTGTGAGTAAAAAGGTCGTAAAAGTTGATGAAGACTTTATTGTATATGGTTATTATGAAAGCGGTGAATTAGAATATGAAAGACAGCTAACTTCTGGCTATTATAAGGGTTTCTATGAAAATGGGAGCATTGAGGTTGAAGCTAATTATTTTGAAGATGAATTGGCTGGTAAATGGAAATTATACAATGAAGATGGAAAGTTAGAATGGATAGTAACTTATGAAGATGGATATAGAAATGGCCCATATGAACAATTTTACAGTAATGGAAAATTAAAGGTTGAAGGCACAATTTTAAAAGAAAAAAAACAAGGTATAGAAATGCGTTATGATGAAAACCAAACGCTTGTTTGGAAGGGCTATTACAATAATGATGAATTTTCAGATATATGGATTCGATATGATGAAAATGGCAAGAAGGTTGAAAAAATTAAAATAAAAGATGACCCTTCTATTTTAAATCTTGAAACAACTAAGGTGCCAGATGGTGTTATAGAAAAAGTACCTGTATATCCCGGTTGTGAAGAAGTGTTTGGCAATAGAGCTCGTAAAAAGTGCATAAATGAAGGCGTTTCTAAGTTCATAGGCGCAAAATTTAATACTACTTTAGCCAGTAGATTAGGTCTTTACGGCAGGCAACGAATTATTTTAAATTTTAAAATCGATAAAGAAGGAAAAGTTACTGATGCGAAAGCTAGAGCATATCATCCTGGCTTGGTCGAAGAAGCCATTAGGGTAATAAATCTATTACCTACAGTTAAACCAGGAGAACAAAGGGGTGAACCTGTAACCATACCATTTTCAATACCAATAATATTTGTAGTAGAATAAAAACCTATTAATCATGAATTTGATAATTAAACTCCTATTAAACGCCTTAGCTGTATTTATTTTGGCTCACCTCCTAAATGGTGTTACTGTAGATGGGTACGTTGGCGCCATAATAGTTGCTATTGTTTTGGCAATCCTCAACGTATTCGTTAAGCCTATTCTGGTGATTTTTACATTACCAGTAACCATTTTAACATTGGGATTATTCTTATTAGTCATAAATGCTTTAATTATTCTTTTGGCCGATAAATTAGTAGACGGATTTGCTGTTAACAGTTTTTGGACAGCCATTCTATTTAGCATTTTGTTGTCTATCCTTCAGTCTATTTTATATAGCATCTTCAAAGAGCAAAAAACCGACTAAAAACCAATTGTTTAAACTGTTGTAGGGTTGTTAAAAATATTGTATTTTTGCAGCCCAATTTTAGTTACTAATTCATAATGAATATTACAAGAGAAAACATCGACGCATTAAATGCAGTTGTAAAAGTAGATATCGCTAAAGAAGATTACAGCGATAAAGTTGAAAAGATTTTATCAGATTACCGTAAGTCTGCTAACATTCCTGGATTTAGAAAAGGCCATGTTCCTATGAGCCTAGTTAAGAAACAATATGGTAAAGCTGTGTTAGTCGATGAAGTTAATAAATTACTTCAAGATGCCATTGGCAAGTACTTAGTTGAAGAAAAATTAGATGTTTTAGGCAACCCTTTACCAAAGCCGCAAGATAATCTAGATTGGGATTCTGATGCTTTTTCTTTTGAGTTTGAATTAGGTTTAGCACCTGAATTTGATGTAAAATTAAAAGGGAAAAAGGCAATTACACATTATCAAATCATTGCAGATGACAAGATGATTGATAACCAAGTGAAGCATATCCAGAAACAATATGGTAAGTTGGTATCACAAACTGAAGTGACTAAAGATTCTGAAATTACTGGAAAATTCACTAATGAAGAAGAAGGCATAGAAAATGTTACTACAATTACTTTAGACAAACTAAAAGGAAAAACTAACCCTAAGAAACTTATCGGTGCTAAAGTTGGTGATATTATTGAGCTAGAGACTAAAGGTCTATTTGATGATGATCATGATTTAATGACGTTCCTTAAAGTATCTCACGATGATGCCCATGGACTAGACATAAAAGTAAATTTTGAAATCTCTGAAATTAACCAGAGAGAGCTTGCGGATTTAGACCAAGAATTATTCGACAAGTTATTTGGTCCTAAAGTAGTAACTTCAGTTACCGAGCTGAAACAAAAAATAAAGGAAGATTCTGAGAAGCAGTTTAAACAACAGGGAGATCAAAAATTATTAAACGACGTTACCGAATATTTATTAGAAAGTACAACGTTTGATTTACCTGCTGAGTTTCTTCAAAAATGGATGCAAACTGCTGGTGAAGAGCCAATGACAGAAGAGCAAGCTAAAGAAGAATACGAAAAGTCCGAGAAAAGCATGCGTTACCAACTTATAGAAGGTAAATTGATTACTGACCATAATCTACAGGTACAGTTTGAAGAATTGAAAACCTATGCTATGGATATGATTAAAGGGCAAATGGCTCAATTTGGGCAATTGAATCCTTCTGAAAAAGAATTAGAAGATATTGCGGCTCGTATTATGTCTAACCAAGATGAAGTAAAGCGTTTATCTGAGCAGTTAATGAGCCAAAAATTATTAAACCTATATAAAACCGAAGCAAATCTTAAAACAAAAGAAATCACTTATGATGATTTTGTTAAAGAATTCTACAGTTAAGGTTATTGAATAAATTAGTATCTTTAAGGCGTAGAACTGAATAGTTTTACGCTTTTTTTTTAATCAAAAATCAAATTGAAAATAAATGAATTACGGAAAAGAATTTGAAAAGTTCGCTATAAAAGATCGAGGGATAAATAGTAATTACTACGAAAAGATAATTACCAGTATGTATCCTACTAATTTAACCCCAAACATTATAGAAGAACGCCAGTTGAATGCTATTGCAATGGATGTATTTTCTCGCTTGATGATGGATCGTATTATTTTTCTAGGTACAGGTGTTAACGATCAGGTGGCTAACATTATCCAAGCACAATTACTATTCTTACAAAGTACGGACGCATCAAAAGATATTCAAATATATATTAATTCACCTGGTGGCTCGGTATATGCAGGTCTAGGAATCTATGATACGATGCAGTTTGTAAAACCAGATGTTGCAACCATTTGTACAGGTATAGCAGCATCTATGGCAGCTGTATTATTATGCGCAGGTCAAAAAGGAAAACGCTCTGCTCTAAAACATTCTCGTGTTATGATACACCAACCAATGAGTGGTACGCAAGGACAAGTATCCGATATGGAAATTGCAGTACGCGAAACAATAAAAGTGAAAGAAGAGCTTTATAATATTATCTCTACACACTCTGGTAAACCATACGATCAAGTTGAAAAAGACTCTGATAGAGATTACTGGATGCGATCTAGTGAGGCGTTAGAGTATGGAATGATTGATGAAGTTTTAGAGCGTAAGTAATCCAATATTCCTTTGCAACTAAAACTCCCTAAATAAGAACTTAAATTATGGCAAAAGAAGAATTAGAATGCTCATTTTGTGGTAGGAAAAAGTCAGAAACCAATTTATTGATTGCTGGGCTTGATGCACACATTTGTGACCGATGTATTGAGCAAGCATATGGTATTGTCGTTGAAGAATCCAAACAATCTGGCAACTCAGAACTTAGTTCAGAGTTGATGCTAAGAAAGCCGAAAGAGATAAAGGCATTTTTAGACGAATATATTATTGGGCAAGAATACACTAAACGTGTTATGTCTGTTGCTGTATACAACCACTATAAGCGTTTACTGCAAACACCTTCTGATGATGATATTGAAATCCAAAAAAGCAATATCATTATGGTTGGTCAAACAGGTACAGGTAAAACTTTAATGGCAAAAACCATTGCGCGTATGTTGAACGTACCTTTGGCAATCGTTGATGCAACTGTTTTAACCGAAGCTGGATATGTAGGAGAAGATGTTGAAAGCATATTAACACGTTTGTTACAGGCTGCAGATTATAACCTTGAAAAAGCCCAGCGAGGTATTGTATTTATAGATGAGATTGATAAAATTGCACGTAAGAGTGATAATCCTTCTATAACAAGAGATGTGTCTGGTGAAGGCGTACAACAAGCACTTCTGAAATTATTAGAAGGAACTGTCGTCAATGTACCACCAAAAGGTGGTCGTAAGCATCCTGACCAAAAGTTTATCGAAGTTAATACAGAGCATATTTTATTCATTGCTGGTGGTGCATTTGATGGTATTGAGCGTGTAATCACCAAACGACTAAACATGCAAGCTATTGGCTATAGTTCTATAAAAGACGATAATGTTGATGATGACAATATTCTTCAATACATCATACCAAAAGACTTAAAAGACTTTGGATTGATACCAGAAATTATTGGTCGTTTGCCAGTATTAACTCACATGGACCCATTAGATGCCAATACACTTAGAGCCATCTTAACCGAACCTAAAAATGCAATTATCAAACAATACAAAAAATTGTTTGCTATGGATGATGTTGATTTTACAATCACCGAAGGAGCTTTGGATTATATTGTAGAGAAAGCTATAGAGTATAAACTCGGTGCTCGTGGTTTACGTTCGCTTTGTGAGGAAATATTAACAGAAGCCATGTTTGACTTACCTGGTTCTGATGAAACAAAACTAAACGTCACCAAGGCCTATGCCGAAGATAGATTAAGTAAATCTACTTTAAAGAAGTTAAAAGCAGCTTCCTAAAACTAAGAGTTTTTTCATAAATAATTGTTTTAAGATTAGTAATTAAAAAATGTTATGGTGCATATTGAACGTCAAATCGTCCTTCTGTTATGTTTATTATTTCGCAATCATCTGTAACCGTAGAAAATTCAAATGTTCCTGAGATTATATAGTTAATATCATCGAAATATGTAATAATCATTGAGCCTTGATAGGTATCATCTATATCATAGAAACAATTTACGGAGTCACCCCAATAGACAACAAATGAATTGTTTATAAGTGAGTATTCAGTATCGATAATCAATGGGCCGTTAGCCAATAAGCTTATGGATAAACTTTCATTGTCATCATCAAAATCAGCACCAATTTGTAATTGAAGTTGTTGATAAAAAGCACCTATCTCACTTGAGTTAGTAATTGATACAGGAATTCCATTAAATAAGTAACCTATAGTATTCTCACCAGTCTGTGTTGGCGGTGGCAGTTGGTCTATTGGGTCATTAGAGCCGTTGTCATCGTCGTTGTTGCAGCTTGTGGTGCTTAAGAGTGATAAGATGAATAATGATAAGAGTATCTTTTTCATAATAATTAGATTTGGTTTTTATTATTCATAAAGTTAGGGATTGGTTTGTGCCCTTTTATGCGTAGATATACGTATTTGCATAATTTTAACATTTATGTAATAACTTGGTGGTTTACGTTCACTTTGTGAGGAAATATTAACAGAAGTCATGTTTGATTTACCTGGTTCTGATGAAACAAAACTGAATGTCACCAAGGCCTATGCGGAAGACAGACTAAGTAAATCTACTTTAAAGAAGTTAAAAGCTGCTTCTTAATTATAAAGAAAGGATAATAAAAAAAGAAACCACAATTCTGAAAATTGTGGTCTTTTTATTGTTAGGATTGATTAATAAATATTGCTGACAATATGTTATATAATAGTTAGGGTAATTAATAGCACATTTATTTATTGCTAATATAGTATCAACTTTTAAGCTAGTATCCTTTTTGGGTTAAAGTCATTTTAAATTTCGTTGTATGAAATTTACATGATGATTCTAACGATAAATGGTAATTACAATTCTATTCTTATTTATTTAATCGCAGTAGTTCTTCAATATAATCTCTAGAATTTGATAAACGAGGTACTTTGTGCTGGCCACCAAGTTTATCATTTTCCTTTAACCAATCATAGAAAAGGTTGGTTCTTGCACAATGTATTTTTGGCTTATTCAATGTCATATTATTATAGCGTTTAGCTTCATAATCTGAGTTGAGAGCTTTTAATGCATTATCGAAAAGCTCTTCAAAATAAGACATGTTTTTAGGTGGTGTTTTAAATTCTATAATCCACTCGTGTGCACCTTTTTCTTTTCCCTTCATAAATATTGGTGCAGCAGTATAATCTACAATTTCTGCAGCAGTTCTTTTACAAACCTTTTTAAGAGCATCTTCAGCATTTTCAATAATAAGCTCTTCGCCAAAAACATTAATATGATGTTTGGTTCTACCAGAAACTTTAATCCTATGAGGTTTTAAACTCACAAATCGGATGGTATCTCCTATTTTATAGCGCCAAAGACCAGCGTTGGTGGTAATGACAACAGCATAATTTTTTCCTAATTCTACATCACTTAGCGGAATGACTTTTTGATCTTTAGTACCATAAGTGTCCATAGGAATGAACTCATAGAAAATACCATAATCTAGCATCAGCAATAAATCGCCCGAATAGTTCTGATCTTGTATGGCAAAGAAGCCTTCAGAAGCATTATAAATTTCATAATACTTAAATTCCTTCTTGGGCAATATGGCTCTATACTGTTCTATATAAGGATTAAAACTTACACCTCCGTGAAAGTAAACTTCAAGATTTGGCCAAATATCAAAAAGATTGTCTTTTCCTGTTTTGTCCAATACGTTATTTAGCAGCACTAACATCCATGATGGCACACCTGCTAAACTCGTCACGTTTTCTTGTATGGTTTCCTCTACAATAGCCTGCATTTTAGATTCCCATTCGCTCATTAGTGAAACTTTGCTACTCGGAGTACTACTAAACTCAGCCCAGAAAGGCATATTATCTATAAGAATAGCACTCAAATCCCCAAAAACAGTCCCATTTTCTTTGTAAAGCTCTTTACTTCCTCCCAATCTTAAACTCTTTCCAGTAAATAATTGTGCGTTTTCATTATTGTTAAGATACATACACAACAAATCTTTGCTCGCTGCATAATGACAATCTTCTAAAGATTCCGTACTTACAGGAATGAATTTACTTTTAGAATTTGTCGTTCCACTAGATTTTGCAAACCACTTTATTGGTCTAGGCCAAAAAATGTTCTGTTCGCCATTACGAGAGCGCTCAATCAAAGGCTGCACATCTTCATAACTAACTACAGGCAAACGCTCATTAAATTCTTTGTAGGTTTTTATTGAAGCAAAATCGTATTGTTTACCTATTTCCGTATCCTTTGCAAATTTAAGTAAGCTAAAAAGTAGTTCGTTCTGTACCTCATTAGGATATTTTAAAAACAAATCTATTTGGTGAAATCGTTTTTTTAAAAACCACGAAGCAATAGAATTTACAATAGGAATTGGCATTGATTGGTTATCTTTAGCCGCTGAACGGCATTAGGCTATTACAAGTTTATTTTCAGATTTAATATCTTGAAAAATCCAAAAGCTAAATTTAATAAATTTCTTTTATGATTTATACAGGTGTTCTCACTAAAATGCAGACTGAATTTTTAGAGCCAATTCAATATTATTTGGTGTTTAAGAATGATTTTATTCACATGAATCAACTTATTAACAAGACTATTGAAATGAAACATATTGGGCATCAATGCTTAAGCTGTGGGTTAGACAAACCTATTTATAGACAAGGCTTTTGTAAAAGTTGCTTTTTTGAAAAACCTGTTGCTGGAGAATGGATTATGCGACCTGAGTTGAGCACAGCTCATCTAGGTAAAGAGGATAGAGACTTAGAATACGAAAAACAAGTGCAACTACAACCTCATATTGTTTACTTAGCAAACTCTAGCAATGTAAAAGTTGGAGTTACAAGAAAAAGCCAAGTACCCACGCGTTGGATAGACCAAGGTGCACATGAAGCCATTGAGATTGTTGAAGTTCCAAATCGTTATCTAGCTGGCATCACCGAGGTTGCATTAAAAGATCATGTTGCAGATAAAACCAATTGGAGAAAAATGCTTAGAAACGATAATGCAGATGAAGATCTTATTGAATGGAGACAGCGTTTGAAGGCGTACATTCCTGATGAAGTTAAAGATTACTTCATAGAAAACAATTCTGAAACCCATCTCAATTTTCCAGTGGAACATTATCCTGAAAAACCTCAAAGCCTCAATATTGAAAAACAAGTTACTTACTCAGGCAAATTGGTTGGCATTAAAGGCCAATATCTAATTTTTGAGGATGATACTGTATTTAATGTCAGAGCCAATGAAGGTCTTGTGGTTGACCTAAATGTTTTGTAAAACAGAGTGTTAGGATTGCGTTAAATATTATTTTGTTTAGATTCTAATTATTAAATTTAAATAAAAAGAAGATGAAGCAATCACCATTACTTTACGTTGCAATTACAACCTTACTCTTAATAACAATAACTATAATGTGTGCCATGAATTTCCCTTTTAATTGGGTATTTTATCTTACCGTTATTGGGCAAATTCTAGTTGTAATTATGGTATATAAAGTGTTAACAGACAACTACTCAACAAGCAAAACTTTTGAGCATTTTTATGAAGATTTCCCAATTGAACCAATAGAAGTTAGAGCAGAAAACGAAAAATTTAGATAGTCTATGACTATATACAACGAAAAAAGAGCAACAAATTATTGTTGCTCTTTTTATATTTTAAAAACAAAAAGCTAGAGATCTAGATATTTTCTGCGTCTCTTAGTCTTTGTATATACTGTGCTTTCTGTATAACTCTTCTTCTTTCAACAGATGGCTTAGTGAAATAACGAGAATCTCTTAAGTTTTGCATAATCTGTACATTTCTGTGTTTACGCTTATAACGCTTAAGAGCTCTTTCTATATTCTCTCCTTCTTTGATTTCTATTTTAATCATCTATCGCTAGTTTTTATTATCTGATTCTTTCAAATGGTCGGCAAATATAGGCTAACTATTTGAAAATAAAAAATTATTTTTCTCAATAATTGAGATTTTTACATGTCTATGTTTATACACCATTATTAGACAACTATAAGCTATTGTATTATCCTAAGTATGTCTTTAAGATTTTACTCTTACTTGCATGACGCAATCTTCTAATTCCTTTTTCTCTAATTTGTCTTACACGTTCTCTAGTAAGATCATAAATACTTCCTATTTCTTCTAACGTCATTGGTGGTTGGTTACCAATACCAAAGTTAAGACGAATAACATCGCTTTCCTTTTGAGTCAATGTATCCAACGCACGCTCTATTTCGGTATTTAAAGATGCTTGCATCAAATCTTTATCCGGTCTTGGAGATTCACTCTCACTCACAACATCATAAAGACTAAAAGTTTCACCTTCTTTAAGTGGCGCATCCATAGATAGATGTCGTCCAGAATTTTTCATGGATTGTTTTACCTCTCGAGTACTAATATCCAATTCTCTTGCAATTTCTTCAGCATTTGGTGGTCGCTGATGAATCTGTTCTAAATGAGAATACGTTTTATTAATCTTGTTTATTGTGCCAATCTTATTTAATGGCAAACGTACAATTCGAGATTGTTCTGCCAGGGCTTGTAAAATGGCTTGTCTTATCCACCAAACGGCATAAGATATAAATTTAAAACCTCTTGTTTCATCAAAACGTTTTGCAGCTTTCACTAAACCTGCATTACCTTCATTTATTAAATCTGGAAGTTTTAATCCTTGATTTTGATATTGCTTTGCTACCGAAACCACAAATCTTAAGTTAGCTGTAGTAAGTTTATCTAAAGCCTCTTGATCTCCCTTTTTAATACGCTGCGCTAATTCTACTTCTTCATCTGCAGTAATCAAAGGAATTTTACTAATGTCTTGTAGATATTTGTCTAGTGATTTGTCTTCTCTGTTAGTTACCTGCTTGGTAATCTTAAGTTGCCTCATGTAGTTTTTAAAAATTTTGTGAACCTATATTATAATCAAATAATTTAGATAAACAAGTATTTGAGGAATAATTAACAGAAACCAACCAAATAAGGATAACTTTTACTCTAAATCAGTTCTTTTTTATAGAGTCTTGTGCCTTTTTATCGGTTTTCTTCTTTTTCCCATTTAGAATTCCACCTAAAACATTTCCAACACCTTCTTTAATGGCATCTTTAGGATCTTTCTTGGTACTATCTATTTTAACATTTGTAGAGTCTGTTTTTGAATTATTATTATTTCCGCCTAAAACATTTCCTAAAAGATCATGGATTTTATCTTTACCCTTACCAATCAATTTTTGCTTTTGGATTTCTACCAACTGCTTGGTTAGACTGGAAACTCCACTTGTTAAGTCCGTTGAGATTGATGGACTTGAAAACGTACCACCAATATTTGCCATTACAGGAATTGAAATCTGATTCACTTCAGAATCATTAATTTGACCTATTAATCGGTTAACATCACTTCCTAAATATTTTGCAGGCACCTGCAATACTGCACTGTAATTCATTGTGTTTGAAAAACTATGCGAACCTGAAACCTCTATTGGTATATCTTTATATTTTAGAGTGAATGGCTTTACACTAACCTGTCCCTTTTCAAAACTTAATTTGGTTTTTATATCTTTTTGAAGCTGATTAAAATCAATAAAATCCAGCTTACTTTCTAATCCAGACAACAAAGGACTTTTGCTTACATCGATATTAGACGTCAATATTTCTGCTAATGCATTCCCAGAAATTGTAGCTAAATCTGGCGAGAAATTCTCATCTAAAACACCTTTAATATCTATGGTAGAATTTAATTTCCCTTGAACAACTTTTGCTATTGGAGCCAAAGCCTGAAGCATTTCCAAATCTTTAAAGGATTGCGAAATATCAAACTGCTGTATTGCCAACTGCATATCAAACTTTGGTTTTGCCTCTGTGGTATTAACGTTTCCAGATAGACCAAGTTGACCATTAAACAAGTCTGAAGTCATATTGCTTAAATTGGCGTTTTGGTCTTTAATTCGTAATTGGCCTTTAACGTTCTTCAGATTTAGATTGTCATAAATAACCGTTTTAGCATTTGCAGTAATGGTACAATCTAAAAAGTCTGGAATCTTTAAAGATTCTGAACTAGATGTTGTTTTGTTTGAAGTTTGAGTAGCAGATTCGTCTTCAACCATAAAGTCTGTAACAGCAAACGTATTAGAGCTCACATTAAAGTTACCTTGTAGTTTATTATCACTCAACAAAAATCCAAGAAGGTTGTTAATGGTTCCTGTTGCTGAAAAATCACTTTTGCCTGTCTGTGCATTAAAACTATTAAGGCTAACATTACCTGTATTAAAAGTTAAATCTGCTTTATTGATTTGAATAGGATTTACAATATTTTCGGAAGAGAATATAAAATCCGTTATGGAAACACTTCCGTTATTTTTAATACGCTGGTATGCGTTGGTTTCAATAGCATCCATATCAAAAGATGTATTGAGTTTTCCTTTTAAAATACCACTCAATTGATTTTCAAATTGAACAGGATATGCTTTGGTAATATTGGCAAGATTTAAAACTCCATCTAAATTGGCATTGACCAACATATTGCCTGTTAGGTTTTTTATATGAGCTTCAGATTTAAAAACATCTTCATCTATCTTAAAATCCAACTGATTTAAGTCAACATAGGTGTCATCGGCATTTCCAGTAGTGTTTTTTACCGAGGCGTTTATCATAATATTAGTGACGCTTTTAGGTAAGTCTGGATATTTAAATGACGCATTGTCTGAACGCATATTTATGTCTAAAGTCGGTATAGTTTCTTCGGAAATTAAGCCTTTAATAATACCACTAACAGTAAAGTTTCCAGTAGTATTCACGTTTTCAATATTCTTTGCATAGGCTTCTGGTATTACTGCCAGAAAATCTTTGAATGAAGATTCAGGATTTTTAAAGGTTATATCTATTTGCTGCCCATCTTCCACTAACTGCACAAAGCCTTCAAATTCTAAAGGCAATGCATTAATGAAGCCTTTATTTTCCTTGAAGGTATATTTGTTTTGTTCTAAATCTAAGCCGATTAATGCATCCAACTTTACAATGTTATTGCTTAAGTACATTGTACTATCAACAGACATGCTAATTTTAGCCTCTGTTTTGGTATCTAATTCAGATTTTTCACCTGAGAAAATCCCTTTACCATTGTGGTTTACTTCTGTGGCATAAAAGCTTGTATTAGACTCTTCATCTATATACGTGAAAGCACTATTTTTTACTTCGTAATTCTGAATATCGAAGCTAAATCCTGAAGATTGCTCATCAGTTTTTGAAGTTGTAGTGGCTTCATCTTGTTTTACGATATCATAATTTGTGGTTCCGTTCTTATTGGTTTTTAATGTAAGTAGCAATTCATCTGCAATGATTTCATTCACCTTTAAAGGTTCTTCTGTTCCTTTAAACAGTTCGCCAATAGGCATTTCAAAAGATAAAGCCTTTGCTGTAGCTAAAGTTTCATCCTTAAATGGTGCTCTATTGGTAATTTTTAGATTCTCTACATTAATTTCTGCATTAGGAAAACTAGAGATAAGACTTAAGTTAACATCATCAAAACTCAGATCTGCATCTAAATTCTCTTTGGCATAATTTTGAACAATAGCATCTATTTTAGACTCTAAAACAAAAGGTATTGCAACAAGAATAGCAATACAAATGAGCAAAATAATTCCAACAATCTTTAAGACTTTCTTCATGGTTATAATAGCTTTTACTTATTATACGCAAAGTTGCGGAGAATAGTTGCGCTTTTAAGAAACTTTAGCAAGACTTTAATGATTTAATAACAGTTAGGTTAAATCAATTTCTTGGTTAACCTTAAGCTTGAATCGTCTTCTAAATAAATGCACACCTAGATATAAAAATGGTGTATCACAAAACGCTACTAACACTTTGAATAAAAACCCACTTATCAATAGCCCTTTAAAGCTCGACCAAGGCAAAACCTCAAAATAGCATAGCAAACTTATAATGGATAATGTATCTACAAACTGGGAAATCCAGGTAGAAAAATTATTTCGCAACCAAAGGTGTTTTCCTTTGGTTAAGTTTTTCCAGAAATGATAAATTCTAATATCAATAAACTGAGCAAACAAATAAGCAAACATACTAGAGCCAACGGCAATTATGGTTTTGCTGAACACAAACTTAAAGGTTTCATCATTTAATGGTGAGTTATCTAATGCTGGCACACTATCGGCCACCAAAATAATTCCTA
Source organism: Winogradskyella sp. HB-48 (assembly GCF_049942685.1). Classification (GTDB taxonomy): domain Bacteria; phylum Bacteroidota; class Bacteroidia; order Flavobacteriales; family Flavobacteriaceae; genus Winogradskyella. The sequence continues at coordinate 781,411 of NZ_CP187934.1, forward strand.
CCGAAAACAAAGATGCAAAAATACCCGCAACAACTACATCATTAGCGCGCTTCTTTCCATAAATCTCACTAATCAAATCCGTGATTAAAAACGTAATGGGATATGGCAAAATACCAACAGAAATTTCAAACAACTTATTACCGAAAACTTCAACATCCACTGGATACCAATAGAAAAACTTCTGAAAAATAAGGTTAGACACCACTAATGAGGTTATAAAAAGACTTCCTAATAAGAGATAGATGCGTTGGGCTAAAAGCTTGTCTTTTAATGACATTTAAAATGGTTAATAAATTGTTGCTGTAAAGATAATCTATTAAAAATTGTTTTAGTTATTTTGAACTCTCTATGACACCAACCAATACTGTTTACATAGCATTAGGTAGCAACAAAGGCAATAAATTGCAGTATTTGCAAGATGCCATTGATGCTATTTTCGAAAAAATTGGAACAGTTGATAAAATTTCTAAAGTTTACGAAACACCTGCTTTAGGCTTTGAAGGTGATAATTTTTACAACGCTTGTATTAGGGTTGAAACCGAATTAAAACCTAAGAAACTTCTAAAAACGCTTAAGCAAATTGAATTTGAATTGGGCAGAAGTACCAAAAAGTCTGATACTTACGAATCTCGTGAGATTGATTTGGATATTTTATTTTATGGAGATGAAATCTTAGAGGACTCGGCTTTAGTTATTCCGCATCCCAACTTACACAAGCGCAAGTTTGTATTGCAACCCCTTTTTGACATTGCCAAAGACATGACACACCCTATTCTTAATCAAAGCATTAAGGAGCTTTTGGAACATTGCGAGGACGGGTCTGAAATTGAAGCCATTAAAATTTGGCTTAAAAACCCTAAGAAGAATTTTGATTTTGGCAACTATAACTTCATAGCCATTGAAGGGAATATTGGTGCTGGAAAAACGAGTTTGGCTAATAAAATAGCGCAGGACTTTAATGCTAAATTAATTTTAGAACGCTTTGCTGATAATCCGTTTTTACCAAAATTTTATAAAGAACCCGAACGCTACGCTTTTACTTTAGAAATGTCTTTTTTGGCAGATCGTTACCAACAAATTAGTGACGATTTATCTCAACTAGACCTCTTCAAAGATTTTATGGTGAGCGATTACGATGTACATAAATCACTTATATTTTCTAAAGTCACACTGGCTGAGGATGAATTTATATTATACCGAAAGTTATTTTATCAAGTCTACAAGGACATAGCTAGACCAGATTTGTATGTTTATCTCTACCAAAATACGGAACGTTTACAAGCCAATATAAAAAAACGTGGCCGCAAATACGAGAGCGACATACAAGACGACTACCTTGAAAAAATCAACTCTGGCTACCTAAATTTTTTAAGAAACCAAACCGAGCTGAACGTTAAAATCATTGATATTTCCGAAAAGGATTTTGTAAAAAACAGAGAAGATTATTTGTGGTTATTAAATGAAATAAATACTTGATTTCTATCATCCTGAACTCGTTTCAGGATCTAATATTATAATCTTACAACGTAAATAAGGTTGTCGTAATTCGGCTATTATCATCTAAAATAACCTCATTGACAACCTTAAATTCTTTTACTTTTAAATTAAAAGGCTCGGCCAAGATATCCACACCACTGTGATGCTTTAATCTGTTTTGACTATTGGCAATAATATCTACGTTTGGTATAAAATTACCAATAGGAATGTGCTCTGTTAAAATAAGATATTTGTAATCTGTAAGTTTATCTAAGATTTGTTGAATTTCTTGATTAGACAAATGCTGAAAAACCTGTCTGATAATTACACAATATGTCGTTGGCAAATCATCTTGAGCTATATCCAGGCATTTGAAGGTTAAATGATCTGCTTTAAATAAACGTTTATTTCTTTTGATTAACGCTTCTACAATGTCTATGGCAATATATTTCTTGGTAAACGGAACGAGGGCTTTACCAACATTAAAATCGCCACAACCCAAATCGCAAACTGTGAGTTGGCTATTATGTGATTTTAGAAAACGAGTTACAGCATCAATGTATGGTTGTATAATTTTAGGGTTGTGAGAGCCTTCACCAGAGTAAAAATCAGAATCTTTTCCTCCCCAAAAATGCCTCTCGTATATCTGCTGCATGACCGCTTTGGTTGACCATGGCTTTTTTATGTTTTTAGAAGTCATTACTTAAAGTAAGCCAATAATTCAGACTTTTTAGATGCTGACACCATAATTTCTTTTCCATTGCTTAAAACAACACTACCACCCTTGCCTTTAACGTACTTCACTACTTCATTTACATTAACTAAATAGCTCTTATGGACTCTTGCGAAATTACCATCCTTAAGGCTATCTTCAATGTATTTTAAGGTTTTGCTTACCAGCTTTTTCTTGTTATTGTTTAGATAGATTTCCGTGTAATTATCATCGGCTTTACAGTATAGAATATCCGCAGTTTCCAAAACCTCAAAACCATCTTGCTGTGGTATGGTGATTTTTCCGTTTACAGCATTAGTTTTAGGCACCAAAACCTGGTCTTGTAAAGCGTCTTCCTTAGCTTTTATTTCAGTAACATAATCTACAGCTTTAATGAGCTCATCAATAGAAATAGGTTTCATTAAGTAGTAGGATGCATGCGCATTTAAGGCTTCAATAGCATAATGATTATAAGCTGTAACAAAAATGGTTTCAAAATCTATATGACCAACTTTATCTAATAAATCAAACGCATTACCAAATGGCATTTCTACATCCAAAAAGACCACATCTAAATCGTTATTTCTAATCAGCACTAAAGCCTCCTCTACATTAGAAGCTTCGCCCACAATTGAAATATTTGGGCAATATTTGGTAAGATAATTTCGTAGAATAGCTCTACTGGTTTCTTCGTCCTCAACTATTATAGCATTTAGTTTCATACTAGTCTTTTTTTATGGTCACAATAACTTTGGTGCCTGTATCTTCCGAGGCTTGAAAATCGTCAATCATTACATCGACCTTATCTTTATACATTTCGTTTAAGATGGCCACACGTTTCTTAATGTTATTCATCCCTTTAGAATTCTGCTTTTTCTGATTCTCGGTTTTCATCTGTTTCGAACGCGTTCTACCAATACCATCATCTGCAATAGTAATGGTAATTTCATCTTGAGACTTTGGTTGAATAGCAATTTTGAGGTGCCCTTTTTCATTTTTATAACGCAAACCATGCCATACTGCATTTTCAATATACGGCTGTAGTAGCATTGGTGGAATTTCAAATTCTTCAACATTTATAGTTTCATCAACATTTATAGAATACTCAAACTTATCTTGAAACCTAAAATGTTCTAATTTGGTGTATAACTGAAGTAATTCGATTTCCTTTTTTAATGGAATAAAATCTTCTTCACTATTCTCTAAAACCGAACGCATTAATTGTGAAAAATCGGATAAGTATTTATTTGCTGTTCGCTCATCATTGGTTGCTATAAAACTATTCACCGAGTTTAGGGCATTAAATATAAAGTGTGGGTTCATTTGGCTTCGTAGCGACTTTAAGGCCAAAAGATTGTTAGCCAAGCGCTGTTGTTTTATGTACTTATACATAAAAAATCCTGTAACCAAAAGCAACACTAGCCCTCCGATCAGTGAGTAAATAATGAGTTGTTGCCGCTTGTTACGCTCTTGGGTAAGATCGTATTTACTTTTGGATAAGGCTCTATCGCTTTCTAATGATGTAATTCTATTTTGCTGCTCGGCTATATTTCTACTAAAACGTGCTGCCTGCGAAATCTCTTGCACTTTCTTGGCATACAACTCATCTACAGTATTCTTATATTCATTTAGCCATTTTAGTCCTTCCTCTGCATTGCCGGCATCAATTAGTGCTTCTGAAAGTTTTCTGGTTGCATCTTTTTTTACATCTAAGTCTTCTTTTTTGTCGGCTTCTTCTATACTCCTTTTAAAAGACGGGATGGCGTTTTCTAAATCGTTATTTAATAAATAAGCGTTACCTAATTTGTAATTTTGCTTTTGTGGCGTTAAGGGACTTTCGTTTGGTAACACAGAATCTTTTTCAATATCGTCTAATGTCTGTATTACCCCTTTTCTCAACTCGATTTCACTTTCATATTCTTGGTTCAGGTTATTAAATTCTGCAACCTTCACTTGCTCTTCTACCGCTCGCTTTTTATTTTCTTTCTTCGCTAACTTGAGCGAGTTACTATAAAAACCCTTAGCCTTTTCAACTTCTCCTTTTACATTGTAGGCCTCTGCAATTTTTGAGTTTAGATCTGTGATCTTTGGTGCTATGAGGTGCTGTTTCGCTAACTCCAATCCCTTTTCATAAGCGGTTATGGCCTGCTGTGTGTTTTTTAATTTTAAATACGCATTGCCAAGTCCTTCATATAAAACTGTCTTTTGGTAATTAGACAAGTCTTTTTCATTTAGACTCTTATAGGTGTCTATACTTTTTTGATAGTCCTCATTTTGAGTGTAGGCTTCAGCTAATTTGAGTTTAGTTGATGACGTTGCAAAATTCTGAAGACTTACTTTATAAGCTGAAATGGCAAGATCATATTGTTTCCAATAAACATAGACATCACCTAAAAGCTCATGCGCTTCAGCGCTTTGTATTAATGACACATTATAGTTTAATGCATCTCCTACAAACTTTATACTCTTTGCGGCATCTTTCTTTAAATAAGCATCAGCCGAATCTATCATTTGATTAAATCGCCTAACATCATCATCTGCTCGACCACTTCTATAAGGAGACCTATCTTGATCTTCAACCAAAATAGTAATACGTTCGTCACTTAAAATTGTATAACGTACAGTATCAAAATCATCGTGCATTACAGTCAGTTCATCACCAACTCTTGCCTTAACTACAAATTTTCCAAAGATGTCTGTACGCGTATATCTACCATCATTTACTTGTATACTCACATTATCTATTGGTTCTCTAGTATCCTTTAAATAAACAGAGCCTCTCACTGTAAAAAAGGCTTCGTCACTTTTTTGTTGGGTATTATTGTTTTGCCCAAAACTCAAAAGCGTAATTAGGAAGAAAAATATGAGGCTATATGTATGACTGATTTTTATCAAAACAAGATATTAACAGGACTAACTTACATACTTTATTTGGTATCAAAAAATGGTAACTTCAATTTTACAGTCTTTCAATTAGAAAAAAGTAACGCTTCACTCATTTAAGATTTTACCTCACTCATTAACTGGTCTATTTTACTCATTGTAGATTTTTTATCCACTTTTTTCAGCAGAGTTTTACAAATCATTAATCAAAATATGAACTCAAAATGAAAAAAATTAATCTAGCATCATTACTACTTCTTATTTGTGCAAACTTTATGATGGCACAGCACAAAGGAAACTACAATCAAATTACACAAGACATTTCTAGGCAAAACATTTTAACTTCAGGAAATGCCAACATTTACAACCCAACGGTTCAACACCAAATCAACAAAACGCTTCATCCGAGTGATGTGCTCACTATTGATGTAAAAGCATTACAAAATGTAAGTGCAACAACTTACACAGCTGTTTTCAACCTATCTCAAATAGGCGAAACCGCAGAATCTACTAGTGCTCTTATGAAAGAGCGTATAGACAATATTAAAAGCAGATTAAATACTCTTGGAATTGCTGAAAAAGATTTTGCTATTGATGTTATTTCTTTTGTACCTGTATACGAAGTAGAGGTCACAAAAAAGCTATTTAGCAAAACTTATACTGAAGTACCAAAAGGGTTTGAATTGCAGCAAAACATTCATATTCAATTTACTAAAACGAATCAATTTGAAGGCATTTTGGAAGCTTGTGCCAAGAGTGAAGTTTATAACTTAGTTAAGGTTGATTATTTTATTGAAAACATTCAGGAGGTTTATAAAAATCTTCAAGATCAATTATTGAAACTCATAGTAGATAAAAAAACCTACTACTCAACATTGGGCTTTGACATGGCTAATTATGATGTTAAAATTGCAGATGATAAGTACTGTTATTTTCCAAAGGATTTCTACCAAAGTTACCAAGCCTACAACAGTGTTTCTTTTGAAGCCTTAAAGACAAACAAAGGTGTTACCAGTGTAAAAAAGCAAACGTCTTATTATTATCAACCGCTTACCTACGAACAATATGATATTGTTGTCAATCCTTCAATATTAGAGCCAGTTGTGCAAATAGGTATGAATATAAAATTGTTTTATACACCAAAGCCTAAAGAACAAAAGCAACAACCAATTACCAAAACAGAAATAGAACATAAGTATTATGTGATTTCGCCTAATGGCACTATAGATGTAAAAGAATTAAACACAAAAAAATAATAACTATGAAAGCAATAACAAAACCATTTGCTGTAATCATGGGAATATTATCCCTTACTTCATGCAATGCAAACACAAAACAAAATCAGCAAGAGATTGCCATCAATCAAACAGTGATTGAAACAAATTTAAAAACTGATAAACCTGAAATTAAAGTAGCATTATTACTAGACACTAGTAATAGTATGGATGGTCTAATTGACCAAGCTAAGGCACAATTATGGGAAATTGTAAATGAACTTTCTTATGCTAAATGCGAAGAGCAAAACCCTAATCTTAAAATTGCGCTTTACGAGTATGGTAACGACAACCTGAATGCTGATGAAGGTTACCTAAGACAAGTACTTTCTTTTAGTGATGATTTAGATGAAATTTCAAAATCCCTTTTCTCTTTAACCACAAAAGGAGGTAATGAGTACTGCGGTAAAGTGGTTAAAACAGCTTTAGATCAACTTAATTGGGGAGATAAGAAAGAGGACTTGAAATTAATTTTTATAGCAGGAAATGAGCCCTATACCCAAGGCACAGTTAGTTATAAAGAAGCCTCTAAACTTGCACATCAAAAAGATGTTACTGTTAACACTATTTTTTGTGGTGACTATAATCAAGGTATTTCTGGTTTTTGGAAAGATGGCGCGGATCTTACACATGGTGATTACATGGCTATTAACCATAACAAAGCTACTGTTCATATTGCCTCGCCTTATGATGATAAAATATTAGAGCTTAACGAAAAGCTTAACAAAACCTATGTTGCTTATGGCTATTTAGGAAGACAAAAAATGGAAATGCAGGCACAGCAAGATGAAAATGCCATGAGTTATGACAAAGCTAATGCTGTAAGCAGAACTGTGAGTAAAAGCTCCAGACTTTATAAAAACAGTTCTTGGGATTTAGTTGATGCAGAAAAGGAAGCTAATTTTTCTTATGAAGATTTAGAAGAAAAGCAATTACCTGAAGAATTAAAAGGAAAATCTAAAGATGAAATAAAATCTTATGTAGAAAAGAAAAGAGTCGAGCGCGAAAAGCTTCAAAAAGAAATTGCCGAACTTAATATAAAACGTAAAACATACATCGCTAAAAAATCGGATGATAAAAATAATGGATTAGAAAATGCAATGGTTAATGCCATAAAAACCCAAGCTAAAAACAAAAACTATGTCTGGGAATAGCATATAAAAAAAAGGCTCGATTAAAAAACCGAGCCTTTTTTGTTTTAGTTAATTGCAGGACAATTACACTCAAACTTCTCTCTCTTACAATTAAAGTTGTAACCTAAAGTTATTTGATGAAAACCGCCTGTATTAAAATTCACCGTATTTGCTTGGTAAGAATATGTGTAAGCAAATACAAAATTATTATAATCTACACCAATAAAAGGCGTAAAATATTGTAATTTTTGACTACTCACTCCAGAACCATCTAAAAACTCTGCACCATCTAAGCTTCGTCTGTAAGATAATCCACCCCAAATTTTACCAAAATCCATTTCTCGGTAAACCTTAGCATTAATATCTATTGAAGACTCTTCTGTTGCATCTCTGTACATATACATAATAGAAGGTTCATAACTCCAGTCACTTCCAAACTTGCTAAACGTATAACCAGTAGAAAACAGATAAGTTCTTAAATTTCTAAATTCCCATTGATCACCATTACGATTCCAGTTTATTCCATCATTTTCTAAAATATTTTTTGCCGTAAAATGTGCATAAAAATCTAAGAAGTGATAAGAAAAACCAGCGTCAATATTAAAATTGGTTGCTGTTCCACTTGTTGCTAGTGGATCAAATTCGTCTCCAGGACCTAGCCAATCACTCGCATCTACTTTGTATTGTAAAAAACCAGCATTAATACCAAAAGATAACATATTAAGATCTATTTCATTTCTAGAGAACATCAAATGGTATGCAAAAGAAGCATATCCGCCCAATGTAGAATGATAACCATTAGAATCATTGAATAAAATTCCCCCAATACCTACAGGTGTATCTCCAACTCTACCATTAATACTTAATGTTTGTAAGCTAGGGGCATCATCTACTCCAAACCATTGCTGTCTTGCTGTTAATCTAACCTTAGCACAATTAGCAACACCTGCCATTGAAGGATGTATTAAATAATAATTATCTGTTAAATAATCTGAATAAATTGGAACACCTTCTTGAGCAAAACTAAAATTTGCTGCTAAAACTGTAAATGCTACTAAACAAAACTTTTTTAATCTCATAATTTATTTTATCGTTTCAAGGTAAAATGGGCTTTGAACTCTTTAATCTGGTTGGTAAGGGGCTCTTCGTACTCTACCGTGAACCAGTAGTCGCTAGACGGCATGTTGTTGCCGTTGAACGTCCCGTCCCATCCCTGGCCTTCCGGGCTGATCTGCTTGAGCAGCTTCCCGTAGCGGTCAAATATATAAATTTTGGCGCTACTTCCAATGCCCTCTATGTTCCACGTCTCGTGTATCCCGTCACCGTTCGGCGTAAAGTACTTCGGATAATCGATCACGAACACCTCCTGGGTCGTGATGCCACAACCGTTCCTGTCCCTGGCCGTTACCGTATGCAATCCTTGCGACACCCCAGTAAACCGTACCGAGCCATCTTCCAGTGCATCCACCCATGGGCCTCCGTCAAGGCTGTACTCGTACTCACCTATTCCGGTAGCCAATGCTTCTATAACGTTGTTATTGCCAAAAACTTGTGTTACCACTTCGGCCACTAACGTCGGCGGTGCACTTTCCACTACTACGGTCTCATCGTAAGTCTCACAATTGGTTACCGTAGAGGTACTGATATCCGTTACCGTGACACCATAGGTACCCCCTTGGCCCGGCATCATGCTCGAACCGGTCTCGGCTGCAATAACCTCTCCGTTAAAGGTCCATACAAAACTGTAATCGGTATCCGACAATCCAGTATCCAACACCAATGGGTCCAGGATTTCGGTGCCGTTGGTATCCACACACAAAATGTAGCTCTCAGCTAGGTCAAAGTTCGGTCTTGGATTGACCTGAAGGGTCAATGGTGCGACTTCGTAACAGATGGAACCGTCCTGCTGGTTATCGAATATTCCGTCATTGTTAAGGTCCACTGGGTCTCCGTTTCCGTCCCCATCTATGTCCACAAACTCATACAGACCATCGGCATTGGCATCGATGCCATCCGATAGGCCGTCCCCATCGACGTCTATCAAATCGAATACTCCGTCTGCATCCGTGTCATAGGTATCTACAGTTCCATTGGCATCTAGATCCAATCCTGCAGTCAATGCAGTTAAATCTAATGCGATAGGTATTACCGCTAAGGCATTGTTATCTACTCTTGCATAGATGACCTGTGGGTTTACCACGTTCTCATAAAGGTCTGGCAGTGGGTTAACGTTGAGATTTGCATCTTCTTCCGTAGCGAAGTACGTAACGATATAATTGGCCGGGTCTTGCCCGTCCAGTACAAACCCATCCTGTGTGGACAAGGTAAACTGGGTGCTGTCGTCACTTGGATCTCCGTCGGTCTCTATATTATCATCACAGGCTTCATAGACAATATCCATCATATCCGGATTGGCCTGTGCCGCTTCGTCTACCTGAAGGTCAAAGCGCTGCGTACTGATGGAACAGCCCGTTACGTTATCCGTTATCGTTACATAGATCTCTTGTGGGTTTGTAATATTGGTGTATGGGCTTACAAGTGCGTTCATACCTGCTTCTGCGTCTGCCAAGGTCTCATGGTAGGTTACGATATAACGTGCTGGGTCTTGTCCGTTTAAGACTTCCTCATCCTTGCTGGTCAGGTCAAAACTGTCAAATCCGTCAGTGTTCAGCTCACACTGTATAAAGTCCGTTACTGCAACTACTTCCGGTAATGGATAGACGCGTATCGTAAAGTTGACAACGGCATAACAGCCTGTTACGTCATTGGTCACCCTTACATAGATCTCCTGTTCCGGTGTATCTGCATTGGTATACTGCGTTGGGTCTGCTATCGCATTATCACCTGAGTCTGCGTCTTCCGGTGTTTCGTGGTACGTCGCTGTCACTCCGGCCTCACCGTTTATGATCAGCACTTCGTTCTCTGTTAGATCGAACACCTCTACCCCATCTCCTGTATTGATATCATCGCACAGTTCCAGATCCGGTAATTGATCACTTGGTGTCGGTGTAGGGTTTGGCAATACCCTTATGGTCATCGTCGTATAGGCCACACAGCCCGTATCCGTATCCGTTACCACAACGTACAAAGTCTGTGGGTTGGCCGGAAGACCGTTTACGGAAGTGTTGGTATACTGTGTTGGGTCGGCGATGACATTCGTCTGTGCCTGTGCATCGGCATTGGTTTCATAGTACGCTACCGACCAACTTGCATTGCCTCCTGTTATTTCAGAGTCCTTGACCGTTAAGTCGAACACCGTCATCTCGTCCCCTGGTACCTCACCCAGATCATCGCACAGCTCCAATGGCGTTGGTTGTACCGGCTCTGGCGGTAACTGTACCTGGATCTCGAACTCGCCAGTATCCTGACAGCCCGTGGTCGGGTTGTACAACCTTACGTAAACGGTCTGAGGGTTCATGGTGTTGGTGTAGTTCCCTACATTGATGATCGGGTTGTTCCCCGTCTGCGCATCTACTGCCGTAACATGGTAGGTTAATGTTACTTCTGTTGGGTCTTGCCCCCCTAAGATATCGGTATCGCGCTGCGTCAGGTCAAACTGTGCTATGCCATCATCGTTGTCATCACAGATCGCCAATGGCTCTAGGTCCGTTGGTACTTCCGGCGATGGCACCACGATCAGTTCCAACGTGTTCTGTGTCAAACTGTAACAGCCCGTAACGGTACTCTCGGAACGTACATAGATCATTTGGCTGTTCGCTACAATATTGGTGTACAGTCCCGTAATGGCATTGGTGCCCTGTTCGGCTTCTTCCTGTGTCTCGTGGTAGGTAATCACCACGTTTGGCTCTCCATTGGTAATCTCTAACGTACGGATCTCCAAATCGAACTCCGCAAAGCCATCATTGTCATCATCACAGACTTCTATTGGGTCCGGATCCGGTTCTGGCGATGGGATCGGATCTACCCTCAAGGTCACCGTTATGGTACTGTAGCAACCCGTGACGTCGTTCTCCGCCCTTACATAGATTGTTTGGGCGTTCATCGTATTGACATATGGGCTCGCTATCGGGTTCGTTGCATTGTCCGCATCCATTTGGGTCTCGTAGTACGTCAGTGTGATCCCGGTCTGCCCGTTCAGTATCTCTGCATTGGCATCTTCCAAGGTGAAGGCTTCCTGCTCGTCCCCTGGATTGTCGACGTCACAAAGCTCCAATGGCATTGGCTGTACCAATACCGGCAATGGGTTGACGATCAGTTCCAGACTTGTGATCTTGTAACAGCCTTCCACCGTATTGGTGTCTTCCACACGTACCCAAATGATCTGGGTATTGGCCGTGGTATTGGTATAGCCCGTTGGGTTCGCTATCGGGTTGTTGCCAAGCTCTGCATTGGCCTGGCTCTCGTAATAACTTACCGTGTACTGCATCGCATCCAGACCGTTCAGTATTTCAGGTGCCTTGCTCGTGAGATCGAACAGTGCAAAACCATCGGCCGAGGCATCGTCGCATTCTTCCAATGGTGTCGGTTCTATGATCTGCGGCGTTGGCTCTACGATAAGCTGTAGCTCCACTATGGTCGCACAGTCCGTGGCAATAGTGGCACTCTCCACGCGTGCATATAGGGTCTGTGCGTTTACTACGATATTGTTGTAGTCTACAGTGGTATCTATGGCATCTACACCATTATCCGCATTGGCAAAAGTTTCGTGATAGGTTACCGTTAGGCCTGCTATCCCTCCCGTGATCTCATTGTCCGCATCGGTAAGGGTAAATATCCCAAACCCATCGTTGTCCGGATCACAATAGCGCAGCGGTGCCGGTGTGTTGGCTACTGGCGCCTGCTCTACTACAAGATCCAAGGTCGTCGTATCGTAACAGCCCGTTGTGGTGTCCTCTACGCGTACGAAAATGGTCTGTGGGTTGCTGATATTGGTGTACGGTATGGCCAGCGGGTTCACCTCTGCATCGGCATCGGACTGGTTCAGGTAATAGCTCACCGAATAGCCCGGGTTGTTGCCGCTGATCTCTATGTTCTTGATGCTGATGTCTATCGACGTTAATCCATCTGGTGTGCCATCATCGCATACCTCCAAAGGGGTCGGGGCTATCAGGGCCGGCAACGGGTTTACTACAAGATCAAAGGTGGCATGCGAACTACAGCCCGTATTCGTATTGGTCAGTACCGCATAGATTGTTTGTGGGCTGTCTGTATTGGCATATAGGCCTATTATTTCGTTTATGTTTGCATCTGCATCAGCTAGGTTGGCGTAATAGCTTACCGTAACATTTACCTGCCCGTTCAATATCTCGGCATCCTTGGTCGTCAGATCGAAGAGCTCCTGCTCGTTACCTGGATTATTTTCGTCACATAGCTCATATGGACTTACCTCTACGACAGAAGGCAATGGGTTGACTATCAACTGTAACAAAGTGGTGTCATAACAGCCAGCACCGTTCTCGATGCGCACGTAGACCTCGTCTATGCCCGCTACAGCATTAGTGTAGAGTGTCGGAAGCACGCCAGTACCCAAATCGGCATCCCCTGGCGTGGCATGGTAGGTCACTATAACCCCTGTCTGGGCCCCGATCACCTCCGCATCGCGGTCGCTAAGATCGAACTCCGCAAACTCGTCCAAATCATCATCGCAGACCTCCAGATCAGTTGGTACGTTCGCAACCGGGTTGCCCAAGACCTCCAAGTCCAAGGTCGTGATACTGTAACATTCGTTATTAATATTATCCTCTAGACGTGCATAAACAGTCTGGTTGTTTGGTGTGACATTGTTATAAGGTGATACCAAAGGTAATACACCGTTTTCTGCATCAGCTTGAGTTAAATGATAAGTTACAGTTACATCATTAGGGTCATTTACATCAATAATCTCAGTGTCCCTATCAGTTAAAGTAAAAGTTCCTATTCCATCTATTATGTCGCCATCGCAAACCTGTATTGGACTAATTGTATTTCCAATTGTAAGATCAGTAAATAGAAGTTGAAATGAAGTAGTCGCAAAACACTCTTGAGAAGCATCGGCTATACGAACCCATATAGTCTGTGGATTGGATACGTTAGTATAATTTGTTGGTAAAGCACCAACATTATCAATCGCATCTTGTTCGGTGAGATGATATGTGATAATAAAGTCATTTGGGTCTTGACTCCCTAATACGTCATCGTCATTTTCTGACAAATCAAATTCCGCTGTTCCATCGGCATCACAAATAGATAAATCTAATGCTGTATTAGCAGTTGGGCTTGGCTTAAACTCTACCAGTATACTATCAGAAGTCTCACATCCCGGTGCAAAAACCACATTAACAAAATAATACCCTTCATCTGTTATATCGATTGTGGAACCTGTTTCTCCATTTATAATAGTAGCATCATTTAAATCATCAGAATCTGGAGAATAATACCATGTATGTGTTGCTGTTGGTGCTTCTGTGTCTAAAGTAATTGAATTACCACCACATTCAGCAGTACCAGCAGCAATTGTTATATCGTCTCCTAACTCACCTCCAAGATTAAAACTGCCTGCTTCTAAAAATATAGCTGAATCCCAAATAGAGTCGCCTTCATCGGCAACAACAAGTTTAATCTCATATGTTGTATTTGGGATAACAGTAGCTGTTGCAGTTAAAACAACCGTACGCCCTCCATAATTGGTATCGCCTAATTCATACCCTTCAAAAAAAGCTGGATTATCAGTACACGTACCTGAATTATTAATATTGGTAACACTTACTGGCGTACCATCAGGTAAGACCGCCAAATTAGTATATGCTGTTGTCCCTACTTCGCGTAATAGAAAAGCAAAAGCATCAGCAAAACTACATTCGGTACTCCCATCATATTCTTCAGAGAACATGATGTAACGAAAACTTATCGTATTTGCTGTAGGCACAAAATTGAATTTGACGTATGTAGCGTCATTAGAATTAAACGTTGGATCTGATGGCAAGAAAAGAGCCTCTAGCTCAGCGTCTCCAGCTAAACCGAGATTTGTTGATGCTGTTGTACCTGGTCCATCATCTTGATTACCCCCTTCATATGCCCTTCCTGTAGACAACACAATTCCTTCTTGGAACGGAAAATTAACGGCTCCCCCTCTTGTAAAATATCCATAACTTTTAGTTTGAAGAGCATTAGGTGCTCCACTAACTTGCACCTCGAAATTATCAACCCCTGAACACCCACCTGAAACTAAAACATTTTCAATCAACTCTTCCAAGGTAAATGAAGATTCTTGGTATGCTGAACTATTTATAGTAACGATGGGCTCTAACACATTAACAAAAAATGTTATACTTTCTTGACAACCAACTGGATTATCATCTTGTACTGTTAATGTCACAAGATATGTTCCTGATGTGTTATATGTGTTGGACACATTAGTTCCTGTAGCCGTATTACCATCACCAAAATTCCAAGAATAATTAGCATTTGTACCATCTACAGAGAATGTAGCACCACCAACAAAATCTACGGTTTCACCTGGCAAAATCTCAACAACATTAGGAAACGTTTCTGCTGGTGTAGTACTGACAATTTGTGGTGTTATGGTTTGGCAAGAAACTGCACAGGTAATGTCTGCTTCCCAACCTGTTGTATTACCAGAGCCATTGGATGTAAATGTTACGGTTAAACATCCTGAGGTATTAGTATCCGAAGCGATTATAGTACCAGGTGATGCAACTCCAGAATATGTTCCTATAACAGCAGCTGTGATATTATCACCATCATATACAGTTAAAATATCTGCATTTAACTGTGTACTAAAGCTAATAAAGTCTAATATTATGAATTCATCTGCATTTGGTGGGCAAATTGTGATTGTAAAGTTTTCATCATTTCCATAGTTCCCAAATTCGCCACCAGAATCAAAGAACTTATCCGGCTCGCAACGTGCAAACGTTCCATTTTGCATCGAGAGATCTTGAGAAAATCCAAAAGCTGAAATAATCAGTGCGATTACAAATAATATCTTTCTCATAGTTAGTTAGGATTCATTTAAAAACAAATCAAAAAATGTAATAATATCAACATTTTGAGAGCTGTTTTCATAAATGAGGACGAAATTTAATCAAATAAAATGAATTGACTTAAGAAATTAGTTACAAAACATTAATTATAGGATTAACGTTTCATCTCGATATTTCATATTTTTGCATAAAAAAGATGCCAAAGACAAAAATCACAATAGTATCTACCTCTAACGAAAGCATATTGAAATTTGAAGCTGATCGATTTCTAACTAATCATAATAGTTTTGAATTCAACAATATAGATGATGCCAAAGATTCGCCATTAGCACAACAATTATTCTATTTGCCCTTTGTTAAAAAAGTATACATAGCCTCAAATTTTATTGCCATTGAACGTTATAATATTGTTACATGGTCAGACGTGCAAGACGAAGTGGCTAAGCAAATTGAAGAATATTTATCAAATAATGGCATAATCGTTACTGAAGATGCTATAAAACCAAAAGCTGCGGTTACTGTTTATGCAGAGAGTACCCCTAATCCTAGTGTACTTAAATTTGTTTGTAATAAGGTGTTAGTTCCAAATGTATATGAATTTACTTCTATTGAAGAGGCTAAGCCATCCCCACTTGCGACTGCATTATTCCAGTTTCCATTTGTGAAAAACGTTTTTATGGAAAAAAACTTTATTTCTATTACAAAGTTTGACATTATTGAATGGGAAGAAATTACATTACAACTTAGAGAATTTATAAAGTCTTATGTTGAAGAAGGCAAGACTATTCTAAATGATGATGCACCCAAACAACTCAATAAAACTGAAGAAGCAATAGAAAAAAAATATGAAGCTCTTGATGACACTTCAAAAAACATTGTAAATATTCTTGAAGAATATGTAAAACCTGCTGTGGCAAGTGATGGTGGAAATATAGAATTTAGGTCTTATGACGTTAAAACAAAAAAAGTAGAAGTATTGCTTCAAGGTGCATGTAGTGGCTGTCCTTCTTCTACTTTTACACTAAAAAATGGTATAGAGAATATGCTCAAGGAGATGTTAAATGATACTTCTATCACCGTAGATGCTATAAATGGTTAAAATTCCTTAACTTTAGATGACTTTTTAAATTTACATGTTTCTAAAAAGTATTAACCTAATAAAACAATATATTATGGCAGTATTAAAAGTAATTGAAGTATTATCTAATTCAGACAAAAGTTGGGAAGATGCAACTAAAAAAGCTGTAAAAGAAGCATCTAAAACTGTTAAGAACATTCGTTCAGTATACGTACAAGATCAAAGTGCTATTGTAAAAGGTGATGATGTTACTGAATTTAGAGTTAACTTAAAGTTGACATTTGAAGTTAAATAATTGCAAAACAACACTTTAAATTTACTCGGTTTTATTACCGAGTTTTTTTTTAATTAAATTAATCATTATGGAAACTCAAGATTGGATAAATAAAGGGCGTGACTTAATTGTTGAATTTGCACCAAAAGTTTTAGCTGCAATTCTCATTTGGATTATTGGTAGCTGGATCATTAAAATGGTAATGAAAGGTATTAAAAAAGGTATGACCAAAGCTAATTATGATGATAGCTTAAAAAAGTTTTTGCTCAATCTAATTAGCTGGATTTTTAAAATTGTATTAATTCTTGTCGTACTCGGCACCGTTGGTGTTGAAACCACATCATTTGCAGCGATATTGGCAGCAGCAGGTTTAGCCGTCGGTATGGCTTTACAAGGGTCTCTCGGTAATTTTGCAGGTGGTGTTTTAATAATGACTTTTAGGCCATTTAAGATTGGAGACCTTATAGAAGCCCAAGGAGAAATCGGAGTCGTTAAGGAGATTGAAATTTTCACAACTAAATTAACTGGACTCTCTAACAAAGAAATCATTATTCCTAATGGTGCACTTTCTAATGGCAATATTATTAACTACACTACAGAAGGCACCAGACGTGTAGATTTAGTATTTGGTGTTAGCTATGATGCAGATATTAAACAAACAAAAGAGGTTTTAATGAATGTCCTTACTTCTCATCCTAAAATTTTAAATGACCCTGCACCTATGGTTACAGTATTAGAGCTGGCTGACAGTTCAGTTAATTTTGCCGTAAGACCATGGTGCAAAGCAGAATACTATTGGGACGTATATTTTGATGTTACTGAAAATGTTAAAGAAGCGTTAGACGCAGCTGGTATAGAGATACCATACCCTCACACTGTAGAGATACAAAAGCAAGGCTAAGCCTTCTTTTTTATGGCTACAAAATCTTTTAAATAATGAGGTTCAAAATAGGCGACATCTTCAATGTCGCTTTTTTTATACTTTATATCTGAAAGAAGTCCCATTTCATTTGCAGATGGTAATTTATCTTCTATAAATATAGCATTGGGATGCTGAATAAGTTGTTGTGTTTTGCCCACACCATTACCTATAAAATAGACTTTGTTTTGATTTAACAAATCAGCATAACTGTCTTCAGTTAATACTTCAGCCTTAATGTCTCTTATCAATTCATAATTGTGATTGAAAATAGCTGAATACACTTCCATACGACGTGCATCTAGCATCGGTACAATTACACCTTCATCTATATCTACCTGATGAGACAAACTCTCTAAAGTAGATACTGAAATTAATGGCTTATTTAAAGCATAGCTTAATCCTTTAGCAGAAGATACACCTATACGCAAACCTGTGTATGAACCAGGCCCTTTACTTACTGCTACAGCATCTATATTTTTAGCTTCAATGTTAGCTTCGTCAAATACATCTTTTATATATACATGTAAGGTTTCTGCATGAGAATAGCCAGCACTATTATCTTCCTTTAAAACTAAAGTCTCTCCATCTTTAGATAGAGAGACTGAACAATTAGTTGTGGCTGTTTCTATATTAAGTATCAGAGCCATTAATAAATCGACTTATGTTTTATTCCTCTTTTTTATCTTCTGAGGGTTCTTCTTTTTTATTTTTTTGCTCAATAAGGTCTCCTGGCTTTAATGTTTTTGAAACTACATTATAAGGTCCTGTTATAATTTTATCATCTTTAGATAAACCTGAAGTAATTTCAATATTAGAATCATCTTGAATACCAGTTTTCACTACTCTCAACTTAGCTTTACCATTATCATCTATGAATACACATTCAAACTTCTCTTCTTCTTTTTGAATGCCATCATTTTCAAAGCTTTCTTTTTTCTCAAAAGGCTTTTTAGTCGAACTCGTATCTGTCTTTATTACAATTGCACTAATTGGCACTGCAATAGCATTTTTCCTTGTTTTGGTAATTATATCTACTGTAGCTGTCATACCAGGTCTAAAAGGAGAATACGTTTCTGGTTTTCCTTCTGTCAAATCTTTATAAGATTCTTCTAAAATTCTAACCTTAACTTTAAAATTTGTAACCTGATCTGCGGTTAAGTTACCAGCAGCAGAATTAGCAATTTCGGTAACTATTCCTTTAAACTCTTTCTTTAAGTAGGCATCAACCTCAACAATTGTGGAATCACCAATACTTACCTTAACAATATCATTCTCATTAACATCTACTTCAACTTCCATATTATTAAGGTTGGCAACTCGCAAAATTTCAGTACCAGCCATTTGTTGAGTTCCTACAACACGCTCTCCAAGTTCAACATTGAGCAAAGAAATTGTACCGCTCATTGGTGCATAAATTGTTGTTCTTGTTAAATTATCTTTAGCTTCATTTACAGAGGCAGCCGCACTTTGAACACTATAATACGCTGAGCTTCTTCCTGCTACAGCAGTCTCGTAGTTGGCGATTGCTCTGTCCCAATCAGCTTTAGAAATTACACCTTTATCAAATAATGATTTGTTACGATCATAATCTGCTTTAGCTTGTTTTAAAGTAGCCTCGGCTTGCTCTAAGTTTGCTCTTACATTTTGGTATGTAGCTTGGCTTCTATTTACGGCAGATTGAATTAAATCAGGATTTACTCTGACTAATAAATCCCCTTTTTTTACCTCTTGCCCTTCCTTAAAAGGCAGCTCTAAAATTTCACCAGATACTTCAGATGAAATTTTAACTTCTACTTCTGGCTGTATCTTACCTGTAGCGGAAACAGTTTCAACAATATCTTTTAGAGTAACTTCTTTTACAATAACTTCTTTGAAATTTCCTTTTTTACCAAACCATCCCATTGATTTCCCTGCCAATAAAAGTACAAGCACCAAGACAAATACACCAATGATAATTTTTACAGTCTTACTCATTTTAAATTAATTTAAGTCGGTTATTGGTAGTCCAAAATAGAATTCTAATATTTTAAGTCTAAAAATATAATCATATTTTGTTCTTACCACATCAGATTGTGCATTTTCATATGCAGTTCTCGATTGATTAAAATCAAACGAATTAGACAAACCAACGTCATAGCGTTCCTTAGCATATTCAAATGCTAAACGACGTGCTTCTTCTGTTTTTAAAGCTGCTTCGTAGGATTTTTTAGAATTCTTAGCATCGTTGTAAGCTTGATATACTGTGGATTCTAAATCTAATTCGGTTTGTTCTAATTGAAATTTTTGACGCTCTATCGCTACTTTACTTCTTTGAACGTTGTTTCTAACACTAAATCCATTAAAAACTGGAATTCTAAGTTGAAGTCCAAGTGAAGTACCATCAAAAATGTATAGCTGATCTATAAAAGGGATATCCTCACCTGTAAATGGATTGGTTTGGGAACTTGCCCAACGCGTATTGTACTGCACAAAACCTGATAACGTTGGAAAATAACTTGCTCTCGTTATTTCTAAATCTTTTTCTGCAACCTCTAAATTGGCTTTAGCTATCAATACATTATTAACTTCTTCTTTTGCCTTTTCTGCGATTTCTGATGGTGTTCTATCTAAAATATCAGCAGCAACCAGACCATAGTCTACCTCTACAATATCAAAATTTAGATAATCTTTTAGTTGTAGTGTTTGTGCAAGACCCAATTTTGAAATAAACAAGGTATTTTCAGCATTGATAATTTGTTGCTCTTGTGTGGCGTCTGTAGCTTGTATCTCTAACAAATCTCCTTGAGGTAATACACCAGCATCCACTAAGTCTTGTGTGTTTTTAATATTTTCTTTTGTTACCTGGTTTTGAGCTTTTAAAACTCGCAACTGTTCTCTGTTTGCTAAGATTTGTAAAAAGGAATTTGCAACCATAAGCGATATATCATCCTTCATTCTATCCAAACCATACTGAGAAGCCATTTGATTAAGCTTTGCTCTTTGTAAGGTTTTCCAATTAGCTAATCCGTTAAAAATATTAATACCAGAACTGATAGAACCGTTAGCAGACTCAAAGGTGTTGTTTTCAAACTGGTTTGTAGCCGGGTTAATATTGGCACCTGTATTTTGTCCGAAGCTACCATTAGCATTAAGCGAAGGTAAAAAATTACCTATGGCATCTTTTTTTGCTATGTCGGCTAAATTTGTATCTAACTCACTTTGTTTTATTGAAATATTGTTCTCTAATGCATAATTAACACATTCTAAAAGTGTCCATTTTTTATCCTGTGCATTACCAAGAGCCACAAAAAACGTTATTATTAATATGATTGATTTTTTCATGCTTATATGTCTATATAAATTGTAATGTGTTACACTAAGTGTTAAAATTATTGTTGTGCATATTTTGGAATACCCTGTACTTGATTCCAAACTTTTATTTTATCATCTTTAGTTACTCCATTTTTTACTTCAACAAAAATACCATCACTAATTCCTAACTCAACCTCTTTTCTTTCGAATTTTTGGTCACCTACTTCGACCTCAACAAATGGTGCTTTCGTCTTATCATCATACTGTACTAAAGCTTCTTTAATGGCTAATACATTTTCGGCTTTGTCCAAAATAATAGAAGCGTTAGCACTTAAACCCGCTCTAATGAAAGTTGAGTCCACTTTCTTGAGCGACCCTTTAATTTCAAATTGAATAGCCCCATTTTCTGCTACACCTTTTGGAGCAATGTAATCTAAAACTGCGTCAAATTTTTCGTCTTCAATAGCACCTACGGTAATCTCTAGAGGCAATCCTTCTTTAATCTTGCCTACTTCACTTTCATCTACTTTACCTTCAAAAATCATTTTGGTAACATCTGCCAATGAAGCAATTGATGTTCCTTCATTAAAATTATTAGCTTCAATAACTTGGTTACCAGCTTTTACAGGAACGTCTAAAACCATTCCTGAAACTGTAGCCCTTACTTGTGTCTGCGCTATATTACCTAACCCAGATGTTGTTCCTGTTTTTATAATGTCATAATTTTGACGCGATTGCGTAACATTAATTCTTGCTTGCTCAACTTGTTGCTTAGCTTGAAGATATGTATTATTTACCTGATCGAAATCATTTGCAGAGATTACACCTTTATCAAACAATGCTTTTTGGCGATCGTAAATTGCTTTTTGTGTCTTAAAGTTAATCTCTGCTGTTTGTAAAGCTGTTTGGTTAGATGCTATATTATTCTTAGCGCTTGTTAAATTAGATACATTAGGTATTACTCTAATTTGGGCAATTAAATCCCCTTGTTTTACATACTCTCCTGCTTCTACAAAGACTTCATCTACAACACCAGAAATATTTGGCTTAATGAGCACTTCCTCTTTTGGTACTATACTACCTGTAGCTACAGTTTTAACCACAATAGTTTGCTCTGTTGGACTTTCTGAAGTATAGGTTATTGGGTCTTCTTGATTTTTTGACCATAGGTAAAAAAGTGAAATCCCAAATGTTACTACTATTAAAATTAATACGATGACTGTTGTTGTTCTTTTCATCTTTGATTGATATAATTTATTATCGATAAACCTTTTATTCTATTCTTAATGCATCTACTGGTTTCATTTTTGTTGCTCTGTTAGCGGGAATTAATCCTGCCAAAAGACCTGAAACTACTAGTATAATAAGTGCTGTAAAAACAACCTGCATACCAACACTTGGATTAGCAAAATTTTCTACAGTACCTGCCTGATCTAATATGTAATTTAAAACCCATATTACCAAGGCTGCAAAGGACACTCCTAACATCCCAGATAAAATGGTAAGCACCAAACTTTCTTGAAGAATTTGACCTTTAATCATCCATGGTGTTGCACCAAGTGCGCGTCTTACGCCAATTTCTTTTGTACGTTCCTTTACTACAATTAACATGATGTTGTTGATTCCAATAATACCAGACATTAGTACTAAAGCTCCAACAAAATATCCTACTACGGTCAATATTGAAAATAGACCGCTTATTCTCCCAAATTGCTCCGATAAATCAAAATGACCAATGGCACGATCATCTTCTGGGTGTACTTTATGCCTGTACTTCATTAAATCAAAAATTTGTTGTTTTATGGAAGTTATAGGCACATCATCTACGGCAGTTATTGCCATCCAACCCACATTATCTCCTCTATTAAAGGCTTGTGAAAATGTGGTAAACGGTATATAAATAGTACTAGCATCTTGCTCATCATCCCCTTGACTATTACTCATTTTAAATGTACCAACAACCTTAAAATTAACTCCATTAATTTTAATATAGCTTCCTAAAATTTCTTCGTCTTTATCATACAAACCTTTTACAACACCCGTACCTATGACGCAAATTTTTCTCTTTTCGTTGATATCAGAATAACTCAAAAAACGTCCTTGGAGAATATCCATGGGTTGCTGTTTTATATACTCTGGGTAATCACCGTAAATTTCAAAAGCACCTGTCTTTGTTCCTCTAATGACGTTATTTGCACCTCTAAAACCACCTAGCTGATTTCTTGGTGAGACATATTTAAGATTTTGTATTTCCGACTTGATCGCTGCTACATCATCTAGTTTGTAGTTGAAGTATCTCCCTTTGGGAAGCCCTTTATAGGGTTTTGAAGTACCTTGGGTCCACATAAACATAGAGTTTGTTGCAAAATCACCAAAATCGGCAGTCACTCCATTTTTTAAACCATTAGTTAAAGCCAAAAGGAGCACCAATATGGTAATTCCCCAAAATACGCCAAATGCGGTTAAAATAGTTCTAAACTTATTTGCATTCAAGGCCTCTAATATTTCACTCCAACGGTCTCTGTTAAACATATTATTCGTCTCTTAATGCAACTATGGGTTTAATTTTTGCAGCTCTGTAGGCTGGTATGAAGCCTGCAAAAGCTCCAGCTATTACTAATATAAATACTGTTGTTAAAGCGATATTGAAATTTACCTGTGGATATTTTATAAAATCATTATCTATTTGTGGCCCAACTAATTCTAGTAAGCCCAATCCAAAAATTAATCCGAATAAACCTGCAAAAATAGTAACAAATACCGCTTCTTGTAAAATCATTCCAACGATAGACATCGGTAATGCTCCTAAAGCTTTTCTAATACCAATCTCTTTTGTACGCTCTTTTACAATTATTAGCATAAT
This sequence comes from Winogradskyella sp. HB-48, assembly GCF_049942685.1. Classification (GTDB taxonomy): domain Bacteria; phylum Bacteroidota; class Bacteroidia; order Flavobacteriales; family Flavobacteriaceae; genus Winogradskyella. The sequence continues at coordinate 805,260 of NZ_CP187934.1, forward strand.
ATTTCCTACACCAACTATACCAGCAATAATTGTTCCTATACCTACAAACCAAAATACGGCTTGTATAGTCGCTATGAGAGAATATATTTTTTGAGCTTCTTCTAAAGTATTGTTTACGCGAACTGCGCTCTGATCATCTGGTGCCACAGTGTGGAGTTCTTTGATCTGGGCTTCTATACCCTGAGCAATTACAGTAGACTGCGCTACAGCTTCATCAAAACTATCTGACATTTTAACCGTAAACGACATGTTTCTGATGTTATCACCTGCATTAAAGACTTGTTGAGCTGTAGTTACAGGTATATAAACTTGACTTTCCTCTCTATCGCCACCTGGATCATAAAAGACACCAACCACTTTAAAGTTTACGCCAAAAATTTGAATATTTTTGTCAATAGGATCTTCCTCTTTAAACAAATCCTTTTTCATTTTATTGCCGATAACAGCTACTTTCTTCTTATCGTCCAAATCCAATTGACTAACAAAACGACCATAACCTATGTCAGCATTTTCAATAAACTGATTATCTGGTAATGTCCCTCTAATTCTATAATTTCCGGTTTCATTTTTGTAGGTTACAGTACCACCCCAAATCATGTAATCCTTACTTCTATATTCAAAATAGTTGTCATATTTTCTCTCTACAGATTCGAAGCTTGAATTCTTAAGCTGAACATATCTACCAGGATTTAGCCCTTTATATCCTTTTGTTGTTACTCCTGTCCAAACAGAAATTCTATTGGTTGCATCTTGTTCGAATTGTGATTTTACACCATTAGAGATACCTGTGCTAAAACCCAAAAGAATAACCAAAATAAATATTCCTGATGCCACTGAAAGCCCAGTTAAGAAAGTACGAAGTTTGTTTTTTCGTAAGGTTTCAAATATTTCTTGCCAGCGTTCTAAATCAAACATTTGCTGAGGCTCTTACTTGTTCTACTTTACTATCATCGATGATAACACCGTCTTTAAGATTAACGATGCGCTTGGTCATCTGTGCAATATCATGTTCGTGCGTTACTACCAAAATTGTCTTTCCTTCATCATTAATGCCTTGGATAAGTTCCATGACTTCGTAAGACGTTTTAGTATCTAAAGCACCCGTAGGTTCATCTGCTAAAAGTACTTTTGGCTCACTTGCTAATGCTCTAGCGATAGCAACACGTTGCTTTTGTCCACCAGACAATTCACTAGGCAAATGATGAGACCATTCTGCAAGACCAACTTTTTCAAGGTAATACATAGCCTTATCGGTTCGTTCTTTGCGTTTTATGCCTTTATAATATAGCGGCATTGAAACGTTATCTAGAGCGCTTTTATAGTTGATAAGATTAAATGATTGAAATATAAACCCGAGAAACTCGTTTCTATATTTTGCTGCTATTTTTTCGTTTAGATTTTTTATTGGAACTCCATCTAAAATGTATTCGCCCATATCAGCTTCATCTAACATTCCTAAAATGTTTAACAAAGTAGATTTACCAGACCCTGAAGATCCCATGATTGATACGAGTTCACCTTCTTGTACGTTAAAATTGATACCCTTCAAAACGTGAAGCGAGTTGCTTCCCATATGGTAAGATTTATGCAAATCTTTTATTTGGATCATAGTTGGCTTATTAAAACATGCAAGTTTAAGAAAATCTAAAAGCCTTTTCTGCCAATAAACTGTTAAGACTTCCTTTTAAACCCTATGATTTAGACTATTAAGCTTGTAATTTGTTACAAAGAATTGTCTATATTTCTTGTCTTTTTTGATCGACCGAAAGTTCTGTAAACATAAAAGCCAATTACAGCAACTAAAATATAGGGTACAGCCATCAAAAACATAATACCATCATTTATACCCTCAGCAGCGGACTGATCGTCACCACTTTCTAATACTGCTCTACACATGGCGCATTGAGCACGTGTATTAAATGCCATGAACAAGGCAAAAATTACAAATAGTATTTTCTTTCTCAGATTAAGCATAATAAGGTGAAATCATGAAATAAACTATGACACCTGTTACCGCTACATATAGCCATAATGGAAATGTAATTTTGGCTATTTTTTTGTGTCTTTCAATATTGTTAGTTATAGCTCTAACATAAGTTATTAGCACAAATGGAATAATAACGACTGATAGCAAAATATGAGTTATGAGTATAAAGTAGTATATATATTTTACAGCTCCCTCTCCACCAAATTTTGTTGAATCGCTTGTCATATGGTAAGCTACATACATTACAAGAAACATAACGGATAACGCAATAGCAAACTTCATCAAATTTTCGTGTAGTTTCCTGTTTTTATTTTTGATAGCCACAACAGCGACAATTAGAACTATAGCTGTTAGACCATTAATACCAGCATAAATCGACGGAAGCATTGTTAAAGGCTCCACATCGAAACCGAGCTCATGAAGATTAATACCAAAAAGGGCTGCTACTGCAACAGGAATTATGATTGATAAAGCGACAATCCACTTATTATACTTTTTTTCTTTTTCTAAATCAACGGTACTCATATTATTCTTTCAATAGTTTAGCAATATCTTCTTTTAAAATAGTGATTTCTTGTGGTATTCCCTCATCGTCTTTGCCTTCCGCTTCAGAAATTAAACCATTATAAAAAATCAAAGGGTTACCAAAATTGTCTCTCCTAGATCTTATATAGCCTTCTTTATCAATTAAGGCAAAGTTACCCGAATGTTCAAACCCTCCTTCTACGGTTTCATCTTTTGCTGTATATAAATTGAACCCTTCGTTAGCCAATTTGTAAATAGCATCTTCACTCCCTGTCATTAAATGCCAATTGGGATTTGTAATACCGAAGGCTTCAGCATAGGCTTTTAAAACTTCAGGTGTATCTACTTCTGGATTTATTGTAAATGAAGCTACCCCAAAATTTTCAAATTCTTTGAAATGATTTTGTACGTTTACGAGATTACGGTTCATGATTGGGCAAATGGTAGGGCAAGTTGTAAAAAAGAATTCTACTACATAGACCTTACCTAAATAATCTTCGTTAGTTATGGTATCTCCGTTATGATCTATAAAACTAAATTCGGGAATTTTTTTTGGCTCTTCCCCTATTTTCAGATAAGCCAAATCACTCTTTGTTTCTTTTATGTTTGTAGATACATTTTCGCTTCTGCTTTCGTCTCTGGTTATATCATCATTACTGATTCTGTTTATAATCTTTGGAATAAAGATAATTCCAAAAACTAAAATGATAAATGCAATACCTACGTATGAATAGTTGGCTTTTTTATTCATTGCTTTGTTTTAAATCTTTACTTCTTCTTTGACTAGAATCATCAAAATCGCCCTTACGTTTATCTCTGTATTCTTTAAAAAGTACGCGCATATCCTCCGCTGCCATTTTATTTTTCAATTCTGCTACTTCTACACAGTCATAACTATACAAGCTATATAAAGGTTTGTTGGCTTCAATTTCATTTTCAGTCCTATCGTCCAATCTTCCTCTTTGGTTTAAATCTCTGTCTACAATAAAAACCATGCTAGTAGAAAGATTTTCATCTAATGTTGCTTCGGACTTTAAGCTGTTAAACACAAGTTTGATATCTGAATCATCCGCATAAACTAAATACCAAAATCTTAAATCTTCATAAGACTTGATTTCCTTTAGCAATTCTTCAGCTTCAGATTTAGCATCATGAGGCAATAGCATTACTACCTGAAATGTTTTAAATCCTTTGCTTCTGTCATACACCAATTCTTTTAGATTAAAAGCTGCTGTAGAATTTTCCATTGGTTTCATTCCTAAGAAAGATAGAATTGTAATATGATCTTTTAATTGAACATTGTCTTTGTTAGCAGGCAATTCTAAAACACTTTCGTTTACAATGTCTAATGGATTATAATTATCCTTAGAAAGCAACATTACAAGTATAAATGCTACAGGCAAAAAGAATAAAATACTTAAGACTATGTTGCGTTTTCTACTGCTTAATTCCATAATGCAAAAATAAAAAAGGTGGTTTAGAAAAACCACCTTTTTAATATCATTTAACTCAATATTTTGAGTTTAAAAATCTCTTGTGATTAACGCATCGTCCGCATTGTAAACTTCGAAAACATAACCTCCTTCTTGCAATAAGATAAAAATCAAATAACAAATTAAGAAAACAGCAGTCCAAACTACCATACGTCTAAGTGCCTTTACTTCATCTCTCATGTGCATAAAGTCCCATGTAATGTAATAGGCCTTTACAAGAGTAAGAATGATGAATATTAAGTTTAAAGGTTTCATATACACAAAAGGCGATAAGATAATATTACCGATTGTTGCGAAGAACCCACCCTCTAATGGGCTAATCCATGTATGCATTAAAGAATCTGGCTTATAAATACCAAGTATAACTTCTATTGCAGTTACAAAGGTTAAGAATGCCAATACACCCCAAATTTTTTGGTTGTTAGATTTAAATTTCCAATACCCTCTAAATATCTCTAATTTATGCTCGTGTGCCATAACTTATAACTAATTTTAAACTAAGTAGAAGAATGTAAAAACAAATACCCAAACTAAATCGACAAAGTGCCAGTAAAGTCCAACCTTTTCTACCATTTCATAACTTCCTCTTCTTTCGTAAGTCCCTAGGATTACATTAAAGAAAATAATAATATTGATTACCACACCTGAAAAAACGTGGAACCCATGGAATCCTGTAATAAAGAAGAAAAAGTCTGCAAAAAGAGGTGTTCCGTACTCATTTACTTTTAGGTTAGCACCTTTAACTACTAACTTTCCGTTTTCTTTTATTTGTTTTAAAGACTCTTCTCTAGAAAGCACTGTTTTTTCTCCTTCTTCATTTATTATCTGAGTTCTTACTAATATATTTTCATTTGCAACAAGACCGTTATAGATTTCGTTTACAGAATAAGGAGGCAATGATTCTTCAGTTACAAACCACAAACCGTTTTTACGCTCGTGTTGTGCCCTCACACCTTCTTCAACCACAGCAAACTCATCTATTGAAATTCTCTTGAATTTTTCTTCACCATCAACGGTTACATATTCACCAAACTGTAAGATATTACCACCTTTAGTTTGTACAGCGCCATAATCTCCTTGTATGAATGTTGCCCATTCCCATGCTTGTGATCCAACGAATATCAAACCACCAATAACCGTTAGAAACATATATAATGTCACCTTAGCTTTATTCATATGATGGCCAGCGTCTACAGCTAATACCATAGTTACAGAAGACATGATAAGGATAAACGTCATAAACGCAACATAAATCATTGGTAGCTCTTTACCATGTAAAAATGGAACGTGGGTAAATACCTCATCCGCAATAGGCCATTCTTTTATAAACTTAAATCTAGAAAAGCCGTAAGCTGCTAAGAAACCTGAAAAAGTTAATGCATCAGAAACGATAAAGAACCACATCATCATCTTACCATAACTTGCTTTTAGAGGTTTATTGCCTCCTCCCCAAGTTTTTCCTTCTGTGCCAGTACTTGCTACTGTAGAATCCATAGAAATTATTTAAATTTTAAGATTGGACAAAAATAATCAAATTATATCTCTAAAAAAATATAAAAACAAAAACAGCACAAGCCAAAGTAGGTCTACGAAATGCCAGAAATTTGCCGCCAGTTCTAATCCCAACATATAATTGGCATTGTACTTTTGTTTAAAATGATTATAAATAACAACAACTATACAAATTAACCCAGCAATAACGTGTAATATGTGCACTATAGCTATCAAATAAATATAAGACATGGTTATATTGCTGGTTGGACCTGTAAAATTGTATCCTGTTTGTATAATTTGTCTAAAACCTTCAAACTGACTAAAAACAAAAGCAATACCCAAAACCAAAGTGACTAACAACCATATTGTGGTCATCTGTCTGCTGTTATGTTTTAAAGCTTTTTTTGCTAAAACAAACGTTATACTACTTATCAAAATAATGGCAACACTTATGTAAAATGCATTAGGCAAATCATAATTACTTAACCAATCTTTATCTCTTCTCTGTTTAGAACTTACAATAAAGGCACTAATTAATGCTGAAAAAGACATAATCAAAGACCCTATGCCAAACCATAGCATCATTTGCTTTGATCTAGCTACTTTTTCCTGTTGTGTTCCTTCTGTTAAATCCATCTACCTTAAAAATTTATCTGCAACATATATAATTTGTAACATCGTAATATAGAAAACACTAGACAACATGAGTTGTTTAGCAGCTTTCACTGTTCTTTGCTTAAATAGTCTAAGCGCATAAACCAACATCAACATGCCCAGTAAAAATACTAAAACAGCACCAACAATCGATAATTTTAAATCACCTGTAAAACCCAAAACTGGTATTATGGATACCAAAACCGTCCAAATGCTATACATAATGATTTGTACAGCAGTTCCTTTGTCCCTCTTTCCTGTTGGTAGCATAAAAAAGCCCCCTTTTTCATAATCTTCATACAAAAACCATCCAATGGACCAAAAATGTGGAAATTGCCAAAAGAATTGAATGGCAAATAATGTTCCTGGCTCAATACCAAATTCTCCTCTTGCTGCTACCCAACCTAACATAAATGGAATAGCTCCCGGCAAAGCTCCTACAAAAACAGATAAAGGTGTTTTGGTTTTTAAAGGTGTATAAAGACTTGTATATAAAAAAATGGAGATTGCTCCCCACATTGCTGTTTTCGGATTGATACTATAAAGCGTTAAAACACCTAGAATCGTAAACGCTGTGGCAATAATAAATGCAGTGTTTACAGACATTCGACCGGCAGGAATAGGCCTGTTTTTTGTCCTATCCATTAAAGCATCTAAATCTCGCTCAATAATTTGGTTGTATGCGTTTGATGCACCCACCATAAAGTATCCACCTAAAGCTAATAGAAATAATGTTGTGATATCTATAGTTATAGCCCCTAACAGGTACCCTGCTAGCGCAGAAAAAACAACACTAATGGATAATCCCATTTTAGTGATTTCCTTAAAATCTGTTACAGCAGAAGTTTTTGATACCGAAGATTTTATACTACCCAATTCTTGTTAATTGTCCTATTCTTAGCGACTGCAAAGATACTTTGAAAAAAAGTTTTCACCAACGCAATAGAAAACTTTAATAAAAGCTTATACTTTAAAAATCGTTATACCAATTAAAAAGGTCTGTTCGAACACCAATACTAAACCAAAGTGTGTTTGAATCTGTTGTGGTTGAAGTAATTGTTTGTGGATTAAAATCTCTGTAAATAATATTTGTAAAGAGTTTTAAGTTGGTTTCTGGATTTAACAAGTAGCCTGCCTGTAGCTCTGTCATGAAACTATTAGTTTTATTGCCCTGTCCAATAGTTATGCCTATATCACCAATCCGATCATTTTCATTTGTGTAAATATCCCCTCCATATGCAAAACTATCTTCATCGGTATTAAAATCAAAACCGCGCTGACCCATTATAAGCTTGGCATCTGCAAACCATCGTTTATAATTATAGCGACCTATCAGAACCAATTCTCTAAAATTAGCTCCCCAAAGATGGGCCATTGGTTGATTGAAATGTCCATAATTTAATATTTCCGTATTATGTGAATAGGTGTATGGACGTACCTGATTGTACTCTGCTTGAAGCAATAAATTGTCTACTTTAAATGCATTGAAATATTTAGCGCCTAGCTGAAAACCAAATTTATTTTTCCAACTTTTGTTACCACCAGTTACATCACTCAAAGAAAATTCATCCAAGATAAACTGGCCATAAAGATTTACTTTGTTATTCCATTTGTATTTAGCACTTAAACCCAGAATAGCATTTCCTGCGCCTTGACCTGTTTGAAATTCTATAGCCCTAAAGAATATAATAGGATTAAGATAATTAACATCAAAGCCGCGTCCGTTTGTGTCTGCCCACATTACCGATTCAAATAAACCGATATTTAGTCGCTTAGACACATTCCAACTGAGGTAATGATTTGCCATATACTTAGTTAAAAAGGCATCATCTACTACAACTTCTGGTCTAACATCCTTTAACCACATCCATGTACTTGTGTATTTTATCTTCCAAAAACTTGTGTTTAATTTTAAGAATGGGTAAGGACTTGCAACATCACTTTGAAATAGAGATCGGTAACCATCACCAATAAAATTTTTGCCATGTCCAAATTGGATATTTAAAAAATCAGCTGGTGTATAAGAAATGTAAGCTTCTGCCACAGGATAATCATAAGAATTCTCTTTAAAGCCTTTACCTATACCACGACCAGGTATTATAGCTGGATCTGGCCCAAAGGCTCTAAGGCTCTCGGCATAATCATTAAAATAGTCTGCAAATCTGCCTTGGCTTTCATAGATTGAAGTTGAAAGGTTGAATCGTTTACCTAATCCTGCTTGTATAAAAACACCTCTCGTATTGTTCCAAGTGCCATCGTTTCCTTCTGTTTCACCTCCAAGTTGCAAGTCTACAATTGGGTCTACCGTAAACCAGTAATCCTTTCCTTGAACTTGAACCAAATGCTCATTATATAATTTTTTACCCAACCATGAATCAGTGGCTTTTGCTAGACTTTCCTTTTCAGACTTAATATCATAGTACTTCGCCACGTCGGTGTAAACATATGGCTTAGCTGCAGTATGACTGTTTGTGCCAATAGCATTCATTTCATCATCAAAACGTGCATAGTAAGAGTGAGTGAAGGGGATGTTTAATTGGCTGCCATATTCTAATTTCTCATAAGGCTTTAAACTGGCATTAACCTCATCATATTCATTAGATAAGGTTGCATTTAGACTATCTTCTTTTTTTAAGTTACCAGAATTTTTATTTTCCTCATTATGTATTTCTTTTTTTGGTTCAACCAATGGTATATCAATACTAAAACTATACTGGACAAAAGTAGGTTTACCATTGTAAGTTGCAGGCTTTATTTTGGGTAAAGAATCAAAAACACGTTTGGCTTCTTCCTTTAATTCGTCGTAGATAGCGTCTACATAAATAACCTTGAATTCTCCTGCTTTGCTAACTTCGAAAAGAACTTGAATATCACCTGTGTAATCTTCATCAGAAACAATTTCAGGGATTTTAAAATTGCTATAAATAAAATTGTTTAATGTAAAATTGAAACAAGATTTTAATTGATCTACAGTTAGTGAATCACATTCACTAAAAATAGGTGGTTTTTCGTAAGTTGAAAGTGATTGTGCATTACTCAAAAAAGAAATTAATAAAACCGTAACAAGCCAAATATGCTTCATAAAACAGATCAATTATTAGTGCTCGAAAGATACTTATTTTTTTTAGTAACCTTAAACAAAAAACCGTTACCAAATGATAACGGTTTTAATTATTAAGAGTACACCTAATTTCTGACCATAAACTTGATAGGTAGATTATATATGACTTCAACAGGTTTATTTTGCTGATAACCAGGTGTCATACTTGGTATTTTATCAATAACACGCTTTGCTTCTTTTTCTAATACTGGATGTGGTGTTCTAATTTTAATATCAGTAATGTTGCCATTTTTATCTACTGTGAATTGTGTTTGGATTTTCTGTAAACCAAATATACCATGCTCACTAGCAATGTCTGTATTAAACTTTTTATTCACCAGCTTAGTTATTTTGTCAGACATGCATTTTCTTTTGTCCTCATTAGTCTTCTTTTTTTCGCAGCCCGGATAAACTGGTACTATCTCAACTTTTCTAAAATCTACTTTAGGAATTTCAACTGGTTCTTTGATGTCTATTATCTTGTTAGGGTCAATAGGATCTTTATCAGTTATAGGATCATCTGGTGTAAATATTTCATCTTCTAAATCTGGTGTATCATCTTCAACCTCTACGTGTTTATCAATTAAAATTTTACTGCGTTTCACTTTAAGTTCTGGCTTCTTCTCTTGTGATTCTTCCCTAAATTCTGGAACAATATATACATTAGCGACATCATCAGTAGTTAATTTATCAGGAACAATTTTTTTGTCTTGAAACTGCATTTCAAAAAGTCCATAAGTTGCCAATAAACAAAGAATCAACCCTATTTGGAAATATAGGGTTGAGTTTTTTTGTAAATTTGCATCATGCTTTTGTGGTCTTTTTACCTCAGTAGTGCTCTGACCAGCAGTATTGAGATTCTTTTTAGAATTCTTCATAATACGTATTATTTAAAATGTTAATATTATGATAAAGTCACAATAAGCATACCAAAAAGAAAATCCCGTCCAATTAATTTTGAACGGGATTTTTATATTTAAAATTAAATATTTTTTTACTTAATCATTAACTTGGAATACGATCGGAATTGAGAATGGCATTACAACGGCCTTACCTCTTTGCTTCCCAGGTTGCATCTTTGGTAACTGAGAAAGTACTTTTTGGGCTTCTTTTTCTAAAGCTGGGTGAGGACCACGGGTCTCAATTGAGGTAATATTACCATTTTTATCTACTTTAAACCTACAAAAAATTCTTTTTTTCCCAGGTGCTAATCCTAAATCTTGTGCTAATTCTGTATTGAACTTTCTTGTAATGAATTTATTTACCTTATCATTCATACATTCTTTCTTAGCAGCATTCCCCTTCTCATTTTCACATCCAGGAAAAACAGCTACATTTTCAATAACATGGAAAGGCACCTCAAGGACTTCCTCTACTTCTTGTACTTCTACTTCTTCTACCTCAACAATCTCAGTTTCCATCTCAGTTTCTGTAGACTCTACTACAGTTTCTTCTACTTCAACTTCATCCTCTACAACTTCTATAACTTCTATTGTCGGCGGTGGAGGTGGTGGTGGAGGTGGAGGCGTAACAATTTGTTCTGTAATTGGCACTTCCTCTTCTAACTCATCATCAAGATTAAGTGTATCGGCTACAACATTGCTCTTGTCATAAGTCTTATAATTTATTGCCATGTAAGTAATGCCAAGCATTAATGCTAATCCTACAGCAAAATAAAGGGAGCTGTTTCTACTTACATCTGATTTTGGATTCTTCTTAGGTTCCATATTATACTTTCTTTTATAGAGTTGCTAATTTAATTAAATAATAAGAAAAAAAGCAAAACTTCTGTTTATTTTAACTTTATTATATCTAATCTAGAAGCAATTAACGTGCCAATTACAACACCGAAACAGTTAGCTAACAAATCGTAATTATCGTAAGTTCTATTCTGATTAAGTTGATGCTGCATAACTTCTAACAAAACACCAAACAAAATGACAATAATAAATACTAGCCAGAGCATTCCTTTTTTATTGCTAGATTTAAAATAGTTTGTCCAGAGACTCGACAAGCCTAAATAAGCTAAAAAATGATAAATTTTATCATCAAATGAAGAGCCTAAACTTGGTACTTCATTTAGATTTATAAACGTTGTAATAATCAGTGCTAATGTATAGATAACAGCAACTGATAACAACATTTTTTTAACCACTTATTAGAACTTTATAATCTTCAGCAGAAAGTAAGTTATCTACTTCTGAAGAATCAGAAAATTTTAGTTTAATCATCCACCCATCGCCATAAGGATCTTTGTTAACCTTTTCTGGCTCATCCTCTAGGCTTTCATTAAATTCTATGATTTCGCCAGATAATGGCAAAAATAAATCTGAAACTGTTTTTACAGCTTCGACTGTACCAAATACCTCTTCAGCATCAAGAGTTTCATCTACGGTTTCAACTTCAACATAAACGATATCGCCCAATTCTCCTTGAGCAAAATCTGTAATGCCTACTGTTGCGATATCACCTTCAATTTTTATCCACTCGTGGTCTTTTGTGTATTTTAATTCTGATGGTATATTCATCTTAAATTGTATAATATATTAGTGAAACAAAAGTAATTTTTTAATTCCTTGTTTTCAACCCAAAATCTCAAAATTAATTTCCAAAGTTATAACGCAATGTAATACCAGACCTTAATGAGGTTTGTGGGAATGATGTGGATATAGCAAAATCTGAGAATGTATAATCAAAATAGAAAATGGCTGTTAAATTTTTACTAAACGCATAGTCCGCAGAAAACTTCCCGCTCCAAATGGTCTGCCCAGCAGTAATTTGATTATTCTCTAAATCTAAATATCTTATTATAGTTTTATTATCTCTTACCGAAATATCTGCACGCATATTTAAATCGCTCTTAACTATTTGCTTTGCACCTGCTAATGCGGATCGGATTCTTAAATCCTTAATACGATATCCTAAACCCAGTGTATATTCATTGCCTTGTATTTCTGTTAGCAAATTATTATCAAAGCTTAACGACAGCATTCGGTCTTTTTGTATTTCAGCCAATACTTTAATAGAGTTTTTCATTTCGAACTCTAAACGAATTAGAGGACTAAACTGCTCTTCTAAATTAATATTGCTATATAGTGTTCTGTTTTTCAAGTTTCCATTTGAATCTTGATTTTCTGGATTAATTGAACCTATGCCTGTACCTGAATCTATTACCAAATTATCAACCGAATCATCATAATCTAAGTTAGTTCTAAACTGATTAATAGTATATCTGGATCTATAACCATGCTGGATAGAAAAACGTCTAAAGGTTTTTTTAAACCATGGAATTTTCATTAATCCAGTATATTTTAAAGTCCAATTTGGTATTGGTACATCTCTAAATGCTCTTGTGCTTACATTTTCTGGGTCTGTACCATGATATGCAGAAAGAAACGCCGGCAACAGTACACGTTGGCTATTCTTACCAAATCCTATTGGATAGCCTTCTGCGTCTGTATTAAAAGGGGTATTGCCATAAAATTCTCTTGCTAATCGATTTGCAATAATTAACCTATTGGCTCTAAAGTCATCAAAAGCATCCGATTGGTTTTCATCACTCTTACCAAACGCTGTCTTTATTAAGGCTGTAGATATATTAAAGTTACCAAAGGAATTTGTAATTAAGTCCTCATATTCATCACTCAAACCGTCGTTATTATTATCTAAAGCTCTAAAGTTCTCGGAAAGGTTTTCAGCATAAGTTCTATTACCAATCAAATCGATTTTTAAATCGCGCATTGGCTCAACATTTACTGAATAGTCTAAGGTTTTATTTGTTACCTCAGTATATTGTTGGTTAAACTGAGGGAATGTTGTCAACCATCCATTTCTTGCTACCAAATCTCTGATATCTCTCTGACTGCCAAAAGTATAACCCCAAGTAGGTCTTAACGTTCCTATAAAACCTGGCGTTGGTAAATATCCTGGTAAGTATGTACCATTAGTTTCACTGTATCCAAACTGAATACGTTTTACCATAGTAACAATATCAACCAATGTATTGTATGCCTTTTTACCAGCACTTAACTTATTGGGATCATTATTTTGTTGACTGCTATTATCTAATGACTTATTGTTTGTTTCAGGTGTGGCTGTTCTTGTTTTTGCCTTTGTATTATCTGCTCTTCCTCTACTTCTTCTGTTTGTCTTTTTTACTAAACCAATGGATTTATAGAATGTCTCCATGTTTAGTGTAGAGTTTATATTATGCGTGTTAGAGTTTTGTATAGAATGCCCTAAATCAAACGTCCCTATATCTGTTACTAAATTCTCATTTAAGTCAGAACCTTTTTGCCATTGAAACGCACCATTGTAGGTGTAGGTCGTCCTTAAAAAGCTTAAAGCAGGGATTTTATACAATGGCAACTCATAATTAACCTGAAGCTGTTGTGTTTGGAAATTTGGATCACCAAAATCAAAGAAACCATCCCAAACATTTAGCGTTGGGTCTTGTCTTCCATTAAGCTGGTCATCAATAAAGTAATTTCTAACAATATTTGTGTTTGCTGCTGTAAAGTTAAGGCTTAAAGCATCGGTTAGGTTATAATTTATAGCATACTGAAAATCGAACGTGTAATTCCTTCTGAATAATTCTTCAATACCAATATTATCACCTCCAAGTTCTACTTCTCTAAACTTCTGCTTACTAAATTGCCTATTAATATCTGTATTTACTGAAATGTTAGATGGTAATAAGTTAAGATTAAAATCTTTGAGTATCTTCCAATATTTGCCTCTAAACAATGAATCATTCTTCTTAAAAGGCTCTACTCTTAGGGGCTCAAAAGCATAATTATAATTAACGCCTGCTCTTACATTTTGATCTAAAGAGTTTTCAATTTCAAAATCGCGATGTTCTACTTTGTTGTATGAATAATTGAAGGTTAGGTTTTCAACATCGTAAAACCGAGCTTTCTTCTCTCCTGTTCGTTGTTTTCTAACACCAATAAAGTTAATACTCTTACGCTTAGTGTAATTTTCATTAACCTTGAGAATAGAGTCTTGGTTAGTTGTATTATCTAATTGCGTTTGTAATTCTATATCTCTGTAATACTCATCAAACTGAGGTGTTATAATCTCTTCACTTTGCGAATAGTTAAAAGGTATTTGAATTCCCCATTTTTTTGGCAATAATTGTCCGAGCTGAACGTTTGTAACAACATCGTATTGCTTTACATCTTCTCTACTGCGCTCGTTTGGAGATTGCTCTATTCCACCAAAACCAATTGTACTGCGTCTACCTGTAGCACTAATATCTGCAAAGTCTGCAATATTAGAATCCATGCTTACTACTGCAGCCCAACCACCTTCATTTTCTAAATCGGACATGCGTAACTCATTAAACCAAACTTCACCACACGCATTTGTAGCTGTAATACCAGAATTTTTAACTCCTACCATTAACACTCTAATGTCACCAAAATTTGGATTTCCTTTAATCGCTACACGCTGTTGACCAGTAGGTAAAGGTGAAAATTCAGCGACTGGTGTTTCATTTAATACACCATCTATAACATCATAAAAAGTAGGATCTTCGTTAGATAATGTTTGATTGAAAATTCCCTGAGATTTAATATCCTGAAGAATGTCTAGAGAAATATTGATTTCATTAACTGCTGGCCAAATACGTTCTTCTATAGATAAATTTCCATCTACTAAATCTGTTGGTAATAATGGTATCTCTATCTGATAAAAGTTCTGCGTGAAGTCATTACCCATTCTAATGAAAGCAGTAAGTTCACCCTCTTGAAGTGATTGACCATCCTGAGCTTCGGCATGTAAGAACATACGTAGTTTTTTATACTGACGCATATCCACATTAATATTCTTAAACACACCTCTTGAATCTTCTGGCTCTAATTCACAAGCTTGAAGTACTAAAGATTGCTCGTTTTGTCTAATAATATTGTTGTTATTGTTTAATTCTTCACGTCTTACTCCTGGAGGTATTACATAGTTTCCATCATTTTCTTGTACACCAATGATAGCAACATTAAACTCAGCGTCTGCACTGTTGTTAGTAGGATCGTTATCTAAATCTAAGGTGTAACGTCTCCAATCACTTCTTACCAAATCTAAAGTTGCAAAACGAAGCACTGTACTTTCAACAAAATCTCTTAAATATAAACGTGCAAAACGAACTGATCTGATGTCTGTAATATTATTTACCGCATTGGTAGGTTCGTTTATTGGCAATCTAAACTGATACCAAGTAACATCTCTTTGATCTCCGTTTGGCAACGTCACCGTTCTTACCTTAATATCATTTATTTGTGGATTATTAATATTTAATACAGTTGGGTTTAAATCTACCTCATACTCATAATAACTGTCAATGGTGTTCATTGTGTTATCACGGTTTATATCCTCTACATCTGGCTGCGTTGTAGAGCCTCTATTGGTATCTGTAAACACATCTGGAGTATTACCTTCTAAACCGTTGTATTGTTTGTAACGCTCAAATATGTTACCGTCTGTGTTAAGGTAGTACGTATAGTTGTCCTTTGCTGGGTCTTCACCAAACTGGTTACCATAAACCGATAACTCTTCCGCGTCATCATAACCATCTAAGCCCACATCTTGATTGCTACGCTCTTGCCCTGTTGTAGCAAATGTGTAAATTAAAGATTGGTTTTGAGGTACTACACTATTATAAGTCGTAGGTTCTAGGATTGAAATATCACCATCTTCTGGAAGTCCGTTTTCGTACTGTTTTTTTCCATCTTTTAAGACATCCTCAGAAATGTTTCCAAGGTTAATAAAAAGCTTACCTCCTTGACTTGTAGGATTGTCTAAAAACGGATCTTGTACCCAGAATTCAATATACTCTACGTTAGCCTGTTCAAAATCTGTTGATGTTATTTGTCTTGATATACCAGCCCAACGTTGATTTGGTGTTACAGTTCCTTGAGCTTCAAGTGGATCAAAATTATAAGGTCCTCTTTCATCAGGATAATAGGCTAAGTCTAATGTGTTTATAACTGACGTTTGCCCTTGCACAATATCAACCTCTGGAAAAATCTCTTCAATAAAAACACGTCTAGTATATAAATTAGAAACATCGTCATCACTAATACCTCCTGGACGTTGCGTACTGTAAAAAATTGGATCAACAGTATACCAGTTTAAGAACCCTCTACCATATCCATTTTCAACACCATTATTATCATTTCCTCGAATGGTATTTGGTAAATCAAGTGGTCTACTAGACAGATACCATGATAACGGACTTAATAAATCTATAGCTCCTTGAGTTCCTTCAAAATCATCTATATATGCTGTCGCTTCACCATCAAAATCTGTACCCTTTGGTGCACCTGGCAGTAAATAAGCAAACTCACCTCTTACAGAAAGGTTAGATGGAACGTCTGTATCTATATTTGGAAGTTTATTTACTAACCTAGTTAAAAACGGAACTTCGGTTGAGTAATTTCCATTAAAACCAAATATGGTATTATTAATAGGCTCAGAATTAAAATTAGCCTTTTGGGTAATCGGTCTTTCATTAAGGTTTAAAAGTGTGGCACCAAGTACAAAATTTTCATTAAACTGATGTTCAACATTTATACCTGTAAATCGTCTTGTCTGCTGACCAAACACAGCATTATTTTCTACCGAAACATTAATTGGTGTGTTAGAGGCTTTCAAGGCTTCATCTAAAATTTCAACACGTCCTAACTGATAGTTTACCGTATAGTCTATACCTTCAACCAACACTCTACCACCTGCAGTTACTCTTACCGAACCTCGAGGCACATTAAATGCACCTATAGGTATTCCACCATCTCCACCGCTACTTTTGAAACGCCCTTTAATTTGAAACTTATTTTTTTCTGCCTCATCTAAAGCCTGTGTTTTTGTAGATTTATATAGCAAGTCATAAACGTACTTTTCTTGGTTTTCGTTAGTATATATGTCTTGCTCATAATCCGTAGCATTATTACTTGGGTTGCCATCATTATCTAAAACATCAAATAAATAGCGACCGAAAGGTTCTGCTTTGGTAAAGATGATTTTTCCATTTTGTGTCAAGACTGTTAAACCAGGCACATAATCAAAGAATCCATCTCCCCCTTCTTGTGGGTCGTTATTACTATTTAATCGATCTACATGAAATAGTCTTATCAATGGAGTTTCCTGTATTTCTGTATCGTCATTAGGATTAAGTGGTGTGTTGTTATTATATAACGGAAATGTTGTACCATCAACTGGTCTTATGTAGTTAACTGGCGATGCTTCAGTATAAAAAATGTTTAACCTAAAATCTTCTTGGCTCAATTGAAAAGCACCTGTATCGTAAATGTTTTTCATCATTAAGTCCCAAATCGGTTGTTCTACTGATGTCACAGCACTCTTCAACATTTTTAGAACTAAGCTTTGATTATTTACAACCTGATTACCTGATGTACCTTCACTTACTTGGGTAGCATCTACACCATCATTAGCAAATTCACCCACTTGAAACACCTCACCACCTCTAGTATATTGAAATGCTACTGCTAAAACTTCATCATTTAACAAACGTTGGTTTAAAGAAATATATCCTAATTCTGTGTTCAAAAAATAATCTTGACCTTCTTGAAGCTTACGTGCTGCTTCCAATTTACCATAATCAAAACCTTCGTTAACATTTACTAAAACACCTGCTTCAACGTTAGTAATATCTCTTACTGCTTCCGTCAACAATGAACCAGCTCCACCAATATTAGTTGGGTCAAAATCGTTATTACCATTATCTGGAAGCCCTCCTAGGTTATTGATAAAGCCTCCTGGTAATGGGTTTAGACCTATATTTTCTGCTTCAGACTCGCCTAAATCCTGAAATGCAACAATATTCCTAACATTTTGTGTTTGATTATTTCTGTTAGTTACCCAAACTTCAACTCTGGTAATTTGTAAACCTTGATTATCTATAAATGGATACTGTAATAATGCCTTATCATAGTTATCCCTAAAATAATGTGATAGGAAATAGTGCCTGTTTTCATCATAATCTCTAGCGAAGAATTCAAACTCTTCCAAAGTACCTCCGCCTTGTGCTACAACAGATTTAGATTGCGATTGTTGCTCTGAGAAAACAGCGGTAACTCTCGTTTTACCAAACTGCAACTCAGTCTTAACACCAAAAAGACTCTGTGCACCTCTAATTAAAGAACTATTTAGAGGCATGTTTACATTACCAACTTCAATCTTTCTAATAATGTCATCTTCGGTTGGCGTATATTCTAACTTTACAATTTGTTGAAAATCGAAAGTAGCTTCAGTATCATAATTAGCTGTTACCTGAAGTCTTGTACCAACTTTACCCAATAAACTCAATCCTATCCTTTGATCAAAATCGAATGTAAAATTTGTTCGGTTTCTTGGGGAAAAGGATGGATTATCTTGCCTTGAAAATAAAACCCCCAAATCCACTTCAGCATAACCGCTCGGAATTACATTGATTGTGTTTCCACCAAAAATGGTTTCAAATAATCCTGAATTGACATAAAACTCTGGTAGTAAATTTTTCTGATCTTCCTCACTTCCTTCCTTTTGCCCCGCGGCAGCATCTGCCATGCGCTTATAATATTCCTTCAACTTTTCCTCTAAAACTAAACGCTGAAATTCTTCTGGTGTAAGTATTAAAGGATATCGAATATTAAAATCACCTATCTTCTCGGTGTAGACATATCTATCTAAAATAGGGTCATAGGTGTATTTAGAAACGATACTGTTTGGATTAGGCATTTTTAGCTTTCCTAATGCAAATGTCGTTTTTGTAGAATCTTGCTCTTCTGGCTCTTGTGAAAAACCAGATGTACTCACTAGCATCATAAACACTAATGATATATAAAAACTGATTGATTTTAATTGACTGTAGTTAGTTCTATTCAATTGTATTATAAGTTTTTAAGAGCTTCTTTAATGATTTGCTCTACAAGGGCATCGGGTTGGGCTTTTAATATTTTATCAACTACTTTTTCTGATTGCTTTTTGTTAAATCCTAAAACATCTAAAGCAGATAACGCTTCATCTTTATTCGTATTGTTTGGTATTAGAGAAAGTTCATCTATACCATACACTTTTAACACTTTATCCTTTAGGTCAATGATAACACGCTGAGCTGTCTTGGCACCTATACCTTTCACACCCTGAATCAGAGCCACATCACCACTTGCTATACCTTCTTTAACTTGCTCAGGAGTTAAAGATGAGAGCATGGTACGAGCTGTATTAGCACCTATTCCACTAACAGATATCAAAAGTTTAAAGATTTCGCGCTCGGTTTTAGAGGAAAATCCATAAAGACTATGTGAGTCTTCCCTAACCTGAAGGTAAGTATATAACTTAAGATGTTCTCTATCGGGAATTTGAGAAAAAGTATGTAATGATATATTAACAAAATATCCTACTCCGTTGCAATCTATAACAACGTCTGTAGGATTCTTTTCCACAAGTCTTCCCTCTAAGTGTGTAATCATTTATTACCTATGGTTAAAGTCCCAAATGTAATAAAATTATTTACAATAAAAGGGTTGAAAACTATGTAAGACTAATTGCTCTTTTGCTTACGTTTTTCCCTTTCCTGAGCATCTATAACAGCAATAGCAGCCATATTAACGATTTCATCTACACTTGCTCCTAATTGAAGAATATGAACAGGTTTGGCCATACCCATCATAATTGGCCCTATTGACTCTGATTTATTAAGCTCTTTTAGCAACTTGTATGTAATGTTTGCAGCATCTAGGCTCGGAAAGATAAGAGTATTGACTTTTCTACCTGCTAATTTGGAAAACGGAAAAATATCTTGAAGCATTTTTGCATTCAAAGCAAAGTCAGTTTGTAGTTCTCCATCCACTACCATATCAGGATAAGCCTTGTGTAAAAACGCAACAGCATCCTGAACTTTTCTTGCTCTAGGATTTTCAGAAGATCCAAAATTAGAATATGAAATCATAGCTGTTACTGGCTCTATACCAAACATTCTAGCAACTCTTGATGTCATTCTTGCTATTCTAGCTAAATCTTTAGCATCTGGGTCAATGTTTATTGCTGTATCACTCAAAAACATAGGTCCACGTTGCGTCATCATTACGTTAGTTGTTGCTATTCTAGAAGCCTTGTCTGCCATACCAATGAGTTCCAACATTGGTTTTACAACTGAAGGATAGCTGCGCGAATAGCCTGTTACAAGTGCATCTGCATCTCCAACATTTACCATCATGGCTGCATAATAATTCCGCTCACGCATTATTTTTTGGGCCGAATATAGAGTTACTCCTTGTCGTTTACGCTTTTCCCAGTATGCTTTAGCATATTGATTTTTGCGCTCGGTTTCATCGTCAGATTTTGGATCGATGATTTCAATATCTGCTTCAAAATCTATTTCAGACATTAACTCTATAATCGTATCTTTTCTACCCAAAAGCACTGGTTCTGCTACACCTTCTTCATATACAATTTGAGCGGCTTTCAAAACATCAAGCTGGTCAGCTTCAGCAAACACAACTCGCTTTGGATTGGTACGTGCTCTACCTAAGAGTTGGCGCACCAACTTATTATCAGAGCCTAATCGTTCTAAAAGTGAATTTTTATAGCGATCCCAATCTTCAATTGGTTCTTGAGCTACACCACTTTCCATCGCCGCTTTTGCTACTGCAGGTGGCACTTCAGCAATTAGTCTTGGGTCAAAAGGTTTTGGAATGATATAATCTCTTCCAAAAGTTAATCTTGTTTCGTTATAGGCTAAATTGACTTGCTCTGGCACTGGTTCTTTAGCCAATTGTGATAATGCCTTAACAGCAGCCATTTTCATTTCTTCATTAATCTTTGTTGCGCGTACATCTAAAGCACCTCTAAAAATGAAAGGAAAGCCTAAAACATTATTCACCTGATTAGGATGATCACTACGACCAGTAGCCATAATGATATCTTCTCTAGTATCGATAGCTAAATCGTAATTTATTTCTGGATTAGGATTAGCCATTGCAAACACAATCGGGTTTGCAGACATAGATTTCAGCATTTCAGGAGATACAACATCAGCCATTGATAAACCAATAAATACATCAGCATCTTTCATGGCTTCCTCTAAAGTATCTATTTTTCTGTCTGTTGCAAATTCTTCTTTTTGAGATGTAAGATTGTCCCTATCTTTTCTAATAACACCTTTGCTATCTAACATTACAATATTTTCACTTTTAGCACCAAAGGCTTTATAAAGTCTTGTACACGAAATTGCTGCAGCACCTGCTCCACTGACTACTATTCTTACATCTTCAATATTCTTTTTAGCTAGCTCTAAAGCATTCAACAATGCTGCTGCTGAGATTATTGCTGTACCATGCTGATCGTCGTGCATGACAGGAATGTCTAATTCCTCCTTTAATCGACGTTCTATCTCAAAGGCTTCAGGCGCCTTGATATCTTCAAGATTAATTCCGCCAAAAGTTGGTGCAATATTTTTAACCGTTTCAATAAATTCGTCAACATTTTCTGTATTAACCTCAATGTCAAAAACATCGATATCAGCAAAAATCTTGAAGAGCAAACCTTTTCCTTCCATTACAGGTTTTGAAGCTTCAGGACCAATATTTCCGAGGCCTAAAACTGCTGTTCCATTAGATATTACAGCCACTAGGTTTCCTTTTGCTGTATATTTATAGACGTTGTTGATGTCCTTTTCTATCTCTAAGCAAGGTTCTGCCACTCCTGGGGAATATGCCAATGATAAATCACGTTGGGAAGCATATTTTTTTGAAGGCACAACTTTTATCTTTCCTGGCGTTGGTTTAGCGTGGTATAAGAGGGCTTCTATTCGCTTGCTTTGTTTGCTCATAATCAATCTTAATTAAGCCGCAAAGATACATAAATGCATAATCGACTGAAAAAATCTATGCTTTTATAAAATTAATCTTTTAAAAACTCAATATTTCGTTTTAATCCGGAAAACTTAGTTCGCTTTACGGCTGATTTCTTAAACACTTTTTTAAACGTATCTTCTGTAATCTCTTCCCAATCTTTTTTTGTCATTGACAACAATTCTGGATGTGGATTAAATAAAGGTTCGTTGTGAGATTTAGAAAAACGATTCCAAGGACAAACATCTTGGCAAACGTCGCAGCCAAACATCCAATCATTAAATTGGCCTTTAAGTTCTGTTGGTAGATTGTCTTTTAATTCTATTGTAAAATAGGAAATACATTTACTACCATCTACAACGTAAAGTTCTGTAATGGCCTGAGTTGGACAGGCATCAATGCAAGCCGTACAAGTACCACAGTGGTCAGTGACGGGTGTATCGTACTCTAACTCCAAGTCAATAATAAGTTCAGCAATAAAATAGAAGGAACCCACTTTTTGGGTTAATAGGTTTGAGTGTTTTCCGATCCAACCCAAACCAGATTTTGCAGCCCAAGCTTTATCTAATACTGGAGCTGAATCTACAAACGCTCGTCCATGTACGTCACCAATTTCCTCTTGAATAAAAGCCAACAATAATTTAAGCTTATCCTTTATCACAAAGTGATAATCTGTACCGTAAGCATATTTTGATAGCTTATAGCTATTAGCTGTTTGTTCTTGGCTTGGATAATAATTTAACAGTAATGACACCACACTTTTTGACCCTTCTACAAGTAGTGTTGGATCTAAGCGCTTATCGAAATGGTTCTCCATATAACGCATTTCACCATGCATATTTTTATTCAACCAAGATTCTAACCGTGGTGCCTCTTCTTCTAAAAATACAGCTTTACTGACTCCACAAGACAAAAAACCGAGGCGTTTTGCTTCGGTCTTTATAAGTTGTGTGTATTTAGATTTTTTGTTTATCATTATGAAGGGTCTAAACAAAGTTTAGAATTAATCTAGCTAGAACAAACCACCCTGTATTGATCCTTTAATTTTACCCAGATGCTTATAGGCTTGCTCAGTCACTTCTCGACCTCGTGGTGTTCGCATTATAAAGCCTTGTTGAATTAAAAAAGGCTCATAGACTTCTTCAATGGTCTCAGCACTTTCACTCACAGCTGTCGCTAAGGTTGTAATGCCCACTGGACCTCCTTTGAATTTATCTATAATTGTGGTTAAGATTTTATTATCCATTTCATCCAAACCATGTGCATCTACATTTAATGCTTCTAGTGCAAACTTAGCAATCTCAATATCTATTTTACCATTTCCTTTTATCTGTGCAAAATCCCTGACACGTCTTAATAAAGCATTAGCAATACGAGGTGTGCCACGACTACGACCTGCGATTTCTATTGCAGCTTCCATGGAAATAGGTACATTCAATATTGATGAACTTCGTTGCACAATAGTGGTGAGCAAATCTGTTTTGTAATACTGTAAACGACTACTTATACCAAAACGTGCTCTCATAGGTGCTGTTAACAACCCTGAACGTGTGGTTGCACCAACTAAGGTGAATGGGTTTAAATTAATCTGAACTGTCCTGGCATTTGGTCCAGATTCTATCATAATATCTATTTTGTAATCTTCCATTGCTGAGTATAAATACTCTTCTACAATTGGGCTCAATCGATGGATTTCATCAATAAATAAAACGTCTCTAGCCTCTAAATTGGTTAGTAAACCTGCCAAATCACCTGGTTTATCCAATACAGGACCTGATGTCACCTTTATATTCACATCTAGCTCGTTTGCTAATATGTGAGCTAATGTGGTTTTACCTAATCCAGGTGGTCCATGGAATAATGTGTGATCTAAAGCTTCACCTCTTAAATTTGCTGCCTGAACAAAAACTAACAAATTCTCTAACACCTGATCTTGTCCTGTAAAATCATTAAAGGATAAGGGTCTTAGCTTTTTTTCTAAGTCAAGCTCTTCGGAACTATAATTGTCGTTAGATGGATTTAAGTTTTCATTCATACAAAACAAATATAAAGAAAAAGCCTTTCTTAAATTGAAAGGCTTTCTAATATTATATGTCTTAAAAGTTAGTGATGTAATTCTTCTTCACCTTCTTTCATTGGCACGTTTTGTGGCACAAAATCTTCATCATGACCTGGCTTACTGTAATCATATGGCCAACGATGTACATGTGGTATTTCACCTGGCCAGTTACCATGCATGTGCTCAACAGGAGCTGTCCACTCTAAAGTATTAGATCTCCATGGATTTTGCTCAGCTTTCTTACCATAGAAAATACTGCTTATAAAATTATATAAGAATACTATTTGAGCAAGACCAGCGATTAGAGCAAACACTGTGATAACTACCTGTGTGTCTGCTGTATCATCAAACAATGGAAAGTTAGAGTTTGTATAGTAACGTCTTGGTAAACCAGCCATTCCTATAAAGTGCATAGGAAAAAACACGCCATAAGCACAAACAGCAGTTATCCAAAAGTGGATATATCCTAAGTTTTTATTCATCATTCTTCCAAACATTCTTGGGAACCAATGATAAATACCTGCAAAAACACCATACAAAGCAGATATACCCATAACCAAATGGAAGTGAGCTACAACGAAATACGTGTCATGAACGTTAATATCTAATGCACTATCGCCTAGAATAATACCTGTTAAACCACCTGTGATGAAAGTAGATACTAATCCAATTGAAAATAGCATAGCTGGGTTCATCTGTAGATTACCTTTCCATAGTGTGGTTATATAATTAAATGCTTTTACCGCAGAAGGTATTGCAATTAATAGTGTTGTAAATGTAAATACAGAACCTAAGAATGGGTTCATACCAGATACGAACATGTGGTGACCCCAAACTATTGTAGATAAAAATGCTATTGCCAGAATAGAAAGAATCATGGCTCTATATCCGAAGATTGGTTTTCTTGAATTTGTAGCTATAATTTCTGAAGTTATACCTAATGCTGGAAGTAAAACAATATAAACTTCTGGGTGACCTAAGAACCAAAATAAGTGTTCGTACAATACTGGTGAACCTCCTTGATAGTGTAATACTTCACCCTGAATAAATATGTCAGATAAGAAAAATGATGTGCCAAAACTTCTATCCATAATTAAAAGCAATGCTGCTGATAAAAGCACTGGAAACGAAATTACACCAATGACTGCTGTTATAAAAAATGCCCAAATCGTCAATGGTAATCTGGTCATTGACATCCCTTTTGTTCTAAGGTTAAGTACTGTAACAATATAGTTTAATGACCCTAGTAAGGACGATGCGATAAATATGGCCATAGACACTAACCACAAGGTCATACCTGTACCTGAACCTGGTTGTGCCATAGGTAATGCACTCAATGGTGGATAAATTGTCCAACCAGCTGCAGCTGGTCCCATCTCAACAAAGAAAGACAAAATCATTATAACGCATGACACAAAGAATAACCAATAAGACACCATATTTAAGAAACCTGAAGCCATGTCTCTTGCGCCAATCTGTAATGGAATTAAGAGGTTACTGAACGTACCACTTAACCCAGCCGTTAACACAAAGAAAACCATTAAAGTTCCGTGTATAGTCACTAATGCTAAATAGATATCAGCATCCATAACACCTTCTGGTGCCCACTTACCAAGTAGAGCTTGAAAAACAGCATTTGGTTGCTCTGGCCATGCAATTTGCATACGTATCATTAAAGACATTAAAATACCTATGATACCCATAACAATAACCCCAGTAATTAAATACTGCTTAGCAATCATTTTGTGATCCTGACTAAAAATATATTTAGTCACGAAAGTTTCTTTATGATGATGTACGTCGTGATCGTCGTGATTGTGTGTATCTACTGTTGCTGACATAATCTATTCTCTTTTTCTAATTTTTTAATTCAATGATTTTGCAAAAGTGGTCTGCTCAGCCATCCAAGCATTATACTCTTCCTCTGTTTCTACAATAATCTTCATTTGCATATTGTAGTGTGACTTACCACATATTTTATTACAGATTAAAAGGTAATCGAACTCATAAGGCTCTAAAGCCTCTTCACCATTTGCAGTTAACTCCTTACTTTTTTCAGTTCTTATTTTATTAATGTTAAGAACTTTATCTTTCATATCCTCAGTTTCGCGCATTTCTGATGTTGTTACTGTTGGAGTAAAACCAAATTGAGTTACCATACCAGGTACACAGTTCATCTGCGCTCTAAAGTGAGGCATGTAAGCTGAGTGTAATACATCTTGAGAACGCATTTTAAACAACACTGGTCTATTTACTGGTAAGTGTAATTCTGTTACAATGACATCGTCTTGAGCGTTAGGGTCTCCTTCATCAACACCTAATATGTTAGCTCTATCTAAGTCAATCAACCTAACATTTGCTTTTCCTAGTACATTATCTTCACCTCCATATCTTGCTTTCCAGTTGAATTGCTGTGCATAAAGTTCAACAACTAAAGGATCTTCTTGATCGTCAACGTTCATAATATCATTCCAAGTGAATAATCCATAAATTATTAATCCCGCTAAAACTATTACAGGAATTCCAGTCCATATTGCCTCTAAGGTATTGTTATCTGCATAAAACAATGCTTTTTTACCTTTTTCTCCTCTGTATTTGAAGGCAAAGTAGTGTAATAAAAATTGAGTTACTGTTTGAACAATAAAGATAACAACCATAGAAATAGCCATAAGGCTATCTATACCAGGACCATGTTCTGAAGCAGAGTTAGACATCAATGGTAAATCACCTAAATACCAGAAGCAAAGTATTGTAATGATATATATGAAGGCTAAGAAGCCCATCATTAGGTAACCGTTTAACTTATTGTCTTTATCATCAGCAACCTGAGTATTACTTGCGCCTACTTGAGCTAAGTCAAAAATCTTTATCAATTGCCAAATAGCAACGACTACAAAGAGTACAATTATAATTACTAATAAAGCTCTCATTATTATTTCTGTTCTTTTTTAAATATTAATAATGGAAATGTTCACTTTCCTTCATGAATGGGTTTCCTTTAGCTAACAATGGAGCCTTACCTAAAGCTGTAAATACAATAAATAAGAATAATCCACCAAATAACAAGATAGCACCTATTTCTGGCATACCAATAAACCATCTATCTACTACGGTTGCAGGCATAATCCAATTGAAAACATCTAAATAGTGTCCGCATAGAATTACTATACCTGTCATAATTACAAACCAATTAATACGCTTGTAATCACTGTTCATTAACAATAATAATGGGAAAATAAAATTCATAGCTAACATTCCAAAGAATGGTAGTTTGTAATGTTCAATTCTAGTAACGAAATAGGTTACCTCTTCTGGAATGTTTGAATACCAGATTAACATGAATTGAGAGAACCATAAATACGTCCAGAAAATGCTGATACCAAACATAAATTTAGCTAAGTCGTGTATATGACTATCATTTACAAATTCTAATAATCCTTTAGATTTTAAGTAGATAGTTATCATCGCAATTACAGTAATACCACTTACAAACATACTTGCAAAAACATACCATCCAAATAACGTACTAAACCAGTGAGGATCTACACTCATTACCCAATCCCAGGCCATCATAGACTCTGTATAAATGTAGAATACCAAGAAAGCGGCTGATATTCTAAAATTCTTTTTGAAATTTCTGTTATCGTCAGCACTGTCTTGGGCAATAGAAAATTTTCTCGAAAAATGTCTATACAATGCCCAACCGGAGATAAAGATAATACCTCTTATGATGAACCAAGTTAAATTTAGATACCCAGATTTTCCTTGAATTAGTTTATCATGCTCAACAACTTCAGGGTCCATCCAAACAAAAATATTATAGTGCCCTATAGTACCAGAAGCTACGGCAATCAATAATACAATTACAGCACCAGGTAACACATAAGCCGTGATACCCTCCATAACCCTGAACAATACCGGTGACCAACCAGCCTGTGCAGCATATTGTATGGCATAAAAGGCGAGTACACCTAAAGCAATCATAAAGAAAAAGAATGCTCCAACATAGAGCGCTGCCCAAGGTCTGTTGTGAATTTGATGAAGCGCATGCTCTTCGTGTTCTGTGAGAGATCCGTGGGCTTCTTCACCATGATGTTCTTCAGTATGAGCGGCAGTTTCTCCGTGACCCGTTTCTGCATGGGCATTTTCGTGAGCCTCGGTAGCATGAGCACTACCATGTTCATGATCTGCAGCGGCTAACTTCTCTGTAATATTCTCTTCAGTATATCCATGAGAATCATAGAATCCATAAGCAACACCTATCAAACCGAGTACCATCATAATGATAGCACCCATTTTTAATCGATTTGAAATTTTATATTCCATCTATATAATCTTTATCTAAATCTTATTTTTCTAAATCTGCTTTAAGTTTTTCAACATAAGCAACTACTTGCCAGCGTTCTTCTTCGTTCAATTGATTGGCATAAGAACCCATTGTGTTCTTACCGTAATAAATGACATGGTAAATACTACCTGTGGTAATAGCCCTTCCGACATCGTCGTAGCTAGGTACACCAAGAATTTTTTCGCGTTCTACCAATTTTCCTTTTCCATTTCCTTTAGCACCATGGCAAATTCCACAGTAAATATCGTAAAGCACCTTTCCTTTTTCATAATCTACTTGAGTAGAATCTAGAGGACTGTTTAAGCTTACTTTAGCTAAATCGTACCCTTCATTAGTGTCTTCAATTTCATAAGGCATAAAATCACCTCTTGGAATTGTTCCTTCTGCAGGCAACTGAGCTTCAACACCATTTGCAAAAGCATCTGACTCTTGATAGGCTTCATATCCTACTGATTCGTACATATTTGGCATGTATTGGTAGTTTGGTCTCGAGTTTTTCTGGCAAGACACAAAACCAACCAATAAAACTAATACTACTATATATTTCAATGATGTCTTCATATTAATGTGCATCTTCGTCTTTATCAACTATATTAATTTCAACAGCTCCTGTTTCTTGAAGTAATGAAGTGAGTTCGCTTTCGTTATTATGAACTGCAATCTCCATTAAGAAATGATCGTCTGTAGTTCTTGGATCTGGATTTTCAGCCTTTTTAAATGGCCACATTCTACTTCTTAAATAAAATGTAATTACCATTAGGTGAGCCGCAAAAAATACCGTAAGCTCAAACATAATCGGAACGAACGCAGGCATATTTTCTAAATAACTAAAACTCGGCTTACCACCAATATCTTGCGGCCAATCTTTAATCATTATAAAGTTCATCATTACAATAGCAACTGTTAAACCGACACAGCCATACATAAATGCAGTTATTGCAATACGAGTTGGAGCTAAGCCCATTGCTTTGTCTAGTCCATGAACTGGAAAAGGTGTATATATTTCTTCGATGTGATGCTTCTCTGCCTTAACCTTTTTTAGGGCAGACATTAATACATCATCATCTGTATAAATAGCATGAATTACTTTTGAAGCTTCCATATACTATATTAGTTATTTAATAAATTCTTTGCTTGTCCAGCCCAATCATCGCGCTCTGCTCTTCCTGGGAACGAGCCTGTAATTGAGTCTAACAAGTCATATTCTGTTTTCGTCATCTTACTTACTTGTAAGAATGTGTATATACCTATACTGTTAAGTACTTCTTCCATTTTAGGACCAACACCATTGATTTTCTTTAAATCATCTGCCGTTTCTTTTGATGCGTCAAAAGAACCAATAGTTCCTAGAAGATTATTTACTTTTTCTGAATTGTCAACTGATGTATTTTCTTTTGAAGGTGCAGCTACAAATCCAACAGGATTTGATGTTCTAGAATCTGCTCCTGTACCTACTAAGCTGTCTCCTCTTTCTCTTATATTTTTGTAACGCTCACCAGACGATTTTAAAATTGTCTTAACTTCTGCTTGTGCTATTACAGGGAACGTACGAGAGTATAACAAGAATAACACAAAGAAGAATCCAATGGTTCCAATGAAAATTCCGATATCTACAAACGTAGGAGAGAACATTGTCCAAGATGATGGTAAATAATCTCTATGTAAAGATGTAACGATAATAACGAAACGCTCAAACCACATCCCTATATTTACAACTATTGATATAAAGAATGAGAACATAATGCTTGTTCTAAGTTTCTTAAACCACATAAATTGTGGAGAGAACACATTACAAGTCATCATTGCCCAATATGCCCACCAATAAGGCCCTGTTGCTCTGTTTAAGAATGCATATTGCTCATACTCTACACCTGAGTACCAAGCAATAAATAACTCAGTAATATATGCCACACCAACGATAGAACCCGTAATCATGATTACTATGTTCATTAACTCGATGTGCTGTACAGTTATATAATCCTCTAGGCTACATACTTTTCTCATAATAATAAGAAGTGTATTTACCATCGCAAATCCTGAGAAGATCGCACCTGCAACAAAGTAAGGTGGGAAAATCGTGGTATGCCAACCTGGAATTACAGACGTTGCAAAATCAAACGATACAATAGTATGTACAGAAAGTACAAGTGGAGTTGCTAAACCTGCCAATACTAATGATACTTCTTCAAAACGTTGCCAATCTTTTGCTCTACCAGACCAACCAAAACTTAGCAAAGAATAAATTTTCTTTTGAAATGGTCTTACAGCTCTATCTCTGATCATTGCGAAATCTGGTAATAAACCTGTCCACCAGAATACTAACGATACGGATAAATAAGTTGAAATCGCAAATACGTCCCAAAGTAATGGTGAATTAAAATTAACCCACAAAGAACCAAACTGGTTAGGTATTGGTAATACCCAATATGCTAGCCATGGACGACCCATGTGAATAATTGGAAATAAACCCGCTTGTACAACTGAGAAGATTGTCATCGCTTCTGCAGAACGGTTAATAGCCATTCTCCACTTTTGACGGAACAGTAAAAGTACCGCTGAAATCAGCGTTCCTGCGTGACCAATACCAACCCACCAAACGAAGTTAGTAATATCCCAAGCCCAGTTTACAGTCTTATTAAGACCCCAAACCCCAATACCAGTTGATATGGTATAAATAATACAACCTATTCCCCAAAGGAATGCAACCAAAGAAATACTGAAAACAATCCACCAAGCTTTGTTTGCTTTGCCTTCAACCGGTCTTGCTACATCTACTGTAACATCGTGATACGATTTTTCACCGGTAACTAAAGGTCTTCTAATAGGTGCTTCGTAATGAGACGCCATAATTATATAATTGATTCTTTAATTTTTAATTTATGCTTCAGTTGTGTTACGCACCTTGGTCTGATAAACCACATTTGGTTTTACACCTACATGCTCTAACAAGTGGTACGCTCTTTTATCTTCTTTTAGTTCTGCAATCTTGCTATCTTTATCATTAATATCTCCAAATACCATAGCACCATTACCACAAGCTGCTGAACATGCTGTTTGAAACTC
This sequence comes from Winogradskyella sp. HB-48, assembly GCF_049942685.1. Classification (GTDB taxonomy): domain Bacteria; phylum Bacteroidota; class Bacteroidia; order Flavobacteriales; family Flavobacteriaceae; genus Winogradskyella. The sequence goes on from NZ_CP187934.1 coordinate 836,831, forward strand.
TCCATCTTTAACAGGTCTACCTTCTCTCTTAGCATCAAGAATAGTTTTTTGTGTTTTTTGGATACACATAGAACATTTTTCCATAACACCACGAGAACGTACTGTAACGTCTGGGTTTAATACCATACGACCTAAGTCATCATTCATGTAGTAATCAAACTCATCATTTTGGTTGTATAAGAACCAGTTGAAACGACGTACTTTGTATGGACAGTTGTTAGCACAGTATCTTGTACCTACACAACGGTTGTAAGCCATATGATTTTGACCTTGGCGACCGTGTGCAGTTGCTGCAACAGGACAAACTGTTTCGCAAGGGGCATGATTACAATGCTGACACATTACCGGTTGGAACGCTACTTGTGGATTATCCGCAGGATTCTCCATTTCACCAAATTCGCTCAATGAACTACCTAAACCAGAAATATTATCTTTTTTATCGTTATCGCCTTCAAAAGTATCTTGAGATGAATAATATCTATCAATACGCAACCAGTGCATATCTCTACTACGTCTCATTTCAGACTTACCAACAACAGGCACATTATTTTCTGCATGACATGCAATAACACAAGCACCACAACCTGTACATGCATTTAAATCAATAGACAAGTTGAAATGGTGACCCACAGAACGATCAAACTCATCCCATAAATCTACTTCTGGAGACGTCACCGGAGTTTCAACGTGGTTTAAAGACACTTCAGGAACTGCATTCCAATAGTGCTTATCTTTAGTATTGAATATCTCTAAAGTGGTTTCCTTAATGATATCACCACGACCCATTAATGTATTGTGCAACTGTACACAAGCAAATTCGTGCATACCTGATACCTTCTCCACAGTTACGTCTTGTACTGTGTTAAAGTTTTGGTATAGTGGATAGGCATTAACACCAGTCTTCATTTCATCTTTAAGCGCATTGGATGTTCTTCCGTATCCAAAGGCTAACCCTACAGACCCTTTTGCCTGACCAGGTTGAATTAATACTGGTACGTTTTCAACAGTCACACCATTTACAGTAACATTTGCATAACTACCATTCAATCCACCATTAGCCACATTTTCATTAACTAAACCTAGTTGCTCCGCATCTGCTCTAGAAACTGTTAAATAGTTATCCCAAGATGTTCTTGTTATAGGATCTGGGAATTCTTGTAGCCATGGGTTATTAGCTCGTTGACCATCACCCATACCTGTTTTGGTGTATAGTGATAATTCCATGCCACCAGACTTAGCTGAACGCGCTAATGCTCTGGCAGCATTCCCACTAGGTGTTTCTACTTCCTCAGTAGTTTCATCTGTTGAAGTTTCAACAGCATCTTCTGAAGTTGAAGTCGCCGATACAAAGAAACCATCTTGAACAGCTTTATTAAATGAGGATCCATTTAATATATCTGTTGTCCAAACTGACTTCAAGTAATCTCTGTATGATGTATTATTTCCATTCCATCCTAAAAGTACTTCCTGAAATTGCTTTGTATCGAATAAAGGTCGAATGGTTGGCTGCATCATTGAATAATGACCAGACTTTAATTCAAAATCACCCCATGACTCTAGGTTGTGAGGGATTGCCGCGATATAATCACAGTTTGAAGCGGTCTCATCTTGCTTCATCGAGAAGGCTATAGATAACTCTGTGTTCTTTAAGCCTTCAGCAAAATCTTTTGCATTTGGAAGCGTATACATTGGGTTAACGCCATTCATAATAACAGCACCAACTTTTCCAGCGTTCATGTCTCCTATAAGTTGCATTACAGCCTTATCACTTCCTTGTCTTGTATGTATTGTTGTTTTAGGGTCAAATGCCTTACTGTTTAAGTATTCATTGATTTCCAACACTACGGTTTGAGCATTGACATCTTGAATTCCAGTTACAACGACAGCATTGCTTCCTGCTTTTGAAATTTCGTTTGCTGCAGATTGAACCGCTTTAGCAATAGACTCAGGTAAGTCTACTGATACGGCACCACCAACAACCAAACTGTAAAGTTTAGCTAAAGCTAGTTTTTGTTGGCTAGGAGTTAAAGGTACACGCTTATCTGCATTGGCACCCGTAAGAGTCATATTAGATTCAAACTGAATATGACGTGACATTTGTCCATTTTGTGGCACACGGTTCTTAGCATAACTAGACTCAAAACCACCACCTTGCCAGTCTCCAATAAAATCGGCACCAACAGACACTATGATTTTAGCTTTAGAGAAATCGTAATTAGCCATTCCTCGCTTACCATATTTAACCGCATAGGCATCTAATGTAGCTGATTCAGAAACTGCGTCGTAAACCACATGATTCACGTTACCATACTTCTCAGCAAATTCAGATACTAATTTCTTAGTTGATGGACTTGGCATTGTAGATGTTAAGAACACAATTTGCTTGTCATCACTTAATCCATTCAATTTTGAAGTAGTTTCGGACATGAAGGTTTCCCAAGTTATTTGGGCATTCCCTTTCATTGGAGCTTTCACTCTAAGATTATCATACAAACCTAGTACAGACGCATGTACTCTTGCGTTAGCAATACCATTACTTGCTGCGTCCGTGTTGTTTTCAATCTTGATTGGTCGTCCTTCTCTAGTTTTTACTAAAACACTAGCAAAATCAAATCCATCCGCAATAGTTGTTGCATAGTAGTTAGCAACACCAGGAACAATCTCCGTTGGCTGCACTACATAAGGAATTGATTTAATCACAGGACCTTCACAAGCTGCTAACGAAGCCGCAGCTGTGCTAAAGCCTACATATTTTAAGAAATCACGACGCGATGTTGAAGAAGACTCTAAAGTTTCTTTATCACCTAAAAATTCATCTGTTGGAATTTCTTCCACAAACTCGTTTTGTTGTAGCGTCTCAACAATAGAGCTATTTTCGTTTAGCTCTTCAACACTTTTCCAGTATTTCTTGTTTGATGACATATAATTCTGAATTACTTCTTATTAAAATTAATAATGGCACTTACCACATTCTAATCCACCCATTTGTGCCGCAGTTAACTGATCAACACCATACTTTTTAGATAATTCCTCATGAATTTTAGTGTAGTATCCGTTATCCTTAACGTTTACGTTTGTCTCTCTATGACAGTTAATACACCAACCCATAGTTAAAGGTGCATGTTGGTACATTATCTCCATCTCTTCCACCGGACCATGACATGTTTGACACTCTAAACCAGCAACAGAAACGTGCTGAGAGTGATTAAAATATGCAAAGTCAGGTAAGTTATGTATACGAATCCATTTTACAGGTTTAGACTCACCTGTATAGGCAGTACCATCCCAACCAACAGCATCGTATAATTTTTGAATTTCAGCGTTGTAATCTACACCGTATTCTTGACCTTCCGCTAAAGTTGCAGGTGCAACTTCTGAAATAGACTTGTGACAGTTCATACAAATATTTAAAGACGGAATACCTGAATGCTTACTTACTCTAGCTGAAGAGTGGCAGTATTTACAATCGATGCCATTATCACCTGCATGTATTCTATGCGAATAGTGAATTGGTTGCACTGGTTCGTAGCCTTGATCTATACCAACCTGCATAAAATATCCATAGACAAAATAACCACTTGCCAATAAGAAGAAGATAGCTGTTACCAATACCAAGAATTGATTTTCGATAAATGCTTTCCATAATGGTTTTCTTTGCTCATCAGCAGGAATTTCAATACCCTTAGCTTCAGCAAAACGATTTAAAGTACGCTTTACCAAAATTAAAGCCATAGCCAATAACGCAAAAAGGACTGCTAAAGCACCAAGGATTAAGTTGTTAGAAATGCCGCCCGCTTGAGAACCTCCTTCTGTAGGCTCTTTCCAATTAGGACAACCAGGTTGTGGGTTTGCTATACATGGATCTACCTCTTGAGCAGTGTAAGCTAAAATATCTGAAATATCTTTGTCGCTTAACTGGGGAAAAGCTGTCATTGCAACATTATTCCACTCAGCAAATACCTTGTTAGCGTATGCATCTCCAGATTTTATTAAAGCAGAACTATTACGAATCCAAGCATTAAGCCAAGCTCTGTCTAAACCTTGTTCTTCAGCCAATCTTGCCTCAACATTACGAAGCGCAGGACCAGTCATTGGCTTATCTAATTTGTGACAAGCAGCACAATTTGTATTGAATAAAGATTTTCCGTTTGCTGGGTCGCCCTCTTGAGCAGTCAGTGAAGTTGAAAACGTAAGTAATAAAATAAAACCGAGGCTAAGTATCTTAGAGGTTAAATTACGGTAAATCACCTGTTTCATATTGTTAGTTGAATTATCTTCTAAACTTTGGTACGATTTTTTCAGGTAAATATGACAAAAGTCATGTTTCTGAAACTCTGGCAAAAGTAAGATATAAAGTCGATTTTAGAAATCTTAGAGAAGTGTTAATAACTAATTTATACACATTCTAAATAACATTTTTAAGGCTATATCGTTGAATAATATAACTTTGCATATAAACCATTAATTATGAGTAAAAAAATTAAATATATCAGCACTACATTTTTGACATTACTACTGTCTTTTACTTTGAGTGCACAGCAAGGAGAGGTCAATGTTGACCAAGATAGCGATATTGACAAACTACTAGAATATAAGAAAGATATTAAGACCTCTAAGGTTTATAGAATACAAGTTTACCAAAGTGTAGACCCTGATAAAGCTGATCGCGAAAAATCCAACTTTCTAAATTCCTACAATGAGTGGCCTGTAGAGATTGTTTGGAATACACCAAACTACAAAGTTTGGGTTGGAAATTTTGCTACTAGACTAGAGGCTGACAGAGCATTAGCAAAAATTAAAAGTAAGTACATGAACGCTATAATTTTTCAGCCTAAGCTGGAAAAATAATAACAATATTAAAACATAAAGACATTAAAAAAGCGACTTTTCAAGTCGCTTTTTTTTAAATATATGTTGAGAATTATTTCAACTTTTTCTTAACCTCAACCTCTTGGAATGCTTCAATGATATCACCTTCGTTTATATCATTGTATCCTTTAATCTGAATACCACAATCGTATCCTTTAGAAACCTCCTTAACATCATCTTTAAATCGCTTTAAAGATGCTAATTCACCTGTGTAAACCACAACACCATCTCTAATGATTCTTACACCAGAATTTCTGTAGATTTTTCCGTTAGTCACCATACAACCAGCAATAGTACCTATCTTAGAAATTTTGAAGGTTTCTCTAATTTCTGCTGTACCTGTAACTTCTTCTTTAAGTTCTGGAGATAGCATACCTTCCATGGCATCTTTAAGATCATTTATGGCATCGTAAATAATAGAATACGTTCTGATATCTATTTCTTCTTTATCAGCAATCGTTCTTGCATTACCAACAGGACGCACATTAAATCCGACAATAATTGCATCTGAAGCAGATGCCAATAACACATCACTTTCTGTAATGGCACCAACACCTTTATGTATAATGTTAACCTGAATTTCTTCAGTAGATAACTTTTGGAATGAATCCGTTAATGCTTCTACCGAACCATCCACGTCACCTTTAAGGATTATATTCAACTCTTGGAAATCACCAAGTGCTATACGTCTTCCGATTTCGTCTAATGTAATATGGCGTTGTGTTCTTACAGATTGCTCACGTTGTAATTGCGTACGTTTGGCGGCAATTTGTTTTGCTTCACGCTCATCTTCAAACACATTAAACTTATCACCAGCTTGTGGAGCTCCATCTAAACCAAGAATTGATACTGGTGTTGACGGACCTGCTTCGGCTATATCATTACCACGCTCATCGTGCATTGCTCTAACCTTACCACTATTCTTTCCTGCTAATACATAATCACCAACTCTTAATGTACCTGCTTGCACCAATATTGTTGACACATATCCTCTACCTTTATCTAAATAAGCCTCCACTACCGTTCCGCTAGCTGGCTTATTTGGATTGGCTTTTAATTCTAATAACTCAGCTTCGAGAAGTACTTTTTCTAAAAGTTCCTTTACACCTGTTCCAAATTTAGCAGAGATATCATGGGATTGAATTTTTCCGCCCCAATCTTCAACCAATAAATTCATATTGGCTAATCCTTCTTTTACTTTATCTGGATTTGCATCTGGCTTATCAATTTTATTTATCGCGAACACAATTGGCACTCCTGCCGCCTGGGCATGAGAAATAGCTTCTTTAGTTTGTGGCATTATAGCATCATCAGCAGCTACAACAATAATAGCAATATCCGTAACCTGAGCACCACGAGCACGCATCGCTGTAAAGGCTTCGTGACCTGGAGTATCTAAAAATGCAATTTTTTGACCATTATCTAGTTTAACACCATAAGCTCCAATATGCTGTGTGATTCCACCAGATTCTCCTGCAATTACATTTTCTTCACGAATGTAATCTAGCAAGGATGTTTTACCATGATCTACGTGACCCATTACCGTTACAATTGGCGCACGTGGTTTTAAATCTTTAGGATCATCTTCTACAGTCTCAATAGACTCTTCAATGTCAGCTGTTACAAACTGTACGTCATAACCAAATTCTTCTGCAACAATAGATAATGTTTCAGCATCTAATCGTTGGTTCATGGTTACCATCATACCTAGCGACATACACGCGGAAATAACTTGAGTTACTCCAACATCCATCATAGTAGCAACTTCACTTACAGTTACAAACTCAGTAACTTTAAGAATCTTGCTTTCTGCTGCTTCTGCCTGAAGTTCCTTTTGAGATTGCTCTCTATGCTGCTCTCTTTTTTCTCTACGGTATTTAGCTCCTTTTCCTTTACTTGATTTTCCTTGAAGCTTCTCTAGAGTTTCTCTTACCTGTTTTTGTACTTCTTCTTCGCTAGGCTCTTCCTTAACCATTTTGGCAGATCTAGGAGCCCTTCCTTTGTTACCTCTTCTATTATCAAAATTTGGTCTTCCACTTCCGCCATCTTCATTACCACCTTTACTGATTCTACGTCTTTTGCGTTTATTACTATCGTTAGATGATTCTGTTTTCTTTTCCTCTTTCTTCTTTTTTGGCTTATTGAATTGAGAAAGATCTATTTTTTCTCCAGTGGTGGTAGGTCCAGAAAGTTTTTGATATTTAGTTGTTAGCTTTTCGTCATTATTCTGTTTGATATCCTCTTCTTTCTTTTCAACCTTGGGCTCCACCTTTTTAGGCTCTTCCTTCTTAGGTTTTTCTTCTTCAACCTTTGGTTTTTCTACCTTGACAACAGGTTCTGGCTTTTGTTCTTCTTTTTTCTCGACCTCAACTTTTGGTTTCTTTTCTAAATCGATTTTACCTATCTGTTTTGGTCCGCTAAGCTCTACTTTAGCTTTTACTACAGACTCTTTCTCTTTTGCGGCTTCTTTCTTTTCTTTTTCTTCAATTTCGCGTTCGCGCTGCTCGCGAAGCTTCTCTTTCTCCTTGAGTTTTGCTTCACTTACCTCTTGAGCTTTTTCACGTTTAGATGCATCTGTTTGAAATTCATCAGACAACGTGTCATAAACCTCTTGCGAAATTTTTGTATTAGGACTTTTCTCAATTTCGATGCCTTTAGACTCCAAGAAGTCCACTGCACGGTCTAATGAGATATTTAGTTCTCTTAATACTTTATTAATTCTAATTTGAGCCATAAATTGCTGTAATATACTTAAATCTGTTTATATCAATCTAACTTCATTGTTTTAAAGTTAAATCGCTATTAGTCTTCAAACTCTTCTTTAAGAATTCTGATGACCTCTAATATTGTTTCTTCTTCTAAATCTGTACGTTTAACTAAATCATCTACGTCTTGCTCTAGAATACTTTTTGCTGTATCCAAACCAGCTTTACTGAATTCATCAATAATCCATCCATCGATTTCATCTGAAAATTCTTTTAATTCCACATCTTCTTCTGCACCTTCTCTAAATACGTCAATTTCGTAACCTGTTAACTGACCAGCCAAACGAATGTTGTGTCCCCCTCTACCTATAGCTTTAGAAACTTCCTCTGGCTTCAATAACACTTCAGCGCGCATGTTTACTTCGTCTAATTTTAAAGACGTTACTCGTGCTGGACTTAATGCTCTAGTTACAAAAAGTTGAATATTGTTAGTATAGTTGATAACATCTATATTTTCATTTCCAAGTTCGCGAACGATACCATGAATACGAGATCCTTTCATTCCTACACATGCTCCAACAGGATCAATTCTATCGTCATAAGAGTCTACAGCTACTTTAGCTTTCTCTCCCGGAATACGCACTACTTTTTTAACTGTAATTAGACCATCAAATACTTCAGGAATTTCCTGCTCAAACAGCTTTTCTAAGAACAATGGAGATGTTCTAGACATAATTATTGCTGGCTTACTTCCTTTTAATTCAACACTTTCTATAATTCCTCTTACATTTTCGCCTTTTCTAAAGAAGTCCGAAGGAATTTGTCTGTCTTTTGGAAGAATAATTTCATTGCCTTCATCGTCTAATAAAATAATTGCCCTGTGACGAATATGGTGTACTTCAGCAGTGTAAATTTCTCCTTCAAGCTCTTTAAACTGTTTATAGATATTAGTATTGTCATGTTCGTGAATTTTAGAAATAAGATTTTGTCTTAATGCTAAAATTGAACGTCTTCCTAAATCAATCAATTTTACTTCTTCAGCAACGTCTTCACCAACTTCAAAATCTGGTTCTATTTTCTGAGCCTCTGATAATGCTATCTCTTGATTAGGATCTTCTACCTCGCCATCTGCAACAACGATACGATTTCTCCAAATTTCTAAATCTCCTTTATCTGGATTGATAATAATATCAAAGTTGTCATCGTCTCCGTACTTCTTTTTTAAAGCATTACGTAACACATCTTCTAGAATCGCCATCAGCGTCACTCTATCAATTAACTTGTCGTCCTTAAATTCTGAAAATGACTCTATTAACGCTACATTTTCCATAATTGAATTGAATTAAAATTTTATTTTAACTTTTGCTTCTTTAATGTTTTCAAAAGCAATATTAACTTCCTTTGTTACTGTTTCTTTTCCTTTTCCTACAGATTTTGGTTCTCTGGTTTTCCACTTTAATGTAATTCCATCTTCATCAACAACTGCTAATTGTCCTTCTAACTTATCTCCATCAACAGTTTTTACTTCTAAATTTCTCCCAACATGTTTGTTGTATTGTCTTGGAAACTGTAAAGGTGAAGCCGCGCCACAAGACGATACTTCTAATGAAAAATCTTGTTCTTCTCTATCAAGATTATGCTCTATGGCTCTACTAACAAAGATGCAATCTTCTACCAACACACCTTCATCTCCATCTAACACAACTCTTATTGTATTGTCAGACAAAATTTCAAAATCTATAAGAAACAAATCTTTACGCTGATCTAGCGCTTTATCCAATAAATCTTTTACTGTATCCTTAAACATTTGTTGATATAAAAAGAGAGGACTTTTCGTCCTCTCTCGTTTTCATTTCGTAAACAATGGCGCAAATATACAACAATTATATCAAATTTTCAAAGCTATATAAAGTGGATTTATTTTCGTAGATTTATAAGACTAATCTAAATCATTCAAAATAATGAACAGAATCCTTGTCCCTACAGATTTTTCAGAGCAAGCAACTAACGCTTTGAAAGTAGCTGCCATGTTAGCTAGAAAATATTATGCAGATATTTACTTGCTGCATATGATGGAAATCCCAATGCAACACATAGATCCAGGTGCCGTAAAAAGCGATATTCCTGAAACATTGTTTTTCATGAAATTGGCACATAAAAAGTTTGAAGATCTTATGGATAGTGATTTTTTAGAGGGTATTACTGTTCACGAAACTGTAAAGGCCGACATTACATTCAATGAAATAAAAGATGCTTGCAAAGAATTTGACATAGATTTGATTGTTATGGGATCTCATGGTGCATCTGGACTAAAGGAAATGTTTATTGGCTCTAATGCCGAAAAAGTTGTACGATCTTCTGATGTTCCTGTACTTGTAATTAAAAACCACCACACCAGCTTTAATATTAAAAACTTTGTTTTTGCCTCTGACTTTAAAAATGACAATAAAGAAACTTACATGCAAGCTGTGAAATTTGCAGAATTATTTGACGCCAAAATTCATTTGCTATTAGTAAATACGGCTAATAATTTTATTACCACTTACGACTCTAGAACTCGAATCAGTGACTTTATTTCTGGACAAAGCTTTGAGAACTACACTATCAATGTACACAATGATACCAGTGTTGAAGAGGGTATTCTAAATTTCTCTGCAGAAATTGATGCAGACCTCATCGGCATTAGTACGCACGGAAGACAAGGCATTGCCCATTTCTTTAACAGCAGCATCAGTGAAGATTTAGTAAACCACGCTAAACGACCTGTGATTACTTTTAAAATATAATTGAGAAATATATTCTGAAAAACAAAAAAATCCTAATCAAAAATGATCTAGGATTTTTTTGTTGGCCTACTCTACCTAAGCAAGCTTCGGCAGATAAATAGGGCTCACTTCGCTTGCTCTGCAAGGTGCTTTCGATAAAACATATTTTATCTCAACCAATGCTCAGCACAGGCTTCTCGCCCTTATAAATGTTACCAAAAAGAAAAATCCTCATTCAACTAGAATGAGGATTAAGTTTTTTGTTGGCCTACTAGGGCTCGAACCTAGACTCTTCTGGACCAAAACCAGACGTGTTGCCAGTTACACCATAGGCCAATCTCATAAATTGAGGGTGCAAATTTAATACAAAAGTTGTCTTGGGCAAAAAAAAAGTAAAAAATAATTGAAATTACTTAACGTTAACTTAAAAATGTAGGCATTACTATAATAATTAGTAAATTCGCCAGCATTAATACCTAAGGTTTTCATGACAGATTTTAACTTTAAAAAGTGGAATAATATATTGGCATGGGTAGTATTTGCTATCTCTTGTACCGTCTATGCTTTAACAGTAGAACCAACAGTAAGTTTTTGGGATGCAGGCGAGTATATCTTAACATCATCTAAATTACAGGTTGGTCATCCTCCTGGTGCACCATTGTTTCAAATGATGGGTGCATTTTTCTCGATTTTTGCATTAGAACCTTCTCAAATTGGTATGATTATGAACTTAATGAGTGCTGTGTCGAGTGCATTCACCATTTTGTTTATGTTTTGGACCATCAGTCTATTATTAGTTAAACTTGTTAAGTATAACAAAGACTCAAGCCAAGGGAAAGGTATGGCTATTTTGGGTAGTGCTTTTGTTGGTAGTTTAGCCTTTACATTTACAGACTCTTTTTGGTTTAATGCTGTAGAAACTGAAGTATATGCTATGGCAACCCTCATTATGTCTATAATGTTCTATTTAGCTTTACGTTGGGAACAAGATATGCACAAACCAAGAGGTAACCGTTGGTTAATCCTTATCGCATTTGTTATTGGATTGTCATTTGGGGTGCACTTTATGGGTCTATTAACTATTCCCGCAATTGGTCTTATCTATTATTTCAAAAATTTCAAAGGTCTTTTATTAGAAGAATTTCTTGTAGCTTTTTCCATTTTCGCCTTAACAATTATTACATCGATATACTTATTATTTTCCTTAATCGAAGGAATTGAATTAATTAATTTAATAATTATAATCTTACTTATAACATTATTAATTCTTGGTTATTCCTATTACTTCAAAAAACATAAGAACCTTACAATCAAAGAGTTTGTTAAAAAGAATTTACACTTTGTTTTTGTTAACGGCGTTGCAGCAGCAATACTGTTATTTATTTTCAAGTTATTATTGCCTTCAACCTTAAAACTCTTTGGTTATCTAGAAGTATTTTTTGTGAATTCTATAGGATTACCTTTTAATTCTGGAACCATTTTTACTGGTCTCTTAGTTATTTCAATATTCTATTTTGGGTTGAATTATACACGCAAAAAGGGGATGATTCATATTAACACCCTAGTACTTTGCTTAATGTTCATTTTTATTGGGTTTTCATCATGGATGATGTTACCAATACGTGCTAATGCCAATGTCATTATAAATGAGAATGATCCTTCTGATGCAAGAGAATTATTGGCTTACTACAATTTAGAGCAATATCCTGAAACGCATCTCTTCTACGGACCACAGTTTACTGAAATTTATTCTGGTGCAGATAAAGATGAACCTTTTGTAGATGACAAAAAGAACTATGAACGCGATGAGAAAACAGGTGAATATGTAATTATTAATGATTGGGAAGGTACTAGACAAAATTACAATCATGAGCACGCATCCATACTACCACGTATGTGGAGTAGCGAACATGCAGACAACTATATGATGTTCACGGGTCTGATAGAGTTTAAAGTTGATCCAAATCTTCAGAAGAATGCTTTTGACGAAGCCTTGAGTGCTGGTTTAACAGAAGAACAGGCAAGCCAATATGCTTTACAAGAAAAACGTCGTTTTGACCAAGTTGTTAACGATTTTAGAATGCGAATCAGAAAAGGTGAGGTAGATTATGAGGATTATGATAAATTTTTAAGACGCTATGGCCAACAATATTTAGTTGTTGAAAAACCTTCGTTTGGCGATAACCTTGCTTACATGTTTCAATACCAGTTTGGCTATATGTATTGGCGTTACTTTATGTGGAATTTTACAGGAAGACAAAACGACATACAAGGCAAGTATGATGACTTTAATGGTAATTGGATTTCTGGTATTAAATTTATTGACGAACTACATTTAGGTGTCTCTCAAGATAATTTACCTACAGAAGTTTTAGAAAACAAAGCAAGAAACACGTATTATTTTTTACCACTATTACTCGGTTTAGTTGGATTCTTCTTCTTGCTGTATGCAGATGCTAAACGCTTTTGGGTATTATTGGTTTTCTTTTTAATGACCGGTTTAGCAATTCAGTTCTACACCAACATTAGACCTTTTGAGCCTCGCGAACGTGATTACTCTGTAGTGGGTTCATTCTATGTGTTTGCGATTTGGATAGGGTTTGGCGTATATGCTATTTACGACCTTTTAAAATCAAGTATAAAGACAAAACTACTGGCACCTGCTGTAACTTTAGTTTGTTTAATCATTGTTCCTGGAATTTTGGCAGCAAACAACTGGGACGACCATGACCGTTCAGGAAAATATACTGCCAATGCCATGGCACGAAAATATTTAGAATCGTGTGCTCCTAATGCCATACTATTCACCATAGGAGATAATGACTCTTTCCCATTATGGTATTTACAAGAAATTGAAGGCGTAAGAACAGATGTTAGGGTGGTAAATACCAGTTTATTTCAAACAGATTGGTACATAGACCAAATGAAGCGTAAGGCCTATGAAAGCGACCCAATACCTTCTCAGTTAACGCATAACCAATATAGAGGTAATACAAGAGATGTCATCATAAGGAGGGAAATCACAAAAGATACGCTTCCTATAAAGGATTTTATGGATTTTGTATCTAATGACGACCCGAAAACAAAGTTTGAATATGTGGTAAAAGCACAAGGAGAAGATCCGAGACAATATCCTAAGCACTTATTAAACACTAATTATTTCCCTACAAGGTATATTAGTATTCCTGTTAATAAAGAGCAAGTGCTTAAAAATGGTACTGTTAAAGCTAAAGATGCTGATAAAATTGAAAGTAATCTGTACGCTGAAATTGAAGGCAGCTATATCTACAAAAACAGGTTGTTAATGCTAGATATTATTGCCAACAATAACTGGGAACGACCAATCTATTTTACTGGTGGTGCATTTGGAGCTGACGATTATATATGGCTAAAAGACTATCTACAATTAGACGGTATGTGCTATAAACTAGTCCCTATAAAAACCCCAGTAGACAGAGCCAACCCTTACGATATGGGTCGTGTTGATCCTGACCTTATGTACAATATGGTAAAAGAATGGAATTGGGGAGGAAGCGGAGAAGATATCTATTACGACATTGAAACAAGAAGAAACGGTATTACTTATAGAGGTAATTTAGCAAGATTAATAGAAGCACTCATCAACGAAGACAAGTTGAAAGAAGCTGAAGAAATTGCAGACATTGCAATGGAGAAAATGCCAGTAGATAAATTTGGTTATCATTCACTATTAGAACCATATATAAGTGCCTATTATGAAGTAGGTAATATTGAAAAAGGAAGAGCACTATATAAAGACGTAGCTAAAGTCTATCAAGAAAACTTGGTGTACTATGGTGGATTAGATGAATACGATCAAATAAGATTAATTGATGATATTTATTTAGACATACAACGCTATAGAGCTTTAGTTGATCTTTTATTTATCTATAATGACAAAGATTTTGCCATGGAAGAAAAAGATAAGTTTAACGGTCACTTGCGTCTACTAGATAAATTAATGGACTCTGGTGAAGATGAAGAACCAATAGATGACGTTGATATCAATACAATTTTAAACGATACTATTCAAGATTCTATAGTTCCTGAAGAATAACCAATATGAAGATTATTCCTGCCAAGACACCTGGATTTGTAAAAACCTTATTTCCAAAATTTGTCTGGAATATCAACACCATAAACAAAGAGCTTTATCTAACTTTTGATGATGGCCCAACACCTGAAATAACAGAGTGGGTTCTCCGAACTTTAAAAGACTATAATGCGAAAGCAACATTCTTTTGTATTGGTAAGAATATTGAATCAAATCCAGATATTTTTCAATCTATTTTAAATGATGGTCATAGTATTGGTAACCATACGTTCAATCACCTCAAAGGTTGGAAAACAAAAACTAAAGATTATATTGGTGATGTCGAACGCACTCAGGATTTAATCAATTCAAAAATCGAAAATCGTCATTCGTCATTCGAAAGTCTTTTCCGACCGCCTTATGGTAAATTTAAAAGTAAGCAAAATAACAAACTACAAAAATTAGGGTATAAAATTATCCTTTGGGATGTGCTTTCTTATGATTGGGACAAATCTGTAAGTGAAGAAGCATGTTTAAAGAACATTATTCCTGTAGCTAAAGAAGGAAGTATTATTGTATTTCATGATAGTGTGAAAGCTTCTCGAAACTTAAAATATGCTTTACCTAAGGTTTTAAAATATTATAGTGAAAAAGGATATGTATTTAAGGCCTTATCTAAAGAAATTCTTGAATGATATCTATTAAAGTATCGGCATCTTGCTCACCACTATGGCGCCATTTCATTTCGCCATTTTTGTAAATTATTAATGTAGGTAAACCTTTAACACGAAGCGCTTCAGCAAGTTCTTTGTTTTTGTCTACATCAATCTTTATTACTTTGGCTTTATCACCCAAAGCTGCGGCCACATCTCTAAGTACTGGATGCATTGCAACAGATTGGTCATTCCATTCTGTATAGAAGTCTAATAGCACCGGAATATCGACATCTATTAATTCCCCAAATTTTGACATATATTATTGTTTTAGTCAAACGAGATATACAAACCTACATAAAAATTTTACTCAAAATACATAGTAAGTTCGTAATGAACCATATAAAAATAAGCAATTGTTAGCAATTATGCTTCTTTTGCTCCTTTTTTAAGCTCTATTACAGTAATCTCTGGCCATATGCCAACTCTACCTGGATAGGCTAAAAAACCAAACCCTCTGTTGACATTAATGTATTGTCCTAAAGCCTCATAAATACCAGCCCATTGTCTGTAACGCCATTTTGCAGGACTCCATTTTATCCAACCTGGTATTTCAATACCAAATTGCATACCGTGTGTATGACCACTTAAGGTCAAATGATAATGGTACTTATCATTAACTACTTCAGCATCCCAATGGCTTGGATCATGAGTCATCAAAATTTTAAAATCATCTGATTTTATTTGTGAAGACGCCTTTTTTAAATCACCCTTTTGTTTAAAGCCTTTACCCCAATTTTCTACACCTACAATGGCTATTTTTTCACCATCTTTTTCAACATAACGATGCTCGTTTAACAACAAGTCGAATCCTATTTCCTTCTGAATAGATTTTAAATCTTCAAAGTTTTGTACTTTTTCTTCTTTAGAGCTCCAATCCACATAGTCACCATAATCATGATTTCCTAGCACTGAAAACTTACCATCTTTGGCTTTTAAACGACTAAAGGTCTCTTTCCATGGTAACATTTCGGTTGCTTTATTGTTTACCATATCACCCGTAAACAATATCATATCGGACTGTTGCTCATTAATTAAGTCAACAGCATACTCTATTTTTTCCTTGTTGTCAAAACTACCAGAATGTATGTCACTAATTTGAGTTATGCGGTAACCGTCGAACGCCTCTGGAAGGTCCTCAAAGTGTAATGTGTAATTTAAAACCCTGAAATTATACTTTCCTTTATACATGCCGTATAAAAGTGAAGCAAACGGAATAGCAGCCAAGCCTAAAGCTATCTGACTGATAAACTTACGACGACTTGGTACATGTAAATCATTTTTAGCTATAAACCTATCATAAAGCCCATAAAACCCTCTAATAATATCTTCGCCTAAAAGAACAGGAACTAAAACCAAGTTAACCGACATAAATGTTAAAAGAAAACCAAAAGCATAACTCTTAGCAGGACTTAAAACACGTCCTTCACTAGCTAAAGTAAATTGTATAATAAAATTACCCACTACAACTAACGCAATAGCTAAAAAAAGGTAGTGAATCCAACTTTGTTTACTTACAGTCTTAATAGCTTGAAAACCATAGATTGTAAGCAAAATATATATAACAATAAAAATTATCCATCGTGTCATAGGACAAATTTACGCATAAGCCATTTTAGTTATCTTATGAAAGTGTTAAAGGTTTTGATTTGTAGGTCATCAAAAGTTTGAGTCTGAGTATTAAATTGAATAATTTTTGACTGATTGGGCAGCAAATCGAAGAAATTATCAGAAAAATGGCCTTCAGTATCCGAAAATAAAAACACGTCCTTTTGAAGTGTTGATGAAGACAACTCTATGGAAAAACCATCATTAGTTTTAGTGACTGTTTTTTGAATTTCGGCTTGTTGTAATTTTAAATCTTTTGGTTTTACAAAGTAGAAAAGTGATGATTCATCATTGAAAGTTGAAACTAAAATAGTCTCGTCTTTATTGAAATCTAATTTTTTTAAATCTAACTGAAATTTTACTTCACTTGAAAGTGGCTCGACCGATATTTGCTCTTCATTAGACCAAATAATTTCCCCTGAAAAATTCATCAACTTTAAAGTCAACTGACCAGTTATCTCATCTAATTTATCATTAACAATCCATGTTTTTAAAATATCATTTTCAACTTTTGAAGAGACTAAAACATCCTCAAAACTTCTTTTAGCCTTATAATGTAAGGCTTTCCAATTCCCAAAATAATCGATACTACTCCAAGAAACTGCAGGCCAGCAATCATTGAGTTGCCAATACAACGAGCCCATAGTATAGGGTTTTGCTCTTCTTTGTGCTTCAATACCTTTAGTGATGCCATAAGCTTGTAACAACTGACTCATATACACATAATCCTCTGCTGAATCAGGCTCAGGAAAATCGCACTGCATATAAGTTTCTATAATTTGAAATCCTCTGGAATGTTTTTGATGATTTTTAAAACCTTCGGAAGTAATATCTATACTATCCTTTTGATTTATAAATCGAATGACCTCATAACTTGGAAACGACTGAAAACCGAATTCACTCATAAAACGTGGTACATTCTCTTCCAGATGCTCAAAGGGATAACCATCGTGCCAAATCCACCAATCGTGTGCATCGCCTTCTGACTTGTACAACGGATTACCTCTTCCATATTTTGGCGACGTTTGCCAATATGGTATATCTGTTTTAGATCCTACGCTAATTCTGAGCGCTCTATCAAACAAATATTTATAATTCTCCCAAATCTCTTCTTTTTCTTCCTTACTTCTATTGGCTTGCCAGCCCCAACGATTCCAACCTTCAGAACTTTCGTTATTACCACACCAAAGCGCAATAGAAGAATGATTCCGTAATCTTTTTAAATTATCTAAAGCTTCATTAATGACATTCATTCTAAATTCATCATCGCCCGGATACATCGCACAAGCAAACATAAAATCTTGCCAAACTAAAATACCTTTTTCATCGCACAAGTCATAGAACTTATCGTCCTCATAAATGCCACCTCCCCAAACTCTAAGCATATTCATATTGGCATCTACAACATCATTTAAGAGTCTTTTATAGTCTTCTTGTTTCACTTCATTCTGAAAACTATGCTGAGGAATATAATTAGCGCCTTTGGCATAAACAGGAACTCCATTGACTTTAAAATAAAAGGATTCTCCAATGCTATCTTTCTCTGTAACCAATTCAACAGTTCTCAAACCTTTTTTTACTGAAATACTATCTAGGATTTTTCTACCATCTTTTACCACAACTTTGATATCGTATAAGTATGGTTCACCTAGATTATGTGGCCACCAGAGTTTTGGGTTTTTAATTTGAAATGAGACAAGACCTGTCATATCTGAAGGCAACCTTTCATACGATTGATTAAGATTACCGTTCACATAAACTTCATAAGAATACTCAGTTGAAGGGTAATCTTCAAGCGAAATATTTAAATCAGCTAAGGAATCATTGAGCTGCTTCTGAACAACATATGTATTCTCCTTTTTTAGATAAACATCATTCCAACCCACTAATTTTATTGGCCTCCAAACACCACTTGTATTCAGCTTTGGTCCCCAATCCCAACCGTATTGAAATTGTGCCTTTCTTGTAAAAACACGTTCGCCTTCCGGTAACTCATAAGGTAATTTTTCTTGTGCTTCTGCTTCATATTTAGAGGTACTTTCAAAAACTAGTCGCAATTCATTTTTAAGTTTTAAAAGCGATTTTACATCTACTTCCCATTTTCTGAATGCATTGTTTGCTTTTAAAATAAGGCTGTCATTCAAATAGACCGAAGCATACGTATCTAAGCCTTCAAAATTGAGCTCAAAATGTTTCTTTTCGAGCAAGTCTTCACTTAATGAAAAAGTAGTTTTGTACTCCCAATCGGCTTCTGAAACCCATTGTACTTTCTCTTCATTATTACTTATAAATGGATCTTCAATAAGTTGATGATGTAGTAAATCAGAAAACACATTTCCCGGAACCGTAGCCGAATGCCACACAGTATCTGTTACTTTTTTGAACAGCCAATTTTCATTGAGATTTATCGTAGTTGGTAAATCGTGTTTTGGTTGACAGCTAAAACAGATAATTATTAACAACAGTAGACTATATCGCATCTAAAATGGCTTTTATTTTCATTGGGTCTGAAAAGGTTATTGGCACAGAAAACATACCATCATCCTGTTTCTTTGTTGAAGATGCAGAAGCGTGAATTTCAGTTAATCCTGCTTCTTTAAACAAGTTTGCATTTTTTGAAGTGATTCCTCCTCCTGCTAAAATTGTGATTCTATTTTTGGCTAAAACATTCAATTCTTTTAAAAGATCTAAGCCTTCTTCTGCGGTTGTTTTTTTACCTGAAGTCAGTACACGATGAGCACCAATCCCAATGAGTTGCAACAACGTATCTTTAGGATTTTTAATCTCATCAAAAGCACGATGAAATGTAAATGACAAAGGCTTGGCCAAGTCAATCAGAACTCTTGTACGTTCAATATCTAGAGTACGATCTGAATTTAGCACACCAGAAACGATGCCTTTACAACCTAAATCCTTGCAGAGCTGAATATCGTTTTTCATGATTTGAAATTCATCTTCAGAATACACAAAATTGCCACTTCGAGGACGTATCAAAACAAAGACTGGAATGTCTATTTCCCCTACTACTTTTTTTACCAAACCGAATGATGGTGTAATACCACCAACTGAAAGTTCTTGGCACAATTCTATACGATGCGCTCCTGCGTCGCAGGCATTTTTTGCGGATTGGTATGAGTTGGCGCAGATTTCTAGTTTCATGTTAATTTACAATAATCTCATCAATAAAGGTCCAAGCTTTATTGCCAGCACCTTGCTTACCTACTGGGATTGTGCCGTAATTTGGAACTTTTAAAATTATCTTTGTGATTTCATCATATAAACCCATCTCTATTTTACTTAATTTTACATTTAACAACCTAAACCTAGGCTCCTTTGCCATCTCAGGTAAGCCTAAAACAAACGTTGTATCTTGCAAAAACTCATTTGGCTCTTGCAAAATCATATATTCATATACCGTAGGCGCATAAATCCACTGTCCTTGTGAATCATAAAATCTGGTTTCGATTGAATTTATCTTTGTAGGCTTTTCAAAGTCAATAGTTATCTCAATATCTTCTCCCCAAAACCCTAACCATTCTTTATCTCCATAACGTATATCACTTCCTGAAATACCATTAACCAATCCATATGCTCCACTACCAGAATAGGCTTTATGTGGTTGTTTATTAATGGTGATTTTTGTTCCTACTGCTTTGTGATAATTAATGTTTTGTATAAAGGTTTTACCAAGTTTTTCTTTTGAATTAAATTTATATACTGCTGCATTAACTTCCATCGATTTATCAATAAGAATAGGCTCTGCATAAACTCTGGATTCAAAATTTGGTTCTGAACCATTCAATTCAAATCTTATTATTTTACCCTCTGACAAATTAGAGTCTAGTTTAAAATAAACTTCATCATCAATCTTTTCTGTTTCATATTCTATTTCATAAAGATGATTGGCATAGTTAATATCTAAAGCATCTAAACGCTGATGAAAGTTTTTTAACCTCGAAACAAAATCCTTGTAATTCTTGTGTTGAGGCTGAGACCAAACAACTTCGCTCAATGCCAACATTCTCGGAAAAGCCATATATTCCAGATGTTTTTCAGTTGGTATGTATTCTGTCCAAATATTACCTTGAGCACCTAAAACATATTTTGATTCTTCTGTTGTTAATTCTTCTGGAATTGGATTAAAACCATACACTTTTTCCAACGGCAAAAAACCTCCAATAGCCAAAGGTTCATCCTCATTTTCGGATTGGTAATAATCAAAATAACAATGAGATGTTGGTGTCATTACCACATTATGTCCTGACTTTGCAGCTTCAACTGCTCCACTCATACCTCTCCACGACATTACGGTCGCATTGGGTGCCAAACCACCTTCTAAAATTTCGTCCCAACCAATGATTTGTCTTCCTTTTGAGTTAAGGTACTTTTCCATTTTGGTTATGAAATAGCTTTGTAAATGGTGTTCGTCTTTTAAACCTTCTTTCTTAATCAAGGCTTGGCAATGCTTACAATTTTTCCAACGTGTTTTTGGTGCTTCATCTCCTCCAATGTGAATGTATTTACTCGGAAAAAGTTCCAAAACCTCATCCAAAACATCTTCTAAAAACGCAAAGGTTTTTTGATTTGGACAATAAATTTCTTCAAAAACTCCCCATTTCTTGGCTACCTCAACGGGTTCGTTGGTTGCTGAGCCTGTCGAAGTACAGCCTAACTCTGGATAAGCCGCAATGGCAGCTTGTGCGTGGCCTGGCATTTCTATTTCTGGAATCACAGTAACAAATCGTTCTTTGGCATACTGAACAATAGCCTTAACATCATCTTGGGTATAAAAACCTCCATATCGTTTGCCATCAAACTGATGCGGCTGGTCACTGTAATGTCCTACCAAAGTTTCATCTCTGTATGCGGCAACTTCTTGTAATTTCGGATATTTCTTAATCTCAATACGCCAACCTTGGTCGTCTGTAAGATGCCAATGAAAAGTGTTTAATTTCAACATAGATAAAGCATCGATATATTTCTTGATAAATTCTACCGAGAACATATGCCTTGCCACATCGAGATGCATACCACGATACAAAAATTGAGGTTCATCCTTCACTGTCAATGCTTGAACTGAAATTTCTTTTCCAGAAAACGTACCATTCTCTAAACCAACTGGCATTAATTGACGTAAGGTTTGTACCCCATAAAACGCACCTTGGTCTGTTGACGCTTTAATTGTTATTCCGTCTTTTGAAACCTTTAGAACATAGGCTTCAGGCTTTAAACTTTTGTCTAGTTTAAATTGAATTTCATTTCCTTCTTTCAAATCTATAGGACTTCCGCTTTCAATAAAATCTTTTAAAAATAGTGAACTAACTTTAAGATTGTCATCGCAAGTTATTCCTGTAGATTCATCAATTGTAAAAAAGGAATCCATTACGTCTACAGAATTTGGAAGCGGAATAATCTGTGGTCGAATTATTTGAACTGATCTCTCCTTACAATTAACAAGTGAAAGGGATAAAATGAAAAGTGCAATTAATTTCTTGATGTGCATTTTAGTATATTAGATGCATTAAAATTACTAATCTTTTTTGATGCCTATTAAACCAACCTTAGTTTTAATTGTTCTCATTTCTTTTTTTGGCTGTAAAGAATCGTATTCCATTAAACCTGCAAAAAAAGACAAACCATTAACTAATTACGTCAACACGTTCATTGGCACTGGTGGCCACGGTCACACCTATCCTGGCGCAACGATGCCTTTTGGTATGATGCAATTGAGTCCTGACACACGCTTAGAAGGTTGGGATGGCTGTTCTGGTTATCATTACACAGACGAATACATCTACGGATTTTCTCACACACATCTCAGCGGCACAGGCATTAGCGATTATGGCGATGTCCTTTTAATGCCAACCAATAAAGTGAATTTTAATAATGGTTCAGATGGAAAATCAGGTTACAGAGCTCACTTTTCTCACGAGAATGAAAGCGCTAAACCTGGTTACTATAAAGTACATTTAGATTCAACAAATATTGATGTTGAGTTAACAGTTTCCAAGCGAAGTGGTATTCATAAGTATCAATTTCCTTCAGCTGAAAATCAGTATGTGGTTTTGGATTTGACCCACAGAGACAAACTATTAGACTATAAAATTAATAAGCTAAACGACACAGAAATCAATGGTTACAGACATTCTGCTGCTTGGGCAAAAGACCAACGTTTGTTCTATCACATCAAGTTTTCACACCCAATAAAAGAAATTGTTTATGACGACGGCGAAGGTGTAGCTATAAGTAAAAATTATAAGTTCGAGAGTAAAAAAGCCATCATTCAATTTGAAAACCTAAACAATGAACCAATACTCATTAAAACAGGAATTTCTGCCGTTGATGAAGCTGGTGCGTACAAAAATCTCGAAGCTGAAGTTTTAACCAAAGATTTTGAAACCGTAAAGCAAGAAGCACAACAAGAATGGGAATTTCAGTTGGAAAAAATCGTTATTGAAAGCACTTCGACTCCGCTCAGTGACCAAGACTTAGACAAAAAAACTAATTTCTATTCTGCATTATATCATACAATGATTGCGCCAAATATCTATCAAGATGTTGATGGTCGCTATAGAGGTATGGATTTAGAAATTCACGAAACTAAAGATTTTGATTATTACACAGTATTTTCACTTTGGGATACGTACAGAGCTGCACATCCACTTTACACGATTATAGAGCAAGATAAAACCAACGATTTCATCAATACATTTTTAGCAAAATATGATGAAGGTGGTATAATGCCAATGTGGGATTTATCAGGAAATTATACTGACTGTATGATTGGTTATCATGCCGTTCCTGTTGTTGCTGACGCCTATTTAAAAGGCATCAGAAATTATGATACCGAAAAAGCTTTTGAGGCTATGAAGCATTCAGCTACTCGTGACAAATTCGGTTTAGAAGCATACAAAAACTATGGTTTTATTCCTGTTGATGAAGAAAGCGAATCAGTTTCAAAAACCTTGGAATATGCTTACGATGATTGGACGATTGCGCAGATGGCAAAAGCGATGAATAAAAACGAAGATTACAAAACCTACATTCAACGTGCGCAGTACTACAAAAATGTGTTTGATCCAAGCACTAAATTTATGCGAGGTCGTTTTAGGAATACGTGGTTTTCACCGTTTGATCCTTACGAAGTCAACTTTAATTATACTGAAGCTAACGCTTGGCAATACAGTTTTTATGTTCCGCAGGATATTTCTGGCTTTATGGATTTGCTCGGAGGAAAAGACGCTTTAGAGTCGCAACTTGACGAGTTATTCTCTGCAAATGCAGAAACTTCTGGAAGACACCAAGCTGATATCACAGGATTAATCGGGCAATATGCTCATGGTAACGAACCAAGTCATCATATGGCTTACCTCTACAATTTTGTAAATAAGCCACATAAAACGCAAGAGAAAGTTCATCAAATTTTAACCGAACTCTATAAAAACGACCCAGATGGTGTTTCGGGAAATGAAGATTGTGGACAAATGAGTGCTTGGTACGTGTTGAGTGCTATGGGTTTTTATTCTGTAACGCCAGGTTCTAATCAATATATCATTGGTGCGCCACTTTTTGACAAAGTCACGATTAATCTGGAAAACGGAAAACAATTCAACATTACAGCGCATAATCTTAGTGACAATAATAAATACGTGGAATACGTCTATTTAAATGGCGAAAAACTGAACAACACCTACATCACTCATAAGGATATTGTGAATGGTGGTAATTTGGAATTTCATATGACCGACAATCCAGCGGTTTGGGGAAGTCGAGAAGGTCAAGAGCCAAAAATCGAAATTACAGACCACATTATTTTACCGTCGCCATTTATTGAAAAAGGCGATATCACTTTCAGAGGTTCTACGGAAGTTGTTTTAAATACTTCTGAAAAAGAAGCCCAGATATTTTATGCTATTAATGATGAAGATTTTCAACTTTACGAAACGCCTTTCAGCATAACAGAAGACACAAAAGTGAAGTTATATTCTGAAAAAGGTGACCTAAAAAGTCCTGTGCTAACCACACCATTTTATAAGATTGACCCGAACTTAAGCATCAAGCTTGAAAGTGAATTTGCTAATCAATATTCAGCAGGTGGGAATGATGCATTGATTGATGGTATTAGAAGCACCAAAAACTACAGAACAGGAAGCTGGCAAGGTTATCATGATACGGATTTGGTGGCCACTGTAGATTTGGGAAGACTGAAACCTATTAACCTCGTTTCAGTAAATTTTCTACAAGACCAAGGTGCGTGGATTTTTTACCCAACTGAAGTGCAATGTTTGGTGTCAAAAGACGGTAAGAACTACAGGGCTTTACCTTCTCAGAAAATAAATGCTGAGGATAGGAACAGTGAAATTGAAATCAAAACTGTAGAGTTTAAAATTCCAATAACGGAATATAAATATGTAAAAATCATCGCAAAGAAACTAGGCGAACTACCAGAATGGCATTTGGGCTACCCAATGGATGGTAGAAGCTGGATTTTTACTGATGAGATTTCAATAAAATAAAACTAACCAACAACAAAATATGAGCAATCAAAACAACAAATCGGCTTTAGCAACCTTAGTTACTGTATTCTTTTTCTGGGGCTTTATTGCAGCATCTAACAGTGTGTTTATCCCCTTTTGCAAGACCTATTTTAATATAGACCAATTTCAGTCGCAATTGGTAGATTTTGCCTTTTATGGTGCCTATTACATAGGAGCTTTACTATTATTTATTCTTTCTGGTTCTATCAAAAAAGATATTATGAACAATTGGGGCTATAAAAATGGTATCATATATGGTTTGTTGCTCTCTGCCATTGGAGCCTTTGTTATGTATCCAGTTACAGCAGGTGCCGAACAAGGACAAACCGGAGTATTTTATCTTGTACTCGTTGCTTATTTTATAGTCGCCTTGGGGTTTTCGCTTCAACAAACTGCTGCCAACCCTTTCGCTATTGCACTTGGTGACCCAAAAACAGGGTCGCATCGTCTGAATTTAGCAGGTGGTATTAATTCCTTCGGAACTACAATAGGTCCTGTTGTGGTAAGCTTGGTCATTTTTGGTTCAGCAAGTTGGAGTACAGATGAATTAGCCTCGATGATTGCCAATAATGAAATTACATTGATGACAGTTCAACAATTGTATTTAGGCGTTGGCGCTCTATTTTTAGTAGCTGCAGCCTTATTTTATTTCTCAAAGAAATTACCAGCGTTAAAATCTGAAACAGCTTTTGAACCGGCAAATAAAGCTAGAAACCTACTAATTATTTTAACACTCGTCATTGTTGGCTGCTTTGGCTATATTTTTAGTACCTATTCTGGCGACTCCACAGCCAATGAAGAACTTGAGCACACAAGACTAATAGTTTTATTCATTGCACTTCTTGCTGTAATTGCTGCTGTAGTAAAAGCAAACTCTAGTGCAACTAAAAAGCCTGAAGGTTGGGGAGCAATGAAATATCCGCAATTGGTTTTAGGAATGCTTGCCATCTTTACATACGTCGGTGTCGAAGTTACTGTTGGTAGTAATCTGGGGGAACTTCTAAAACAAGAATTTGAAAATTCTGGATTAAATGCACTAGGTCTTCCGGTTTTGAATGACTCTCAATTAGGCTCTTACATTTCATTATATTGGGGAGGATTAATGATTGGTCGTTGGGTTGGTGCCATTACGGTTTTTAACCCAAGTAAAGGCCTGAAAAAGGCATTGCTGATTATTGTACCTTACGTCGCCTTTGGAGTAATTGTACTAGTTAATTCCATAAAATACAGTTTTAGTTCTGATGAAATTTTATTTTTCGCCGTTTGTATTGCGGTTCAAATTGGAGGCTTTTTCTTGGCAAAGGACAATCCTGTTCAAACCTTGAAAATTTTTAGTTTATTAGGGGTAATTGCCATGCTCATTGGTTTGTTTGCTTCAGGCAATGTTGCCTTATTTGCCTTTTTATCAGGTGGTTTATTCTGCTCAATAATGTGGCCATGTATTTTTACTTTAAGCATCGCTGGCTTAGGAAAATATACGTCCCAAGGTTCTGCTTTCTTGATTATGATGATATTAGGTGGTGCTATTATTCCACCTGTACAAGGAAAATTAGCCGATGTCTTTAGCATCCAATCATCTTATTGGATTGCAGTGGTCTGTTTTGTATATCTCTTATTCTATGCATTTAGAACAAAAACTGTTTTAGACAAACAAGGTGTTGAATATTAAATCTTAGATTTTGAAAAGAAGAAATTTTATAAAAAACGCTGCGTTAACAAGTGCAGGATTAGTCATTGGAAATTCACTTACCAATTGTACTAATTCTGAATCAAAAGAAAATTCCGCCATGGCAGTCACTTCAACAAGTGAAGTAAAATTACCATTGGTCATTGCCACTTGGCACGTTAAGAATGCGACGGCCAAAGCTATGGAAGTTTTACAATCTGGTGGCAGTGCACTTGATGCTGTAGAACAAGGTTGCATGGTTGAAGAAGCCGATATCAAAAATAGTTCTGTAGGTAAGGGTGGGTTACCCGACAGAGATGGAAATGTGACTTTAGATGCCTGTATTATGGACAAAAACGGTAATTGTGGTTCGGTGGTGTTCCTTAAAGATATAACACACGCTGTTTCTTTGGCCAGAAAGGTAATGGAAGACACACCTCATGTTATGTTGGCTGGTGAAGGCGCCAAACAATTTGCGATTTCACAAGGTTTCAAAGAAGAAGATTTACTAACAGAATCCTCAAAAAAGGCTTGGGAAGACTGGAAAGTTAAAAGCGAATATAAACCCATCATCAATATTGAAAACCACGATACCATAGGGATGTTGGCTATTGACAAAAACGGTGATATTGCAGGGGCTTGTACGACTAGTGGCCTGGCCTACAAAATGCAAGGTCGTGTTGGCGATTCGCCAATCATTGGTTCAGGTTTATTTATAGATAATGAAATTGGTGGCTGTGTTGCTACAGGTCTTGGTGAAGAAGTGGTTAAAACCGTGGGCAGCTTTTTGGTGGTGGAATTAATGCGCCAAGGTAAAACACCTCAACAAGCTTGCGAGGAGGCTATTGGTAGAATTGTTTCAAAACCAAACAGTAATTATAAAGACTTTCAGGTAGGTTATATTGCTGTTAACAAAAAAGGTGAAACAGGAAGTTACTCAATACATCAATGGTTTAGTATGACTAAGTTTCAAGATGGAAAGAATGAGCAAATTCAGTCTGATTTTTATAATAAAACCTAGAGGTTCCGTTCTATTTATCTATTAAAATTGAATTTATGTCGTGTTTTTTTGAAACACAAAATATGCTTAGTAACTTGCTGTAAACTTTTTTAAATCACCCTACAAAATGTCTACTATAAGAGTGCTTATTGTTGAAGATGACCCAATCATTGGAGAGGATATTCATGATATGCTTACAAATGTAGATTATAGCGTTGTAGCTGTGGCGTATTCTAAAGCAGAAGCCATAGACTATATTAATGATGAGCAACCAGACCTAGTACTTTTAGATATTAATCTAGATGGTAATTACGAAGGGTTTGAAGTTGCCGCTCATATCAATAAAACACGTAGAGTCCCTTTTTTATATCTTACATCGTACTCTGGTAAAGAAATTCTCGAACGTGCTAAACCAACAATGCCAATGGGATACATTGTAAAGCCTTTTAATGAAAAAGAGCTTTATTCTAATATTGAAGTGGCACTTTATAACTTTTCAAAGTTTGTATTACCGGTCTCTCTTAAAATTGAAATGATAAATTCTAAAATCAATACTCCGCTTACACAAAGAGAGTTTGATATTTTAGAAGGTTTATATGAAGGTAAAACAAATAGACAATTGGCAGAATCTCAATTTGTAAGTGTCAATACTGTAAAGACACATATAAAGAACATTTATGAAAAAATGAACACGCATACGCGTTCAGAGACTATCGCGCTACTACATTCCCTATTGCATTAACATTACTTTGGAAGCACAAAAGAAACCGAGGTCCCATTATCATTTGTAATACTAATGGATGCTTTTAATTTTTTGGAAAGCGATTTTATGAGACGCTGACCAAAAGACTCTTGTTTGCCATTTTCAATGATATCGTTTTGTATACCAACACCATTATCTGCTACTTTTAAGGTATAGAAATCTTCGCCTTCAGACATTTTTAAAATAATCTCTGGTTTAGTTTTAATACTTTCAGGGAAAGCGTGTTTTAAAGAATTTGTCACCAGCTCATTAACAATTAACCCTAAAGGAATTACAGATTCTACATCCATGATAACTTTTTCCGCATCAATTGTAAGGTCCACGTCTTTGTCTGTTTTTTTATAAGAATTCAAAATACTATCCACCAACCCTTCAAAATATTGTTGAATGTTTACCATATTTAAATCCTCACCTGCATACAAATTTTTATGTAGAATTGCCATAGATTGTACTCGATTTCTCCCATTTTGGAGAACTTCTAAAACATTATTATCTTTTACATACTTAGATTGTAAATTGAGTAAGCTCGAAATCATCTGAAGATTGTTCTTTACGCGATGATGGGTTTCGTGCAGTAAGAGCTCTCTATCCTTTAACGCCTTAGTTATAGTTTCATTTTTACTGTTTATTTTTTTGTTTAATCTTAATAAAGCAATTGCAGCAATAGCTAGTAAACCTAAGCCAATTAATGATATTATCATAATAGCTCTAGACCGAGATAATTTAGTCTCCTTAATTTCATTTTCCTTATTCAGAAGAGCAATTTCAGCATCCTTTTTTTGCTGATTGTATAGTGCATCTTTCTCGGCAATAATTTCTATCGATTCTTTTGAATAAATAGAATCTGTCATATTTTTATATGCCTTAAATGTGCCAAGTGCAGATTTGTAATCCCCTTTTTTCTCGTAAGCTTCGGCCAACAAATCATAAGCACGTTCTTCTTGATTTAAAGATTCGTGCTCTTCAAACGAAAACACATCATTAAGTTGGTCTATGGCTTCATCATATCTTTTGAGCTTTATCAAAATTTCACCCATATGAATTTTAGATTCGCACAAGTTATAAGTACTACTCAAATTTTCACGGATTTTTAAAGCCTTTAAATGCTCTTCGTAAGCTTCATCTAATCGGTTTTGTTCTTGCCTTAACAAACCTAGAAAATCGTGGTGAAAGCCCATTTCTCTCAATGTTGGAAATACAACATTATATTCCTTTTGTTTCATTAGGTGATACTCTGCTTTTTCATAATCTCCCAAGTCAGTATACAACATTCCAAGATTAGCATTAACGCTAGCCAAGCCAGAGCTATCTTGCAAGACTTCAAACTGTTTTAATGCTTTTAGGTATTTTTGTTTGCCTTTCTCTAACTGATCTACATTAAGATAAAAGCCCGCAAGCGTATTGTTAATTCGAGCTTTCTCTTTTGCAGTACCAATTCTATCATAAATGGATGCAGCTTCTAAAAGCATATTTTGAGATTGTACATTATTACCAAGATACATGCTTATTGTACCTATAAAATGAGCACTTTTGGCAATGTCTATGGAATCATTACGTTTTTTAGAAAAAGAATGAATATCCTTATAATAGTCTAATGCTGTTTTATAGTCGCCATGCCACCTATGGCTTGCAGCAAAAATATAGTTGTTACGTCGTATCTCACTACTATCACTTTTGATGTAATTATCTTCTAAATCTTTAGCGATGAGCTCGGCTTTATCTGGGTCTCGCTGAACCAAATACTCACCCAATAAGAACAACGATTCTTTTTTAACGCTTTTAGAAACGTTGCTATCTATAATATTTTGAAGACTATCTTGATAAGCATCTATAGCTGCATCTTGACAAAAACTTAGGTTGTTGAACACTAGGCATAGACCAAGGAGTATATGATTGATTTTCATTTAAAATAATTAGTAACACAAAGTTAACAAAGCTATTGACTTTAAAAATCACCCAAAAGGATGAAATGAAACTTTATACAATTTAAGAATTTTACACCGTGCTATTAATCAATTCTCTACATTATGAATACTATTAACCCAAACGATTCAAAAGATGCATTAAGTAAAACACCATTTAAAAACTTTGCCATTGGTGTTGTTGTAATCCTGATCTTCTTAATTGGCCACAGTTTATTTGCACAAGTAGGTGTTGGCAACACTAACCCACAAGCACAGTTAGATATCAGTGCTTCCAATACAGCTTCACCAACAAATCTAGATGGTATACTGATCCCTCGTGTTACTAATCTACCTGCTGATGCCTCTATGACCGCAAACCAAGATG
Source organism: Winogradskyella sp. HB-48 (assembly GCF_049942685.1). Taxonomy (GTDB): domain Bacteria; phylum Bacteroidota; class Bacteroidia; order Flavobacteriales; family Flavobacteriaceae; genus Winogradskyella. Next base: position 867,797 of record NZ_CP187934.1, read on the forward strand.
GTATGATGGTGTTTTACGATAATACTGGTGAAGATGGTAAAGGCTTTTACTATTGGGATGATACAGCCAGTGATTGGATAAAAATTGCAGTAGGTAGTACAAGTGATGCAGATTGGCATGAAGAAGGCACTTCATCTGCGCCAAATAACATTAGCGACAATATGTTTACACTTGGCAATGTTGCCATTGGAGCAAATGTAAACCCAAATGCAAATTTACTTGTATATTCTAATTCACAAACAAGTGGTATTAACCTTTCAAGATATTATGCAAACACTACAGCATCAGGTGCGGGTGGAATTAATTCTTTTACAAATATTCAAAATGGCTCTACGGGTTGGTATTATAATGTTGGAAGTTCTCTTCAATCAACAAATGATGTTACAGGAACAATGTACAATTACAGGGCTGTTAATAATATGAGATCATTAAGTTCAAGTCAATCACCACATTACCTATATTATGGCCTTTTTAGCAACAACATTGGAGCAAATGTAAATGCCAAAAGATATGGATCGTATATTGAATACTCTACTAACACAACTAGTTTAGGTGATAAATATGGTCATTATACAATTATCCCTTCTGCCCTTTCTGGAACGCACTATGGCTTTTATTCTGATGTGCAAAATAGCTCAGGTTATGCAGCTTATTTAATCGGAAGAACTGAATTAGGTGAAAGCACATCAAATAGATATAGAATGCCCGCTTCAGACGGTTCTGTAAATCAAGTTATTAGAACTGATGGCAGTGGAAATTTGAGTTTTGTAAATGCCTCAGCTGTTTTTACAGATACAGATAACCAAAATTTAACTGCTGCAAGTTTAACAGGAACAACTCTAAATTTAGGTATCCAGAACGGCACTGGAACCTCAGTTAATTTAGTAGCACTTCAAGACGGAACAGGTACTGACGACCAAAACATACAAAACCTTTCTTTTAATAATTCAACAAATATTTTAACGGTTGGTATTGAAAATGGTACCGCTCAAAACGTAGACCTATCAGCATTGGATGATACAGGAAATGATTGGTCTATTAATGGAAATTCAGGGACAAATCCATCAACAAATTTCATAGGCACAACTGACAACCAAGATTTAGCTTTCAGAACTAATAATGTAGAAAAAGTACGTATTACTGCAAAAGGCCAAATTGAAACGACTCAACTACAATCTGTATGGATTGGAGAAAATGCTGGTAATTCGGTTACATCAGGAACCAGAAACACTTTTGTGGGAAGAATTTCTGGGGCATCAATAACTACAGGAAATGATAACACTGCCATAGGAGGCCTATCACTTTCTAGCTTATCTACGGGAATAGACAACACAGCTATTGGACTTGGGGCTTTGTTCGATTTACAAAATGGAGACGGAAACACATTTGTTGGAGAGCAGTCTGGTGAGAACCTTGCTACAGGAAGTTATAATACCGTATTTGGTCACCTTGCGGGAGAAAATATGAATGGTTCTTCAAATATTTTTATAGGCTATCAAGCTGGAAGAAGTACTACAGGCAGTAATAAATTAATCATTGACAACAGTAATGATGGTACTAATTCTTTTATTTATGGGGAAATGGATAATGAAATTCTACGCGCCAATGCAGAAGTACAAGTCACTAGAAATAGTACTGGCACCATATCTCATCTAGATTTAATAGAGACAGCCGCTAATGACGGTAGTCGCTTAAGATTTTCTAATTCTGCTGAAACAACAAATAATTGGTTACTATATGGTAGAGCTGATGATACAGAAGCTGATGCTCGATTCAATTTATTTTTCTCATCTATTGCTGGTGGTGGTGGTGGAAATGTTATTGTGGTAACTGGTGATGGTAATGTTGGTATAAGAAGAACACCTACAACAAATGAATTGGAAGTAAATGGTACAGCTTCTAAAGCAACGGCTGGGGCTTGGTTAGCTAATTCTGATAGAAGATTAAAAAAGAATATTAATACAATTGATAGTGAATTAGCTTTGAATAAGTTATTGAATCTAAGAGGTGTAACATACGAATGGAATGATAATCAAACTGGCACTGAGCGTCCTAAGGAATTACAATATGGTTTTATTGCCCAGGAATTAATGGAAGTTTTCCCTGAAAAGGTAACTAAAGATAATCTTGGTTTCTACCAAACGTCCTATGGTGATTATGATGCTGTTTTTGTGCAGGCCATTAAAGAATTAAACAAAAAAATTGAATCACTAGAAACTGAAAATACGATTCTTAAGTATAAACTTAGCCGATTGGAGGCTTTAGAAGCAAGACTATTGGCTGTAGAAAAGAGCATGAACAATGTTAATACTAATACTTCTGTATCTCATACAGCAGATGAATAAAGTTAATTTATAAAGAAATTTCAGCATTAATTGTTTTAAAGGAGCAATTATGTTTTTGGGCGGAAAAGCCGCAGTAGGGAGCGGCTTTTTCGAGCTCAATTAATGAGAAACCTAATCTATCACATAAAGTTTTTAACTATCAGTTAATTTTTAATTTTAGTTTTTTGAAAGAGTCGCAGTAGGGAGCGGCTCTTTTCTTTTTAAAACCACTTTATAGTCAATTTGGCTAATTTCTCTTTAAACTTGGTGTAAGGTGGAAATAATAATTCATTAATTCCAAAGGTATGTTGCTTTACCACAGCGCGTTGGTTGCTAAAAGCTTTGAAACCATAAAAACCATGACTTTTACCTATACCACTATTATTAACGCCACCAAATGGTAAGTTATGGTTGGCATAATGAATCACATTAGTGTTAATACACGTACCGCCTGCTCTAGTTTTTTTAATAATCTGTTTTATGCTTTTCTTGCTACTACTATATATGTACAAGGCTAATGGTCGTTCTTTGGAATTGATGTAAGTAATTGCTTTATCCAATGTGTTATAGGTGACAATTGGTAAAATTGGCCCAAATATTTCTTCATTTAATAATCTAGCTTCTTCATTTACATCTGAAACTATTGTTGGTGCTATATATTTTGAATTGGCCTCTACTCTACCACCAATCTCAACTTTAGCTTTCAAGCTTTGGGCGTTATCTAAATACGATTTTAAGCGTTCAACATGCTTACCAGACACAATTCTTGCATAAGAATCTGATGTTTCAGGCTGATCGGTAAAATAGTTTTGTATCCATTTTTTACAGGCTTCAATAAACTTTTCTTTAATGTTTTCATCAATTAATACATAATCTGGAGACACACATATTTGCCCAGCATTCATAAACTTTCCCCAAACTATTCGCTTTGCCGCTTTATCAATATTAGCTGTACTGTCGATTATTGTTGGTGATTTTCCACCCAACTCAAGGGTTACCGACGCCAAATGTTTTGCTGCTGCAGACATTACTATTTTTCCAACATTTGGCGAGCCTGTAAAAAAGATATGGTTAAATGGTAATTGTAATAACTGAGTTGAGGTTTCAACTTCACCTTCTACTAATGTAACTTCCTCCTCTCTAAAAATAGTCGTTACAATTTCTGCCATCAATGCTGAAGAATTTGGTGTCATCTCCGATGGTTTTATAATTACAGAATTCCCCGCAGCTATTGCAGACACTAAAGGTCCAAACGTTAAATTAAACGGAAAATTCCATGGCGAAATAATTAAGCAAACTCCTTTAGGCTCATAAATATAGTAAGAGCTCGAGCCAAGCATAGACATAGGTGTATCTACTCTTTGCATTCGCATCCATTGACGCAGGTTAGACTTTGCAAATTTAATTTCGCTTATGATGGGATAAATCTCCGTAAGTTCTGCCTCTACTTTAGGCTTATTTAAATCCTTGTGTAAGGCTTCTGTGATTCTGTCTCTATAGGTTACTTCAATAGCTGTTTTAAGTTTTTCCAGCTGTCTTATTCTATAATTATAGGGCATATTCCCAATTTTGAGCTGTTGGGCTTTTTGTTTTAATAACAACTGAAAGTGTGGGTTTTCACTAAAATCTATACTATTTCTATTCATGCTAATTTTTAAAATAATAAATCTGTGCAGTTCGTCGATGACATTCGTAAAGCGACTCTTTTGGTCTGAAAATCAATAGTTTTTATCTACTAAAATATGGATTTTAAAGGGCTACAAGCTCATTTTGTGTATTTCATCGATGTTTTTTACTAACAAATGTCAGTTATCTAATTATCGTCTTGTTTCGTCCAAAAATTTCTATTTCAACAAACAATACTATGTTTCTTTGAATCGAAATTAAAACAAAACGGTTTAATAACAATGAAAAAAGGTTTAGTCATATTAGTATTCTTAACAATGTCTGTTGCAGGTTTCGCTCAGCAAGAGGTTGTAAGTAATACTAAAACTGAATTGGTTGAAACTATTAAATCTGAAAAGCCAGAAGTTAAGGAAGCTAGTATCTCTGCCAAAGCTAAGGCTAAGGTTTTAAGAATGAACCATAAGAAAAGTAACGAGATTATAAGTATTAAAGCTTACAGAAAAAGCCTTCAAATTAAAGTTAAGGATGTAAAGCTTTGCTAATTAATATGCTATTAACCATTGAAAAAGCCGAAACAAATGTTTCGGCTTTTTTGTTTTTATTAAAAAATGAGGCAAAGTGTCTAAACATTAGCCATAAGTATTTCCTTATAAATCAAAGATTTATTATTTTGTACTTAACTATTTACCCTTTATGACCAATGCAATTAGTGTTTTTTTTAAAAGTATAAGTAGAGCTAGGCTTGCTATCATTTTTGGCTTATTGAGCTCTTTTTGCTTTGCTCAAAATTTTACGTTTTACCATTATGGTACAAAAGATGGATTGTCCCAAGAGACTATAAGAACCATACTAAAAGACTCTAACGGGTTTTTATGGTTAGGCACTCAAGATGGTTTAAACAGGTTTGATGGTACATCTTTCACGGTTTATAAAAATCAGAAAAAAGATAGTCTAAGCATCTCTGGAAATTTTATCAATACACTTTTAGAAGATATAGATGGTAATCTTTGGATAGGTACAAACGATAATGGTATTTCTATCTACGATTCTAAAGTTGACAGTTTTAGAGCAACGGCTATTAAAACCGGGAACTGTAGCAGCTTATCAAAAACTTCTGATGGTACCATAATCGCAACTGTATTGAATGAAGGAATTTATATTTTCAATAAAGGACGTAATGATTACAGTAAAATCTCAAAAATTAATGGAGAAAAGTTACAGTTCAATTCAACATTTGTTGATGATGATAATGTATATGTAAGCACACAAGACGGAAGGCTATTTATTTGCAAAAACATTCAAGATAAAAATGTGGTATTTTCTGAGGTTGAACTTAACCAACCTATTGGGAACATCACTGCAATTTTTGCCATTAAAAATACCATTTGGCTTGGTACCATAAATGGGCTTTTTCTCTACAACAAAACTAAAAAACAACTTTCTAAAATTCCTTTGAATAATAGTACCAACAAAAATCTAAGTATATCGTCAATTGATATACATAAAAACACCTTTTACATTGGCACATTTGACGGATTTTACATGGCCAAGAACTTTGATGAACAAGATTTACGCTTTAAAGATATAACCACTTATTATGGTGAACAGAACCATAGTAATTCCATAACTTCCAATCGTGTTTACGACACCTTTACGGATGGTAATTTGCTTTGGGTTGGGACCAATAATCTCGATGTAGTAACTTTAGGTGAACCTGTTTTTAAGAATGTAAACACCTCATCTGAAATCTCATTAAACAATGCTTTTATTTTATCATTTGCTAAAAATGACGACTACTTTTTTGTTGGCACTCGCAAAGGTATTAACTGTATAGATACTAAAGGTAATGTAACATACATCACTAAAGAAAACACCAACGAAGCCTTAGCTTTTAATGTCATTAGAAGCATGGCAATCGACAAAAACAATAATATGTGGATTGGTACCATTAAGGGTGCTTCAGTTATCGACTTGAATAACTTCGATCCAAAATATCCTAAAATCATTAGCCTTTACCATAACAGTAATGATCCTAAATCTTTAAGTTCTGATGCAACTCGTGGTGTGTATATTGACCATTTAGGAACAGTTTGGATTATGACCTATGGTGGCGGAGTCAATCGATTTACAGGAGACTTAAAAAGTAACATCATAACTTTTGAGCATTACAAAGTCAACGAAAATGCCAATTCAATAAGTTCAAATTTCACCTACAACATGTCGCAAGACAAAAATTTGAATTATTGGATAACGTCTGAAGATGGACTCAACAAACTTCATTTTGAAGATGATAATTACCTTAACCCAAAATTCACCAACTACTATAGTACAGAAACAGATTCCACAAGCCTAAGTAGTAACACAACATTACATACATGGCACGATGAGAATGCAACATTATGGGTAGCAACGCAAGATGGCTTCAATAAATTCAACCCACAAAATAATACATTTAAACGCTATGGTATTGAAGAAGGTTTAACCAATACGTTTGTTTATAGTATAACAGAAGACCAAGACAAGAATTTATGGTTAACCACCAATGGTGGCATATTTAGCTTTAATAAAGAAACCGAAGTTTTTACAAACTATACTATAAACGACGGTTTACAAAGTTCAGAGTTTAATCTTGGCGCACATTTTTACAATGAAACCACCAACGAAATATATGTTGGCGGTATTAACGGTATCAATATTTTTAATCCAAAAAATGTTCATCAACTCGATGTCCCAGGAGACTTAACCTTTACATCTTTGAGAGTAAAGAATCAAGAAATAAATCCTCTAACCAATAGTAAGATTATTAATCAGAGTATTACAACAACAAATGAAATTACGCTTAACCATACAGATTTCCCTTGTTACATTTCTTTTTCCGATTTAGATCTGCGTCCAACAAAAAATAACCAGTTTATATATACTTTGGATAATACCGATTGGAATGATTTATCAGGATCAAGAGAAATTCCATTACTGGATCTTCCAAAAGGAAGACATGTTTTAAAGATTCAGGGAAAATCCAGAAATAAAGTATGGCAAAAAGCACCCTTGGAATTACAAATCAATGTAATACCGCCTTGGTATAAAAGTAATCTTGCCTACCTACTTTATCTAATGCTATTCTTAGGAATTGTCTATGCGTTCTACAAAATTAGTCTGCAACGCCAAATCGCAGGGCAAGAATCTAAACGCTTACAAGAACTCGATGCTTTAAAATCGAGGTTCATTACCAATATAACACATGAATTTAGAACACCGCTTACCATAATTCTTGGCTATTTAGGTAATGTAAAAAACAAAGTTAGTGACCAAAAAGAGCTCGAGACTTCATTAGAAACTATTGAGCAGAACAGTAACAACCTTTTGGACTTGGTCAATCAAATGCTAGACTTAGCAAAACTTGAAAAAGGACAACTAAAGCTAAATCTTGTACAAAACGATATTATAAAGTTTTCTGCAAATGTTGTTGACAGCTTTCTAAGTATTGCTTCAGACAAAGGTGTAAATCTCAATCTTGATGCTCAACCTAATGAAATAATTATGGATTTTGATGCTGAAAAGATGCGGCAAATCTTAACCAATCTTTTTTCCAATGCCATTAAATTTTCTCCTCAAAATTCAGAAGTCTCTATAAAGCTTCAAAAAAATAATAGTAATCTAAATATTACCGTTTCGGACCAAGGCTATGGTATCTCTAAAGAAGAGCTGTCCAATATTTTTGACCGTTTTTATCAAGTTGAAGATAAAGCTCAAAAAATTTCTCAAGGTACAGGTATTGGTTTGGCATTAACCAAAGAACTTGTTGAATTGCTAAACGGAACTATTGAAGTGTCTTCAGAAGTTGGGAGAGGTTCAACCTTTGAAATCACATTACCTATTACTAATAATGCCGAAAACACAACTATTGATGTTAATAACCGTCAAATGTCAGTTGGGACGGTAGTGCCAAAAACAGATGATGTTATTTCCGATGAAGATTCTAACAGCGTATTAATCGTAGAGGATAATTATGATATGGCAAGATATATTGCATCATGCTTGCAACCACAATACAAAGTCACCTTTGCTAATGATGGTAAAGAAGGTTTAGAACTGGCATCAGAGCAAATTCCAGATATAATTATTACCGATGTCATGATGCCCAAGATGGATGGTTATGAGCTCACACAACATTTACAACAAAATACCAACACCAACCACATTCCTATTATAATGCTAACCTCTAAAGCCATGCAAGAGGATAAAATAGATGGCATTTCGAGTGGTGCAGATGCTTATCTGACTAAGCCTTTTCACAAAGAAGAACTATTACTTCGAATGAAAATGCTAATTGCCAAGCGCAAAAAATTACAAGAAAAATATGCTGTAAATACTATTGTTACAAAAACCAAAGAATCACGGCCTACGGATAAAAACCTCGTTTTTCTAAAGTCGGTAGTAGACGTTATTCATAACAATATTGAAGATTCTAATTTTGGGCCAACAGAACTTGCAAAACAAATGGCAATGAGCGACTCACAACTCTACCGAAAATTAAAAGCCATATCTAATACAAGCACAGCTATTTTTATTAGAAAAGTACGTTTGCAAAAAGGTAAGGAAATGCTAAAATCTACCGATTTATCCATCTCAGAAATTGCTTATGCTATAGGCTTTAATGATCCTAATTGGTTTAGCAAGACCTTTAAGGAAGAATTTGATAAAAGTCCTTCGGATTTTCGTAACTAATTCATATTCAATTTTTTACTTTCGTTTTGAATAAATAATCCTTCTCATTTTTATTCATTTTGACAAAATACTCCTTGCTTTTGAATAAATAATCTAGACGATTTTTAAGAGTCGATACTAGTTTTGAGGAGCTATTAATCATAAATCGTTGTAAGATGAAGACCTCTACATTTCTTGTGTCGCTTTTAGTTATCAATTCGAGCTTTTTGGCAGGTCACGTTTCCATTCAATTATTTGGAAATGTAAACCCACTTATTCTGGGAGGAAGTGAAATTTTTCTCGGGCTACTTTACTATGTCAATAAAATAATTAAAGATGTAAGAAACACATTTGATGTAGAGGTTAAACTTTAACCTCTCAACCTTAATACCCTACAACAATGAAGACAATTACAATTATAGCATTTTTATGCTTCAGTTTTTTTGCTACTGCCCAGGTTGGAGTTGGCAATACAGACCCAAAATCCACTTTAGATATTTCGGCTTCTAGCACAACTTCACCCACAAACCAAGATGGGATATTAATTCCTAGGATAGACAATTTCCCAACGACTAATCCAACAGCAGACCAAGATGGTATGATGGTATTTGTAACAGGCAACGGTACGCCGTCCAAAGGTTTCTACTATTGGGATAATGGGAGTGGCACTTGGGTTTCTATTTTAGGGACAAGCAATACTTTAGATGAAGCTTATGATGAAGGTGGAGCTGGGTTAGGAAGAATAATTACAGCAGATAATGGCCCAGTCGAAATTCAAGGAGGTGACGGGTTGCGTGTAGACAGCCAAAACTTCAACAATTTATTTTATGTACGTGGTGATAACGATAGAATAGGTTTTAATACTATCAATCCTAGCTCTATGATAGACATTCAAAGTACAGGTAATGGCAGTGTTACAAATCCTGTAATGGAATTAAATACTTTATCAGAAGATGGCATTCAAATTAATTTAACAGGAGACAATTCAAATATTGGAGGTAATCTAGATGGAGTTTACGTTGTCGACAACAGTTCTTCATCTGGTGTTTCAACTCGAACAAAAGCTTTTAGTGCTCGTATGAATGGTATTTCAACACAAACAAATCATGATGTTCGGGCATATGAAGCTCAAATTACAAATACCAGCAATTATATCGGGAACGTTTATGGATTTTATAGTCAAAACTTAAGTACAAATAATGGACAACAATTTGGGGTTTTAAATTCAATATCTAATTCCGGAAATGGAAGTCACTATGGTGTCTACAGTAATTTAACTGGAAATGGTTCAGGAGATAAATATGGCATTTATTCTAATATTAGTAGTTCAGCAGGTGGCACTCATTATGGTGTTTATAGTAACACACCTAGCATATCTGGTTATGCTGGTTACTTTATTGGCCGTACCAGTTTTGGTGCAGGATTTTCTAATCGCTACATAATGCCTGCAACAGATGGCACTAACGGTCAAGTGATGACAACCGATGGTGCTGGCAACGTAACTTTTCAAGATATTTCAGCAGAAGATAGCGATTGGTATATACAAGGTGGTTCCTCATCACCTACAAGCATAAACGATAATATCTTTACACAAGGAAATGTAGCAATTGGCAATACATCGAGCTCTGGGCAAACACTTTATGTTGAAACCAACCCAGCTGTAAATAGTACATCCATATCCAATGTGTTAACACCTGTCTCTTCAGGCTTAGTTAGAGGTATAGAGAATAGTGCTACTTTAAATGGTACTACTAATGCATATCTTATAAGTAACAGTATTGGAGGCAACAGCACTGGTTCGTCTATACAAGCCATACGCAACTCCTTTTCAGGATCAGGTAGCGGAATAAAAACAGGCATGTACAATTTCTTTACTTTCGGATTTTCTGGCACAGCAAGAGGCGTTGTAAATTATTTTAATAATACAGGTATTGACGGAGCAACTGGAATTACCAATACATTTGACACCACCAACTCAACCTCTACTAACATTGGAGTTTATAACCAAGCTTTCTCAGCAAATAATTCAAGTTATCTTTACGGCAATAGAACTCTTTTTAGTGGAGCATCCGTGAGCAACGAAGCTTATGGAACCCACAATGTAGTCTCTACAACTGGGACAGATTATGGAATCTATTCTCGAGTTGATAATAATTCAACTGACTACGCAGCTCTATTTTCTGGGAGAGTATCTATTGGGAATGATCCAGTATTGAATCGCTATTTTTTACCAGGAAGCGATGGTACAGCTGGTCAGGTCATGACTACTGATGGCGCTGGGAATGTGACTTTTCAAGATATTGTTGGAGATGGTGATACACAAAACACTCTCAATGAGTCCTACAATGAAGGTGGTCCAGGAGCAGGAAGAGGTATCAATGCTGTTGATGGTGCCGTTGAGATTAATGGAGAAGATGGCTTTCAAGTCGTTGGTACTTTTGGAGCTGGTGATGCTATTTCACTTTCAGGAGCTGGCACACGTATGCTCTTCAACCCAAGAAAGGCAGCTTTTAGAGCTGGTCGCGTTACTGGAAATGAATGGAACAATGCTAATATTGGTAATTATTCGTTTGCCGTAGGTGAAAATAATATCGCCAGTGATAATTCTTCAACTGCATTCGGAAGGTCAAATACAGTAAGTGGAATTGCTTCTTTGGCTTCCGGAACAACAAATACTGTTTCCGGTAGTGATAATGTTGCCTTTGGTGCTAATAATACTGTATCGGGATTAAGATCTGGTGCTATGGGTTCTTTCAATACTGTAAATGGAAGTGATGCATTTGCTTTTGGAAGTGGAAATACTGCCCCTTCTACAGGTGAAACTACACTTGGGTTATGGGCAACGACCTACAGTGGATCGCCTAGTTCATTCAATATAACAGACCGAATTTTTAGTATCGGTATAGGATCTGGACCTACCAATAGAGCTAATGCCTTAACGATTTACAAAAGTGGTCGAATGAACATCAATGATGCTTATAATATGCCACTTAGTGATGGTACAGCCGGCCAAGTAATGACCACAGATGGCGTTGGCAATGTCACCTTCCAAGATGCTACCGTTAATACAGACAATCAGCAAGTAGATACTTTTGGACTAGTCGGTAATACCTTAGGAATTTCATTAGAAGATGATGGGGTACCTGTACAAACAGTTAATCTAGGCAATCTTAGCTTTAATGTTAATAATTTCTCATTAGCTGTATCCACCTTGTCTGGGCTTTACATTCATGGCGGAACAGGCTATGAAAAGATAGCATTTAGCACCGTTGATATAGATACACAAGGTGAATATTTAACCGCAAATAGCAGGTTTAGAGCCACAAATGACGGTTATTATCGTATCAATGCAACCTACACTACATCTTCAAACTACACTACGGGTAACTATGGCATTGCTGTATATAAAAATGGAACTTTGATAAAAGAAAACACCTTTACACATGTGTACGATGTGCCAGATGGCATATTGCATAGAACAATTAATTGTATAGTACAACTAGACGCCCTAGAATATGTAGAAATATATATGTACAGTACATTAAGTGGTGTAATTGTAGACCAAAATCCTTCAAAAACATATTTTGAAGTAGAACGTATTAGATAGAATGTAAAGCATAATTGGATTGTCTTCAATTATATTTTTTGAGCAAAGAAAGCCGAAGTAGGGATCGGCTTTCTTTTTAAAACATTATTAAATCTTAACATTATGAGAAGAGCACATTTTTTAAAATCAGTAGGAGGACTGAGTATTTTAACCCTTTTACCTAAACCTAGTTTTGCAAGCACAATAGCAACGTATGTGGGAAATTTAAAATCTAAAATTATCAGAAAAAACGAAGGAGAGACACTAAATGTAATTGGAGATATACAAACACACAAATTAATTGGAAGCGAAACCGATAATCAAATTGTAGAATGGGAAGACAATGTAGAACCTGGCACCGGAATTCCTCCACACATACACACCAAAGAAGATGAGATTTTTAGAGTTATAAAGGGGCAAGTTGAAATAATGGTAAATGGTAAAACCTCTATTTTAGAGGCTGGTGACACGGCATTTGCTCCCAAAAATATTCCGCATTCATGGAAAGTAGTAGGTACAGAAAAAGCTACAATGATAACGAGTGCCTTTCCCGCAGGCATTGAAATTATGTTTAGAAAATTAGCAGATTTACCTCCTGGACCACCAGATTTTGAAAAAGTAGCAGAAATATGTGGTGAACACGGTATTACGTTCGTAAAATAAATAACTTATACTATTCTGTAAAACTTAAAAGAAAGCCAATTTTTATTACGGCTTTCTTTTTTATTTTTAGTTAGTCTTTACTTTATTTCAAAGTTTAAGTTTTGTAGTTTTATAGACTTCAAAATTCTTCAAAATGTCAGAACAAAAACGCCTCTTTTTAGTCGATGCTTACGCGCTTATTTTTCGCGGGTATTATGCTTTTATAAAAAACCCAAGAATTAATTCTAAAGGAGAAGATACCTCAGCCATAATGGGCTTTATGAATTCGCTTTTAGACGTTATTAAGCGTGAAAGACCAGACCATTTAGCAGTTTGTTTTGATAAAGGCGGAAGTGTAGATCGTGTAGAAATGTACGAAGAATACAAAGCCAATAGAGATGAAACACCAGAAGGCATCCGTACTGCAATCCCACATATTTGTAACATTCTGGAAGCTATGCATATTCCAATTATGGTAAAAGAAGGTTACGAAGCCGATGATGTTATTGGTACGCTTTCCCGTCAAGCGGAAAAAGAAGGTTACAAAACCTACATGGTCACACCAGATAAGGATTTTGCGCAGTTAGTAACCGAAAATATTTTTATGTATCGCCCAAAATCGTTTGGTGGAGGTTATGAAACTTGGGGAATTCCTGAAGTACAGAAAAAATTTGAAGTCGAAAGACCGGAACAGGTCATTGACTTTTTAGGGATGATGGGTGACTCTAGTGACAATATTCCTGGATTACCTGGCGTCGGTGAGAAAACGGCTAAAAAATTCATCAAGGAGTTTGGTAGTATGGAAGGTCTTCTAGCTAACACAGACAAGCTTACTGGCAAAATGAAAGAGAAGGTTGAAGAAAATGCAGAATTAGGACGACTTTCAAAAGAGCTAGCTCGAATAATGCTTGACGTACCTGTGAAATTCAACGCAAAAGATTTCGAGTTAGATTATCCTGATATTGATAAAGTAAAACAGATTTTCCAGGAATTAGAATTTAGACGTCTTACCGAAAACTTTCTAAAAACATTTGCCACTGAAACCGATAATTCAAGTGAGTCAACAAACCAAAATACCACGTCGAATGCATTAGACAAGTCTCAAACTCTTAAAGAAAAAGCATCTGCTGGCGCAGGTCAGTTTTCTTTATTTGGTGGTAATGACGCTGATGATGATTCAACTACCACAAATTCTTTTACGAGAAATACAGCCGAAAACACAAATCACTTTTACCAAAGTGTCGCGAGTGGTATGGCTACAAAACTGTTTGTAAAAAACCTACTCAATCAAACGTCGGTGTGCTTTGATACGGAAACTACTGGTTTAAATCCGTTAACTGCAGAATTAGTTGGCATCGCATTTTCTTGGGAAGCTGGCAAAGGATTTTACTTACCGTTTCCTGAAAACAAAGATGAAGCGCAAGCACTCATTGAAGAACTACGTCCTTTTTTTGAAGCCGAAAACATTCAGAAAATTGGTCAGAATTTAAAATATGACATTAAGGTTTTGGACAAATATAATATTGAAGTTAAAGGCCCATTATTCGATACCATGTTAGCGCACTATTTGATTAATCCAGACATGCGCCACAACATGGATGTGCTATCAGAAACGTACTTAAACTATACGCCTATTTCCATTGAAACATTGATCGGTAAAAAAGGTAAAAATCAGCTATCGATGCGCGATGTGCCTTTAGACAAACAAACAGAATATGCAGTAGAAGATGCTGATATCACACTTCAACTTGCAGCACATTTTGAAAAAGAATTAGGCGAGGCCAATACACAGAAGCTTTTTGATGAGATTGAAATTCCGTTACTACGCGTTTTAGCTGCTATGGAATTGGAAGGTATCAACCTAAACAAAGGCTTTTTACATCAACTTTCAGAAGAGTTAACTAATGACATTGCTAACTTAGAAAAAAGCATTTACGACGCTGCTGGTGAAGAATTCAATATTGCATCACCAAAACAATTGGGTGAGATTTTATTTGACAAAATGAAATTGGTCGACAAACCAAAAAAGACCAAAACCGGTCAATATTCTACCGCTGAAGATGTGCTTAGTTACTTAGCCAAAGACCATGAAATCATCAGAAATATTTTGGAGTTTAGAGGCTTATCTAAACTAAAAAGCACATATGTAGATGCCTTACCGCTTCAGGTTGAAGAAGCAACTGGCAGAGTACATACCGATTATATGCAAACCGTTGCTGCAACTGGTCGTTTAAGTAGTAATAACCCAAACTTACAGAACATACCTATTCGTACCGAACGTGGTCGACAAGTACGAAAAGCATTTATTCCTCGTAACGAAGACTACACATTGTTAGCTGCCGATTATTCTCAAATTGAATTACGTATTATAGCGGCTTTAAGTGAAGAAGAAACCATGATTGATGCCTTTAAACATGGCGAAGATATTCACGCATCAACCGCTTCAAAAGTTTTTAATGTGCCTATTGAAGACGTTACCAGAGAGCAACGTAGCAATGCAAAAACTGTCAACTTCGGGATTATTTATGGTGTGTCTGCATTTGGGTTAAGTAACCAAACCGATTTATCACGTAGTGAAGCTAAAGAGCTTATCGATACGTATTATGAAACCTATCCAAAGCTGAAAAACTACATCAGCAAACAAGTCGATTTTGCACGTGATCATGGTTATGTGCAAACGGTTTTAGGCAGACGCAGATATTTAAAAGATATCAATTCTCGAAATGCGGTTGTTCGTGGTGCAGCAGAACGAAATGCGGTTAACGCACCTATTCAAGGTAGTGCTGCAGACATCATTAAACTGGCGATGATTAATATTTACGAGAAGTTAGAAGCTGGTGATTACAAAACCAAAATGCTACTACAAGTACATGATGAATTGGTATTTGATGTCTACAAACCAGAACTAGATGAGATTTCAAAACTGATAAAAACTGAAATGGAAAATGCCTTTAAGCTTTCAGTGCCTTTAGATGTTGAGATTGGTCTTGGCAATAACTGGTTAGAGGCGCACTAGAATAATTTATTTTCGCTTTTTCTTGTTAAACTTCACCTTATCTTTCCTTTGGTTAAAAGGAACGGCATCGTTAAAAGTATGTTTGGCTTTACCTGGTTTATTTTTACGCCATTTTTCGGTTTTTTCAGGAAGAAGTTTTTTAAGCAAATCTTGACGACCAAGTTTATTTAAGGTATTCTTTATCCAAGCTTTATTTTCGTCCTTATACCAAAAGAAAAAACGGTGTTGTTCATCTTTTTCTTTTTGGGTTTTAGGCGTTTTAACCTCTTGTAAGGTATATGGATGATAACCACTGTAATAAATCACCGTTGCAACCGTCATTGGTGTTGGAGTAAACCCTTGAACTTGCTCAAGCTGAAAGCCCATATCTTTGGTTTCGGCAGCAAGATTTGCCATATCTTCGGCTTCACAAGCTGGATGATTAGAGATGAAATACGGTATTAACTGCAAGTTCAGTTTGTTCTTTATATTGATTTTATCAAAACGCTCTTTAAACTTATGGAAGTAGCTAAACGATGGTTTTCGCATCAACTTCAACACTGGATCGCTAGTATGCTCTGGGGCAACTTTAAGTCGCCCGGAAACGTGTTTGGTCATGACTTCTTCGGTATAATCGTCTAACTCTTTAGCATCAGCATTTTTATTGAATTCTGGCACCAACATATCGTGTCTGATTCCAGAACCGATGAATGATTTTTTAACCTTTGGATGGCTATCAACCGCTTGATATAATTCGGTTAATGGTTTGTGAGACGTGTCTAAATTGCTACAAATTACTGGTGAAATACAGCTTGGCGCCACACACTTATCGCAAATAGCTTGCACCTTACCTTTCATTTTATACATGTTGGCGCTTGGCCCTCCAATATCAGATAAATAGCCTTTAAAATCTGGCATATTGGCAACTACATCAACTTCTTTCAAAATTGATTCTTTACTACGCGACGCAATGAATTTTCCTTGATGTGCTGAAATGGTACAGAAGCTACAACCACCAAAACATCCACGATGGATATTGATGGAAAACTTAATCATTTCAAACGCAGGAATTGGTCCACGCTTGCTATATTTTGGGTGTGGTAATCGTGTGTAAGGTAAATCGAAAGATGCATCAATCTCTTCCTCAGTCATTGTAGGGTAAGGCGGATTTATCATCAACATCTTATTGCCTACCCTTTGAAAAATACGTCGCGCGTACAATTTATTAGACTCTTGCTCAATGATCTTGAAATTAGATGCGTAAGCCTTTTTGTCTTTAAGACAGGTTTCATGTGACGCTATTTCAACATCTTCCCAATTTTTATTTTTTGGGATTTCGTCTTCACTATTTAAGAGCAAAGCCGTTTGATTAACGGTATTAATACTATTAAAAGGTACGCCACGTTCTAACAAACGTATAATTTCACGCAATGGTTGCTCTCCCATTCCATAGACCAGCATATCAGCTTTAGAGGTTTCTAAAATAGTTGGCATAAGTTGGTCACTCCAATAATCGTAATGCGTAACACGACGCAGAGAGCCTTCAATACCACCAATTAATACAGGCGTATCTGGCCATTTTTCTTTTAAGATTTTAGAATAAACAGTTGAAGCATAATCGGGCCTAAAACCTACGTCACCATTTGGTGTATAGGCGTCTTTTTTCCTTGGTTTTTTATTTGCATTGTAATTGCTAACCATAGGATCCATACAACCACCTGTTACACCAAAAAACAAACGCGGTTTACCCAGCTTAACGAAATCCTGAAGATTATCCTTTACATTGGGTTGCGGCACAATAGCTACTTTAAGCCCAAAACTTTCTAATAAACGTCCTATTACTGCAGGTCCAAAAGTTGGGTGATCCACGTAGGCATCTCCGCTAAATAGGATAACATCGAGTTCTTCCCATCCGCGAATTTTTACCTCTTTATTTGTGGTAGGCAACCAACTAGAAAGTTTTAATTCTTCCTGCATAACGAGACAAAGGTAGTTAGAAATTATAATTTAACCATCTGTAGATGTGTTAAACCACACATAACCAATTTACTATAAATAGTACTTGGATTTTTAAAAAATTATAAGTCGAGTGCTTTTAAGTTTTCTACTCGATTTCTAGCTAAGAAATCATCAATAGTTTCAAAGTGTTCTATCACACGTTTATCTTTAAACTCAAATACTTTTTTTGATAAACCTTGTAAAAAATCACGATCGTGGGATACTAAAATCAATGTGCCATCAAAGTCTTTTAAAGCTTCCTTAAGGACGTCTTTCGATTTTAAATCGAGATGGTTTGTAGGTTCATCGAGAATTAAGAGGTTTACAGGTTCTAGTAGTAATTTTACCATGGCTAATCTGGTTTTTTCTCCACCAGAAAGTACAGCTACTTTTTTATCGATATCGTCGCCTTTAAACATAAAACGACCCAAAATATTCTTCATCTGTGTACGTATATCGCCTTTTGCAACTTCATCAACCGTTTGAAAAATGGTAAGTTCTTCATCTAAAAGTGCTGCTTGATTTTGAGCAAAATACCCAACTTGCACATTATGTCCTAAAGTACAAGTACCGTCAACATCTATTTGTCCTAAAATAGCCTTTATCATGGTCGATTTTCCTTCACCATTTCTACCAACAAAGCATACTTTTTCTCCTCTTGATATTGACATATTCGCATTTTTAAAAACAACATGGTCATCATAAGATTTAGAAACATCCTTAACCGTTACAGGATAATCACCAGAACGTTGGGTTTTTGGGAAACGTAATTTTAAAGCTGAAGTATCTATTTCATCTACTTCAATGATTTCTAACTTCTCCAACATACGCTCTCTCGATGCTACTTGATTGGTTTTAGAATAGGTACCTTTAAAACGTTCGATAAACGCCATATTATCAGCTATAAATTTTTGCTGTTCTTGATGGGCTTTTATTTGATGTGCTCGTCGTTCTTCTCGTAATTGTAAGTAATGTGAATAATTGGCTTTGTAATCATAGATGCGACCCATTGTAACCTCGATGGTTCGGTTTGTAATATTATCTACAAAAGCTCTATCGTGAGAAATCACAATAACCGCTTTAGCTTTATTTACCAAAAAGTCTTCTAACCAAATCACAGATTCTATATCAATATGATTGGTAGGCTCATCTAGAAGAATCAAATCTGGTTTTTGAAGTAAAATCTTTGCCAATTCTATTCGCATTCGCCATCCACCTGAAAACTCGCTAGTAGGTCTGCTAAAATCATCTTGTTTAAAACCGAGTCCTTTCAATGCTTTTACTACTTCAGCAGTATAATTCACTTCTTCTAAAGCATAGAATTTTTCTCCCAAATCCGATACGCGCTCTATGATTTTCATGTATTCGTCAGACTCGTAATCGGTTCGTGTTTCAAGCTGCTTGTTTAAGGCATCCATTTCATCTCGCATTGCAAACACGTGGCTAAACGCTTTAGAGGCTTCTTCTAAAACAGTAGTATTATCTTCAGTTAGCAAATGCTGTGGTAAGTAGGCAATTACAGCATCTTTTGGTGCTCTAACATTACCTTTAGTAGGGTTTTGGACACCTGCAATAATCTTCATCATTGTAGATTTTCCTGCACCATTCTTACCCATTAGGGCAATTTTATCATTTTCATTTATAGTGAAAGATACATTACTGAACAACGTTTGCCCATTAAATTCTACAACTAAATTATCTACAGAAATCATAGCTACAATTTTAAAGGCGCAAAACTACTAAAAGACTTAAGATAAATCTTTGATTTTTTTGAAGTAATTTTGTTGCTTGAAACCGACTATGAGCATCATTTCAACAGATATATCAAAAGCCGTAAAGCTTCTTAATAATGAGGAACTTGTAGCTATCCCAACCGAAACGGTTTATGGCTTAGCTGGCAATATTTTTTCTGAAAAAGCGGTAAAAGCTATTTTTGAAACAAAGCAACGACCATTCTTTAATCCATTGATTGTTCATATTCCTAATATCGAGTATCTTGAAACTATTGTTGAAGACATTCCTGAAAAAGCAAAACTCTTAGCTGAAGCTTTTTGGCCAGGGCCTATCACTCTAGTCTTAAAAAAGAAATCTATAATACCTGATTTAATTACTGGCGGAAAAGATACAGTTGCCGTTAGAATTCCTAACCATCCAACTATTTTAGAACTTTTAAATCAATTAAAATTTCCACTTGCTGCACCTAGTGCCAATCCTTTCAATAGGATAAGCCCAACAAAAGCTGAGCACGTAGAAAACTATTTTAAAGACCAAATTAAAATGGTTTTAGATGGCGGCCCTTGTAAAAGTGGAATAGAATCGACTATTATTGGTTTTGAAAATGGTGAGCCTGTAATTTACAGACTAGGCTCTACTTCTATTGAAGCTATTGAAACTGTAGTCGGAACTATTGAAATCAAAAACAGTTCGGCTGAGCGTAGTCGAAGTCAAAAAGAGGTTGCGCCTGATGCACCAGGAATGTTAGAGCGTCATTATGCCCCAAAAACAAAAACAATTCTCACCAGTAATCTTAAAGAAGCTGTTGTGGCAAACAAGGATTTGCGTATAGGTCTTTTGACTTATAATGACATTTTGAATGATGATGCCATTCATTTTAAAATCGTGTTGTCCGAAAGTAAAAATCTTGAAGAAGCTGCTTCAAAATTATATGATGCGTTACATCAGTTAGACCAACAAGATTTAGATCTTATAATTGCAGAACGTCTTCCCGATTATGGATTAGGTAAATCCATAAATGATCGATTGATTAGAGCCACAAAATAGAACTGTTATTTGCATTTTTAAATAGCTTGATTCTCAGTCTAAAAAAACCTTTAAATAAGATTTGCCAATCCAATTGTTTGTCGTAAATTTGCAAACTCTTTTTCGGAAGAGAATTGTTTAATCTTTTGTGCCTTAGGCACAATAATAAATCAAATTAGTGTGGATACATTAAGCTACAAGACAGTTTCTGCTAACAAAGCTACCGTTAATAAGGAGTGGGTTTTAGTTGATGCTGAAGGACAAAATTTAGGTCGTCTTGCTTCAAAAGTAGCGGTACTTTTAAGAGGTAAGCATAAGCCTAACTTCACGCCACACGTTGATTGCGGTGACAATGTAATTGTTGTAAACGCTGAAAAAATCAACTTAACTGGTAACAAGTGGACAGATAAGAGTTATATCCGTCACACAGGTTATCCAGGTGGTCAAAGAAGCTTGACTGCTACTGAAATGTTTGAGAAAGACCCAACCAGATTAGTAGAAAAGTCAGTAAAAGGAATGTTGCCTAAAAACAAATTAGGAGCACAACTATTCCGCAACCTAACTGTTGTTGCTGGTGCTGAGCATGCTCATGAAGCTCAAAAGCCAAAAACAATTAATTTAAACGAATTTAACTAATGGAAGTAATTCACAAAATTGGCCGTAGAAAGACGGCTGTTGCTCGTGTGTATGTTGCCAAAGGAAAAGGTAACATAACGGTTAACAAAAAAGACATGGCGGAATACTTTACTACTGCTACATTGCAGTACAAAGTAAACCAACCAATTACCATGACTAACAATGATGGCAACTTTGATATTACTGTAAACGTATATGGAGGTGGTATCACCGGCCAGGCGGAAGCTATACGTTTGGCATTATCTCGTGCTATGTGCGAGCTTGATGCTGAAAACAGAGCAATATTAAAGCCAGAAGGTCTATTAACAAGAGATCCAAGAATGGTTGAGCGTAAGAAATTCGGTCAGAAGAAAGCGCGTAAGAAATTCCAGTTCTCTAAACGTTAATATCCAAACAAACAATGTCATGCTGAGCGCAGTCGAAGCATCTTTAATATTTCTATTGCGCTCAATTGACATTAATTTTTTATTGAAAACAGCTGCATGGTGCAGCAAATTTTAACCCAGTTATTGTTGCTCATGACGGTTACACGTCAGAGTTTAGTTTAGCATCTAAATGGTTAAGGCAAGTTAAAACAACCACTTAATCATTGCTAATTCAACAGAACGTAAACTATTACAAAAATGGAAAAAGTAGAAGTAAAAGAACTACTAGAAGCAGGTGTGCATTTTGGCCACCTAACACGTAAATGGAATCCAAATATGGCTCCTTATATCTACATGGAGCGTAACGGAATTCACATCATCAACCTTTACAAAACTGCTGCTAAGATTGAGGAAACTTGTGCTGCTTTAAGTAAAATTGCTGCATCAGGAAAGAAAATCTTGTTTGTTGCTACAAAAAAACAAGCTAAAGACATCGTTGCTGAAAAAGCAGGAGCCGTAAACCAACCTTACATTACTGAGCGTTGGCCAGGCGGAATGTTAACTAACTTTGTAACAATTCGTAAGGCAGTTAAGAAAATGTCTTCAATTGACCGCATGAAGAAAGACGGTACTTTTGAGTCATTATCTAAAAGAGAAAAATTACAAATAGACCGTCAGCGTGCTAAATTAGAGAAAAACTTAGGTTCAATCTCTGATATGACTCGTTTACCAGGCGCTTTATTTGTTGTAGATACTTTAAGAGAGCACATTGCTATAAAGGAAGCTCAGAAATTGAATATCCCAATCTTTGCTATGGTAGATACTAACTCTGACCCACGTCAAGTAGATTATGTAATTCCTGCAAATGATGATGCTTCAAAATCTATAAATAAAGTTTTATCTATTGTGTCTTCTGCAATTCAAGATGGATTAGAAGATAGAAAAGCAGATAAAGAAGGTAAAACTGAAGGAAAAAAAGCTAAGAAAGTAGCATCTCAAGAAGAAGAATAAAATAACATTTAGAAAATATACGAAAGTCGTTTAATTCGTTTCTTCGCTGAAAATTAATTACTCGACTTTTTTAAATTAAACACTATGGAAAACACTGTAAAAATTACAGCAGCAGAAGTAAACAAGCTAAGACAAGCAACTGGTGCTGGTATGATGGATTGTAAAAAAGCTTTAGTTGAAGCTGGTGGTGATTTTGATAAAGCCATTGAAGTATTACGTAAAAAAGGACAAAAAGTTGCTGAAAAAAGAGCTGATAGAGATTCTTCTGAAGGAGCAGCTGTTGCAAAAATAAATGCAGACAACACCTCTGGTGTTGCTATCGTATTAGGTTGCGAAACTGACTTTGTTGGTAAAAACGAAAACTTTGTTAAGCTAGCTAATGATTTAGCTGAATTAGCGCTAAACTTTAATACTAAAGAAGAATTTTTAGCTGCTGATTTTGAAGGAATGACTGTTGCCGATAAATTAACAGAGCAAACTGGTGTTATTGGTGAAAAATTAGACATTACTGCTTTTGAAAAATTAGAAGCACCTTTTGTTGGACAATACGTTCACATAAACAAAATTGCTGCTTTAGTAGGATTATCTGCTAAAGTTGACAATGCTGAAACTCTAGTAAAAGACATAGCAATGCAAGTAGCTTCTATGGGAGCAACAACATTATCTTACAAAGATTTTGACCCGGCTTTCGTTGCTTCTGAAACTGAAGCTCGTATCGCAGTTATTGAAAAAGATAATGAGGAGTTAGCTCGTTTAGGCAAAACTTTAAAGAATGTTCCTAAGTATATCTCTATGGCACAATTAACTCCAGAAGTTATAGCACAAGCTGAGGAAGATGCTAAAGCTGAGTTAAAAGCTGAAGGTAAGCCAGAGCAAATTTGGGACAGAATTTTACCAGGAAAAATGGAGCGTTTTATTTCTGACAATACAACTTTAGACCAAGAGAAATGTTTATTGGATCAAAAGTTTATTAAAGACGAAAAGCAAACTGTTGCTGAATACGTAAAAACATATGGAGATGTTGAAGTTATTGGTTTTAAACGTGCTTCAGTTGGATAATTGATTATTCAAAACATTTTATAATTACAAAGCCTCTCAAAAATGAAAGGCTTTTTTTTTGACAATTTTTTCACTTTTACAGATGCTAATAATTATGTAGCTTTGTCCAACTTTCAAAATAAACATGAAATACAAAAGAATTTTACTAAAATTATCTGGTGAAGCCTTAATGGGAGATCGTCAATATGGTATTGACCCTCAACGCTTGGCAGAATACGCAAAAGATATAAAGGCAATTACAGATTTAGGTGTAGAAGTCGCCATTGTTATTGGTGGTGGTAATATTTTTAGAGGTGTTGCTGGTGCTAGTAACGGCATGGATAGAGTTCAAGGAGACCATATGGGTATGTTAGCAACCGTAATTAATGGATTGGCGTTACAAAGCGCACTTGAAAATGCTAATATCCCAACACGACTTCAAACAGCTATTAAAATAAATGAGGTTGCAGAACCATTTATAAGACGAAGAGCTATTCGCCATTTAGAAAAAGGACGTGTAGTTATTTTTGGAGGCGGAACAGGTAATCCTTACTTTACTACAGATTCAGCAGCTGTTTTGAGAGCCATTGAGATTGAAGCTGATGTTATTTTAAAAGGAACTCGTGTTGATGGTATTTACACCGCAGATCCTGAAAAAGATAGTTCTGCTGTTAAATTTGACCATATTACTTTTGATGATGTCTTAAGAAAAGGACTAAAAGTTATGGATACAACAGCATTTACACTAAGTCAGGAAAACAAATTACCTATTATAGTTTTTGATATGAATAAAAAAGGAAACTTACTAAAAGTAGTTTCTGGTGAGGCCATTGGAACCGAAGTCAATGTATAATTTTGGCTTAGCTTTTGATAACTCACTCTTAAAATTTAATAATTATGAACGAAGACATTCAATTTATATTAGATTCTGCAAAAGAAGCAATGGATAATGCCATAAAGCATTTAGAGAAGCAATTGGTAAATATAAGAGCCGGCAAAGCTAGTCCTGCAATGTTAGGAAGTGTTATGGTAGACTACTATGGTGCTCAAACACCTTTAAATCAGGTTGCCAATGTTAACACACCAGATGGTCGAACAATCTCAGTTCAACCATGGGAAAAAAGTATGCTTCAGGAAATTGAACGTGGTATTATGTTGGCTAATTTGGGCTTTAACCCAATGAATAATGGTGAAACTATTATTATTAATGTTCCTCCATTAACTGAGGAGCGCAGAAAGGAACTGGCAAAGCAAGCAAAATCCGAAGCTGAAGATGCCAAAGTTGGAGTTAGAAATGCACGTAAAGATGCCATGAACGACATTAAAAAGGCTGACGTTTCTGAAGACTTACAGAAAAATGGAGAAATAGACGTACAAGAGCTGACAGATTCCTACGTTAAGAAAATTGACAGTATTCTAGACGTTAAGGAAAAAGAAATAATGACTGTTTAGTCTTAACAAAAAGAATATTCATCCCAAATGCACTTTTGGGATGTTTTATTTAACAACTATTTTTACCCTCTAATATGTTACAGCGATTATTTGTTGTTCTCTTATTTTTTTATTCAACAAATACTTTTGCTCAACAACCACAAACAAAAGATAGAGATTCTATTGAACAGGCTCAGGATTCTATAAAAAAAGCTGAATTTCTCAAGAATATCGGTAATGGCTTTCTACCTATAAATTTCTTTGACCTAGACTTAAGGTATCTTATAAAATTTAATCAATATGAAGGTTTTAGAACAGGCTTAGGAGGTATCACAAACGATCGTCTTTCTGAGTATTTTCGCATCAACGGTTATGCCGTTTATGGCTTTAAGGACAAACGCTATAAATACAGTATAGGAGGCGGCTTTAGGGTGAATAAAGCTTCAAACACTTGGATTAATTTGTCCTATACAGATGACTTAAGTGAAACGGGGAGTTCTAATTTTTTAACCGACAAACGTTTCTTTACTTTTTTTGAACCCAGACTTTTAAACATCGATTTGTTTCATAGGCATATCACAAAGTCTATTGGCGTACAACATAAAATATCTAACCATTTATTGTCTGAAACACAATTTTCAACGAGTAAAATTAATCCTACGTATAACTATAATTTTGTATTGGACGACAAGTCTTACAACACTTTTGATTTAAGCACCGCCAAATTCAGTTTGCAGTGGAGTCCATTTAGTAGATTTGAGTTGAAGGATGATCAAATTATTGTTACAAGAGAAGGTTATCCTAAATTTACATTACAATTTACACAAGGTTTCAGGTCGGTTTTTGGTAGCGATTTTAACTTTTCAAAGTTAGATTTTAGAACCATTCAGCAATTTGAGCATCGAAATGATTCCAAAACAAATATTACCCTTGTGGCAGGTATTGCTGGTGGTGAAACTCCACTTACCCATCTCTATCATGCGTACCCGAATAATATTACCAAAGAAACGATATTACAACGCTTTTCAGTAGCTGGTCTAAACAGTTTTGAAACCATGTATTTTAATGAGTTTTTTAGTGATAAATTCTCAACCTTACAAGTAAAACACTTTTTTAGACCTTATAAGGTTTCTGAGCGTTTTAAGCCACAATTAGTACTTATATCAAGGTATGCGCTTGGAGATATGAAAAGTATCAGCAGACATCAAGGTATTACCTTTAACAGGCTAAATCATCTTTATTCAGAATCTGGTTTTGAGATCAATAAACTTCTGTTTGGGTTTGGATTGAGTTTTGCCTACCGCTATGGTGCATATCATCTTCCTAATTTTGAGGACAATATCGCTTTTAAATTTACTTTTAATATCTCATTATAGTTTATAAAAAACAAAAGCCCTTCCAAATTCTGGAAGGGCTTTTTTAATAGATATTATTTGATTTTGTTACCATCTTTATCAAAAAAATGATATTCAAGATATGTGTAAGCATCTCTGGGTATAATCTTAACCCATTTTTTGTGTTCAAAGAACCACTTTGTACGTACAGATGGATAGCCCTTGGTTAAAAAGGCTGCTATAAAAGGATGTGCATTTAAGGTTATCTTTTTATAGTCTTTTTTAATAATCCTTTCTAGGTCTTGCTTAATACGTTGCACCACTTTAATTGGTGCTTCTATCTCGTCTCCACCTATGAGATCAGGATTTTCTTCTTTAGTTTTAATATTGCGCTCTGGCCTAACACGCTGTCTGGTAATTTGCACTAAACCAAACTTACTCGGCGGCAATATTTTATGTTTTGCTTTGTCGTCTTTCATCTCTTCGCGGAGATGGTTGTAAAGTTGCTTTCGGTTTTCTGCTCTGCCCATGTCAATAAAATCAATTACGATAATTCCTCCCATATCTCGGAGGCGTAATTGTCGAGCTATTTCGGCTGCAGAAATTAAATTTACTTCTAAGGCTGTATCTTCTTGGCTTTTTTCTTTGTTAGAACGGTTACCACTATTTACATCAATGACATGCATAGCTTCTGTATGTTCTATCACAAGATAAGCTCCTTTTGCCATAGAGACGGTTTTTCCAAATGATGTTTTTATTTGGCGTTCTATGCCGTATTTTTCAAAAACCGGAATACCGTTTTTATGGTACTTTACAATAGACTCTTTTTTCGGTGCAATTTTTTGCACGTAATCTTTTACTTGTATGTACAATTCTTCATCGTCTACAACAATGCCAGAGAATGAATCATTAAAAATATCTCTAAGAATAGAAGATGCTTTGTTCATTTCTCCCAAAACTTTTGTTGGGTGATGTGCTTTGTACAATTTTTTACACATTGCTGTCCATCTCGCCAGCAAATTCTGTAAATCGCTATCTAGCTCGGCAACTTTCTTGCCTTCTGCAACAGTACGAATAATAACACCAAATCCTTTGGGAGTAATGCTTTTTACCAATCGTTTTAATCGATCTTTTTCTTCTTGAGATTCAATTTTTTGAGAAATTGAAATTCGGTTAGAAAAAGGCACCAAAACAATATACCTACCTGCAATAGACAATTCTGAACTAATGCGAGGTCCCTTTGTAGAAATGGGTTCTTTTACTACTTGTACTAAAATTGATTGATTAGATTTAAGTGCATTGGCAATACTGCCATTTTTGTCTAAATCTTTTTCAAACGGAAAGTCTTTGAGACTAAAATCTCTTAATTTTCCTGTGCTTACACGTTTAATGAATTTTAAAAGCGAAGGTAATTTTGGACCAAGATCATGATAGTGTAAAAAACCATCTTTTTCATAGCCTACATTTACAAATGCGGCATTTAGTCCTGGCATAACCTTACGAATTTTGGCAATAAAAATATCGCCTACCGCAAAGTTGTTATCCTCTTCATCTTTATGCAATTCAATAAGTTTTCCATCTTTTAATAAGGCAAAATCAACAATACCTGAACTCGATCTTACGATTAATTCTTTGTTCATAATGTTAATTTATATCTATCTCTTAGTTGAGGTAGATGGATTTTACTAAATTTTTTGACACAGGATTCCGATAATAGTATCGGATAATCCAAACAAATTAAGATGTACTCTATTACATACATCTAATTTTATATCAAAGAACGTTTTTAAAACTGAAAAAAGTAGTCTAAAACTACTTTTCCTCAGCTTATTTCTTTTTGTGACGATTAGCGCGTCTACGTTTTTTACGCTTATGCGTCGCTACCTTGTGTCTTTTTCTTTTTTTACCACTTGGCATAATGAATAATGCTTTTTAAAATTAATATTTTTTTTAATGTTTTTAGTTTACTTCAACATTAGATTTTACACCTTCTACAAATACTTTAGCAGGCTTAAAAGCTGGTATGTTGTGAGCTGGTATTTTAATAGTCGTGTTTTTTGAAATGTTACGACCAGTTTTTTCTGCTCTAGTTTTGATTATGAAACTTCCGAAACCTCTTAAATATACGTTATCACCACTCTCAAGAGATGATTTAACTTCTTCCATAAAAGTTTCTACTGTAGCTTGAACATCACCTTTCTCCATGCCTAACTTATCAGATATTTTAGCTACTAAATCGGCTTTTGTCATTGTTATTAGTTTTAGGGTTACTATAAATCTTAAGGGTTGCAAATATAGGTAATTTAATTTCAATATTTCAAGCGTAATTAATTAAAATTTAACGCAATAAACATTTATTTTTGTTTTGCTATTTAAAAAGTGAATGGATTTTAAAAACAAACTAACTAACTGGTATTCAAATAATAAAAGAGATTTGCCTTGGAGAAACACTCAAAATCCATATCATATTTGGCTTTCAGAAATAATTTTACAACAAACTCAAGTTAAGCAAGGTTTACCTTATTATAAAGCTTTTATTAAGCACTACCCTACGGTTTTCGAATTAGCAAATGCCTCAGAACAAGAGGTTTTAAAACTATGGCAAGGCTTAGGTTATTACTCTAGGGCAAGGAACCTTCATAAAACCGCAAAACACGTAGCCTTTGAGCTCAACGGTAATTTTCCCGATAATTATAAAGACTTATTAAAACTTAAAGGTGTGGGTGATTACACAGCAAGTGCCATAGCATCTATAGCGTTTAATGAAGTTGCCGCTGTGGTAGATGGCAATGTCTACAGAGTTTTATCAAGGTATTTCGGAATTGAAACTCCCATAAATTCAACAGCCGGTATTAAGGAATTTAAAAAACTAGCTTCTTCTCTTATTGATAAAGAGAATCCTGCCATGTTTAATCAAGCTATCATGGAATTTGGTGCCACGCACTGTAAACCCAAAAATCCATATTGCATCGTTTGCCCTTTAAATGAAAGTTGCGTTGCACTACAAAAGAATTTAATTGATTCTTTACCTGTAAAATTGAAGAAAACCAAGGTTAAAACTAAGTTCTTTAACTTTTTAGTATGTATTGACAAAAACAACAAGACCATTCTTGAAAAAAGAACCTCCAAAGGAATTTGGCAAAATTTATATCAATTCCCACTTTTAGAATCACATAAAAGTTTGTCCTCAGAAGAATTTCATTTACTTGATCTAGAAGATTCTGTTTTGAAAAATCTAAAATATGATTATTCATTATATAATGAAGAAGACATCATACACAAACTATCCCATCAACATCTTCACACTAAATTCTGGATTATAGAAGCTGAAAAATTGACTGCGAAAGCAATTCTAACCAACGAGATCAAAAATTACCCTGTACCAGTATTAATAAGTGATTTCATCGAGAGCTTTAATTTTAATAAACTATAGAAATCACATTTTTTTATTAATTTTAAATGTGTGATTACAAATTAAGTAACTTTGTACATTAAAATCATTTGATATGTCAGGAACATTGAATAAAGTAATGCTTATTGGGCATTTGGGAGATGAAGTAAAAATGCATTATTTCGATGACAAAAACTGTGTTGGTCGTTTTCCGCTGGCCACTAACGAAACTTACACTAACAAAACTACTAATGAACGTGTGACAAATACGGAGTGGCACAACATTGTGGTGAGAAACAAAGCAGCTGAAATTTGCGAAAAATACCTTACTAAAGGCGATAAAGTTTATATTGAAGGACGTATTAAAACTAGAAAATGGACTGATGAAAAAGGCATGGAGCGTTACTCAACTGAGATACAATGTACCGATTTTACCTTTTTAACAAATAAAAATGAACAGCAACAAGGACAATTACCTGATGTTCAACAATCATCACAACCTCAGCAACCTGCTCAAAATAGCGTAGCTCCAGAAGAGGATGACGATTTACCATTTTAATTAAATTAATTTTATTTTGGACCCAGAACCCTCGGTTTTACTTTCAAATTTATTAGTTACCAATACATCGTTTATAACTAGTATAATTCTACTTTTTATACTGTTAGCCTGCTCTGCTCTTATTTCGGGAGCAGAAGTTGCACTTTTTTCCTTAACCAAAGCTAATATTGATAAGGGTATTGAAGAGAATTCTTCTGCAATGCAGATTATAGCATCGCTACTAGAACGACCAAAAAAATTGCTTGCTACTATTCTTGTAGCTAATAATTTTATAAATATCGCTATAGTATTGCTCTTTGCTTATATCGGAGAAACACTTTTTAAAGGTATTACAAGTCATATCATTAGATTTTTACTTGAAGTCGTCTCTGCTACTTTTCTTATTTTATTATTTGGTGAAATTATTCCAAAGATATATGCAAGCAGAAATAGTGTTAAGTTTTCTTCCTTTATGGCAAGACCTTTAAAGGTTTTAGATATTATATTTTCGCCTATAAGTCTTCCAATGCGTTATACCACGCTTAAAATTCAGGAAAGATTCGGAAAACAGCGATCTAATCTTAGCGTTGACCAACTTTCCCAAGCTTTAGAACTTACTAATAATGAAGACACAACACAAGAAGAGCAAAAGCTATTACAAGGCATAGTATCTTTTGGAAATACCGACACCAAACAAGTTATGCGACCACGTATGGATTTGTTTGCCTTAAATATTGACACTCCTTTTGAAACTATAATAGAAGAGATAGTTGAAAATGGCTATTCTAGGATTCCTGTATATAAAGAAAGTATTGATGATGTTAAAGGTGTGTTGTATGTTAAAGATCTTCTACCTCATCTAAACAAGAAAGAATTCGATTGGAACACTCTGCTTAGGGAACCGTTTTTTGTGCCCGAGAATAAAAAGCTAGACGATTTAATGCTAGAGTTTCAAAATAAAAAAGTGCATTTAGCGGTAGTTGTAGACGAATATGGAGGCACGTCCGGGTTAGTCTCTCTAGAAGATATTATTGAAGAAATTGTTGGTGATATTAGTGATGAGTACGATGATGAAGACCTAGTTTACAAAAAACTAGACGACAACAATTACAGCTTTGAAGGTAAAACACCTCTTAAAGATGTGTATAAAATCATAGATTTGGAAGATAATGAAGCTGAAGATTTTGAA
This sequence comes from Winogradskyella sp. HB-48, assembly GCF_049942685.1. Classification (GTDB taxonomy): domain Bacteria; phylum Bacteroidota; class Bacteroidia; order Flavobacteriales; family Flavobacteriaceae; genus Winogradskyella. The sequence continues at coordinate 899,368 of NZ_CP187934.1, forward strand.
AACCGAAAAGGAGAAGCAGAGACTTTAGCTGGTTTTGTTTTAGAAATATCAGGAGGCTTCCCAAGAGTTGGAAGTAAAATAAATTTTAAAAATTACGTTTTTACTATTGAAGCCTTAGAGCGTAAACGTATAAAACAAATTAAGCTTACCTTACTTAACAGCAGTAAATGAAACGTATAGTATTACCAATAATAAGTCTTTTTATGTTAAGTTGTGGTAACGACCCATTACCCAAACCTAAAGGTTACTTACGTTTAGAATATCCTGAAGCTAAGTATAAAAAAGTGATGTCACCCTTACCTTTTACATTTGATAAAAACATATTGTTGGCATCTACTTCTAAAGTGAAATTGTCAGGAAATGTGAAAGGCTTGGATGTAAAGTACCCATCTTTAAAAGCAACTATCTACTTAAGCTATAAAAAGGTAAATGATGCTAATTTAGATAGTCTTCTACGAGATGCACAAAATCTTACGCAAAAGCATACTATGAAAGCTGATGAGATAACTTATAAACCTTTTGAAAATCCAAAAAATAAGGTTTATGGAATGCTCTATGAAGTTGGTGGCGATGCCGCCTCTCAATCTCAATTTTATGTTACAGACAGTACAAAACATTTTCTTAGTGGCTCTTTGTACTTTTATGCAAAACCAAATTATGACTCTATATATCCAGCATCTGAATATCTTAAGAAGGATATTAAGCGCTTAATGGAATCTATAAAGTGGAAAGAAAATTAATCTGAAGATTTTAGTAATAAAAAAAGCAGCCGATTGGCTGCTTTTTTATTTATATAAAGTTAATGACTAGAAATTGTAACGTAAACTTGCGTTCCAAGTTCTTCCAATACCTAAGTAGTAACCAAATGCATCTCTCTGGTTGATGTAAGCCTCATTAAATAGGTTGTAAACATTAGCTCTAAATGTTAATGGATTATCACCTAATGAAAATCTATAAGTTAGACCAGCATCTGCAAGTGTGTAAGCTGGTAATCTCACAGACTCATACTTACCACCAGCTAAAGCAGCCTCAGCAACATCAGCAGGGTCTACAAACTCATATAAGTCGGTAAATATGTTATAATCCATATCTAAAGATAAGGCATCAGTAACATTAAGATTTAAACCAAATCCAAATGATGTTTGAGGTGCATTACCAATCTTAACATCTGTTAAATCTGCGCTTCCGTTTGTCTCTATAAAATCACCTGTGTCATCATTTTGAAGCGTATATGGTGTCTCACCATCATACTTCCAGTTACCAATAGATCCGTAACCTCTAAAAGTCCATGCAGAACCGATAGGACGGTACTGTAAGTCTACCTCAATACCATTGTGTCTCTGAGTAACGTCAGTTAATCTGTAAGTACTAAATTCGTCATCAGACGTACCAAACTGTCCATCAGCACCAGCTTGAACAGGACCGTTAATAGATAAGAATCTGTTACCCCATTCTGTGCTGTAAACGTCAACGTTAATTCTTAAAACATCATTTTGGAAACGGTAACCACCTTCAAAACCAATTATTTCTTCATTCTCTACTTCTGGCTCTGCAAGTGCATTGGAATATCTGATGTTCGCAAATATATTATCTAAAAATGGTTGACGAGAGTAGAAACCAGCATTAGCAAATACTGAGTGCTGATCGTTAAACTTATATGCAGCACCACCTTTTACATTGTAACCTGTTTTACTTACCTTTTCAGATTTACCTAAACCGTCACCGAAACCAGTAAAGAATCCTTCTCTTTGATAAGACTGTGTAGATAAAGCTCCTTGGAAAAACGCAGAGAAAGAATCATTGCTATACTCTACCTGACCAAATGCTCCTAAATATTGGATAACTTCTTCATAGTTATAGTCGTATCTTTGATCGTCATCAGCAAAATTGAATAATGAAGCCCAAGGATTAGCATCGAATGTTTCAGTTATTACATAATCACTTGGTCTGTCCGTTCTAAAGTTATCATTATAACCATCCAAACCTAACGTATTCTCTAATTGTCTAAAGTGGATACCATTGTAGGTTCTAGCATCAATACCAAAGTTCATAGACCAGTTCTCATTAGCCTCATAACTTAAGTTAGAAAGTAAACCATACCAATTATGGTTATTTACGGAAGATCTTCTTAAATAAGAGTCTCCAAATGTACCATATAAGCCTCCATCAATTGTTGTTCCTGTAGCAATGTTGTTATCAACAATAGCATCAAAGTTGATTTCTTGCTCATTAAGACCAGTAATACCCAAGTCTATATTTCTGATACGTCCACGACCAACATTACCGGTACCACCACCACGGCCCCAAGAAGCATATAGTACTGTTGATAAATCTAACTTGTCATTAATATTGAAATCCCAGTTTAAGTTCATCACAGGTTTGTGGTAGTAGTTACGTCTTTCCGTAAAGCGCTCACCATCTAAGAAACCAGAATTGTCATTGGCTTTCTCACCATAAGTTTGATAAAATTCTAAGTCCTCTGAGAAATTTTGATCATGCCACTGAGGAGCACCTGTTAATAAGAAGTTAAATGCATGCTTATCATTTGGCTTGTAACCTACTGAGAATAAATAGTTCTGTCCTTGACCAGCAGTACCTATAGAATATTTTCTGTGTGCTTGCCAATGATCTACTAAAACAGAGAACGCCCATCCTTTATCATTAATACCAGAATCATAAGAAACTGTAGACTTCACATAACTATCGTTACCACCTAAAAATCTCACAAAACCTCCTTTTCTTTTATCTGTAGTTTTAGACACAATGTTTACCGTACCACCAACAGAAGAAATCGCTAACTTAGAAGAACCAAGTCCTCTTTGTATTTGTACTGCGTTAGCCACATCAGACATACCAGACCAGTTAGACCAGTACATTCTACCATCTTCCATACCATTAATTGGTTGACCGTTTAAAAGGTAAGCAGTATTCGTTTGGTCAAAACCACGCAAAAAGATTTGTGAATCTCCAAAACCACCTGCTTGGTTAGAAACGTAAACTGAAGGGGTATTTTTCATAGCCTCACCAAACTCTACGTTACCTGCAGCCTTAAGTTGAATGTCTTTTCCTCTAATTGTAGATACCGCCACAGGAGTCTCTCTATCCTCAGCTAAATCGATAATCCCAGTACCAACAACAACAACTTCGTCAAGTGTATTATCTGGATACAAGTTTACAGTACCTACGTTAGTGTCTCCACTAAACTTAACAACCTTAGCAGCAAACCCTACATAAGAAATTACAATCTCACCAGAGTTAGATTGTGCTGTAAGCGTAAAGTTACCATCAAAATCGGTAGTTGCACCATTTGTTGTACCTCTTACTAATACGTTAGCACCAGGTAATGGTGAACTCGTCTCGCCATCTACTACCTTACCAGTAATAGTTGCTTGAGCAAACGCTACTGTAGTGAATAGCATCATTACAGCTGCAAATAAAAATTGGTTAAATTTTTTCATATAAAATTTAAGTTAATTGGTTTCAATATTCGCGGCAAAATTACATATAACAATGGTTATAATATTACCTAAATGTTAAGAATCTTAACAATACCAAGTTAATTATACTTTTCGCAATTTATATGCTTGCATAATTAATTTATTAGAATTTTTTTAACAATTATTTGCTATTTTCCTTATAAAAGTCTATCAAATTTTGTGTTGAACCGTCATGATGAGCAGAATTTTCATTATTAGACAGCTCTTTTAGGATAGTTTTTGCTAATTGTTTACCCAATTCAACACCAAATTGGTCGTAACTGTAAATATTCCAGATTATCCCTTGCACAAAGATTTTGTGCTCGTACATTGCTATGAGCTTTCCTAAGCTTTCTGGTGTTAATTTTTGAATTAGTATTGAAGTGGTTGGTTTGTTTCCTTCGAAGATTTTAAACGGTAGTAGTTTTTGTTTTTCTTCGTCTGACAGATTTACTCCTTCAAATTCTGCCAATACTTCTGCTTCAGTTTTTCCATTCATTAAGGCTTCGGTCTGGGCAAAGTAATTGGACATTAATTTGTCATGATGATCTTTATTTCCATGTAGAGGTTCTATAAAACCAATAAAATCTGCTGGTATTAATTTAGTACCTTGATGTATCAATTGAAAAAAGGCGTGTTGGGAATTTGTTCCTGGTTCGCCCCAAATAATAGTTCCTGTCTGGTAACCTACAACATGTCCGGATCTATCAACATATTTTCCGTTACTCTCCATAATGCCTTGCTGCAAATAGGTTGCAAATTGATTAAGGTATTGTGTGTAGGGAATTATAGCTTCGCTTTCGGCATTAAAAAAGTTGTTGTACCAAACCGTCAGTAATGCTGATATTACGGGTATGTTAGTATTAAAATCTGCTGTTTTAAAATGCTCATCCATTTTATGAGCTCCAAGTAGTAAGCTTTCAAAATTTTCGTAGCCAATAGATAAACTAATAGACAAACCTACTGCACTCCATAGCGAAAAACGTCCACCCACCCAATCTTTCATTGGAAAAATATTATCCTCATCTATACCAAAAGTTTTGACGCTTTCTATATTTGTGGATACAGCAACAAAATGCTTAGATATTGCTTCTTCAGGCAGAGATTTTAAAAACCAGTCTCTAATTGAGTTGGCATTAGATAATGTTTCTTGTGTGGTAAATGTTTTTGAAACGATTACGAAGAGTGTGGTTTCAGGATTTAAGTTCTTAATAACCTCTATGTAATGATCGCCATCTACATTACTTACAAAATGTGTGTTAAGATGATTTTTGTAAAATTGAAGCGAATCTACTACCATAGCAGGACCAAGGTCTGAACCACCAATACCTATGTTTACGATATCCGTCATGGTTTTTCCAGTATATCCATTGTGGTTACCGTTGACAACCGATTCGGTAAATTCTTTGATCTTTTGTCTTACTTCATAAACTTCTGGTATTACATTTTCACCGTCAACAAAAACTTCTGAGTTTTCTTGGGCTCTTAACGCTGTATGCAATACTGCTCTTCCTTCGGTTGCATTTATGATATCGCCATCAAAATATTTTGAAATGGCGTCTTTTAAATCTACCTCATTAGCTAACTCTATTAAAGCCTCAAGAGTTTCTTTGGTAATTCTATTTTTTGAAAAATCCACATAAAAATCGTCCCACTTTATGGTTAGCTCTTCAGCTCTTTTAGGATTAGATTTAAAAAGTTCCTTTAGATGTGTAGATTTAATAGTTTCAAAATGAACTTGTAATTTTTTCCAAGATTTTGTTGTGGTTGGGTTTGTAGATTTAAGTGCCATTACTGTATGTCTGTTGTATTGTCCTCGGTTATGGTATTTTCAGTTCCTTCAGATTCAGTCTCCAAAAAGAATATATCGTCTAATCTTTCTCTTATAGGTTTAATATATGCTAAATATCTATTCTTTAAAGTATCTGAAATAGGTTCTGCTTCGGGTAGTTTTTCTCTAAACGGATCTACTTGCTTACCATTTTTCCAAAAACGGTAACACACGTGAGGACCACCTGTATTGCCTGTCATACCTACATATCCAATAATATCACCTTGCTTAACATATTGTCCTTTTTTTACGGCTTGTCTGCTCATGTGAAGATATTGGGTACTGTAAGTGGCATTGTGTCTTATCTTCACATATTTGCCATTTCCCCCTCGTCTAGTAGATTCTATAACCGTACCATTTGCGGTTGCCATAATTGGCGTACCCACGGGAGCAGCAAAGTCTGTTCCTTTATGTGGCTTTAACTTATAACCATAATAAGCAATCCTCCTTTTCAAATTATACCGAGACGATAGTCTTCCAAACTTTACAGGCATTTTTAAAAAGGCGCGTCTCAGATTTTTGGCATCTTCATTAAAGTAGTCTTTAATCCCTTTTATAGAGTCTGTTACAAACTGAAAAGCATATAAAGAATCACCATTGTGCTCAAAATAAGCAGCCTTAACGTTGTGCACACCTGCATAAATAGTATCGTTTATATACTTATCTGTGTAAATGACTTTGAACCTATCGCCAGGCTGAAGGCGTCTAAAATCTATAGTCCATGCATAGATTTCATCTGCCATTTTATAAGCTAAGACCTGACTTAGACCTTTCTTTTCTAATGTCTCAGAAATATTATTCTCTATGACACCTGTAGCGGTTTTTTCGACATAGGTAATGGGTTTTGAGCGTGTGTATGCTTGTATAGAATCCTTAAAGTCTATTACAACATAATCCTCTAAATTTTGTTGGTAAATGAATGTTGTTGGTTTTTGAATACTATCTTTAACTTTTGCTTTTGGGAATAATAGCGTATATGGTTTACCCACTTGAAGTCTTGTAGCAATGTCAAAAGTGTCTTTAGCCTTTTCGGCTATTTGATAAATCTCTGGGTAGCCAATATTATTTCGTTCTAAAATAATACCGAAAGTATCACCCTTTCTTACAGTATCTCTTTTAAATTCAAACTTCTTTAAATCGAAACCGAATTCTAAAATCTTTTCTTCTTGTTCTTTTTCAGCTATTTCCTTTTTATAATTTTCTGCTGAATCGTCCTCTTTACATGCAATGAAAAATACCGTAAAAACGGTAAGTACTATTAATCCCTTTAAGTGCATTAATTGCTAATTATATATTATTTCCCCAATTTTCTAATTCCTCTTCTGACCACAAATCTGGGAAGAAAATACGCCTCTGATATCTTGGGTGCATGTATTTCTTCCAGTCACTTCCTCCAGTTGCTTCACCATCTCCTATACCACTTTCAATGTAATGCTTGGCTGCATTGTAATGTGCCATTACCCAAGTTACATTTACTGTATAATCGTAATGGCGCATGGCTTTTACCAAATCTTCATCTTTCTGATCTTCGATTGGTAGTTCTTTAAAACGTGTCCAAAGATTTTTGGTATTGTAATTTTCCATAAATCTCAGAAACTCGTCTTTGTATCGCTTTTCAAAATTAACTAAAAGTGTAGATTTTTTGCCTGTTTTATAATCTTTTCCTGCGGCTTGCCAGTATAAATGTTCAAAGGCATGTGTATAAGGCGTGTTTCTGTCAATATTTGCTCTAAATCTGTAATCAATTAAATTGATTAATTCTGTAGAAGCAAACTCAATAAGACGATATTGGGCACTTTGAAATCCACTAGCTGGAGTCAAAGTATACCTAAATTTCATGTACTGCTCTACCTCCATACCTTCTCTCATAATATTGAAAGAGGTCGTGAGCATATCGAAATAACGGCTGATACGCATTATTTTACTTTCAAAGAAAATAACATTTAGATTTTCTTTTTCGGAGACTTGAGAGATTTCCCAAAGTATCATTTTGAAAATAAGCTCATTGATTTGATGATAGGCTATGAAAACCATCTCATCTGGCAACGTTGTACGCTGAATTTGAAGGTTTAACAACGCATCTGTTTGTATATAATCCCAATATGTAATCGGCTTGCTGTATAGCAAGCCGTATAAGTGGTCGTCGGTATCTTGGTCTATTTTAACATACTTCTCTTGAAGTTGTTCTAAAATCTCATCGAAATTTGGTTGGTCTGACATAAATTAGTTATCAAATACTATCGGAAAAGAGTGTTTTAATCCTTTGAACTCTTCTAAATCTGCACGAAGTGATCCTACTGCTAAATCCGCCTTTATTCTTAATGGGATTTTATTCTTGTCGGCACTTACCCACAAAGTTAAACTTTCTTCTTCTTTAAAAACACGCCCAGCCATAACATATGGCCTAAACTTTAATGTTTTTACCTTTATTGTAGAACCATTAACATCTACTTTAATGGTTTCCTTACCCAAATATTTTAGCTTGAAACCATAGTTCTCTTCATCAAAAAACATGTTGGTTCTGATTTCGTTTCCAATTTTTAAATCACTTACATCTATACTATTTCTTAAATAATAGTACATAGACACCATATCCTGCACATCTTTCTCAGTAGCTATTGTTTTAATCTCCTTGTGCTTTTTGTTGTTAACTATGGCTTTTTGCTCTTTATGATTAAAATCGATTTCAATATCCTTAGTATGGCCACCTTCATCTATTTTTCTTATGAATTTGTATGGAGCACCTGTCTCTTTATCGAAGTAACTTTCGTAGCGGTCTCTAACTTTAAAAAAAGCGTTTGCTAGCCCTGTGGTTTTACCTTTTCCAACAACATGGTAGACCGATTTACCATTAAGCTTTTTTTCATCCACCTTTAGAGTGGCTTCACCTGCCTTAAACCAACCACTATAACTCATCCTAAACTTAAACCATTCACCAGATTGAAAAGCAGGCTCTTGTTCCGGACTCGGCGCTTTAAAACCAACCAAAAAAACTAATATTGTAAGTATGTATTTCATAATATTCGGTTTGTAAATTTAAATAATGTAACTCAATTATAGTGTTACAATTATCTTAATTACAATTACTGTTCCAAATCTATTAAAACCCTGAAATACAAGCAAAAACCTTAGGTTAATTTATTGTTTCTTCAATTTAATGCTCACATTTTTAATGTTTACCGATATTAAGATAGAGCAAGCCAAAGTGCAAAGAGTACCTAAGTAATTATTTTTTGTTCTATAAAATTTAGGTTTGGTTTTTTATTAGCGCGTATAGAAGTAGGGATCTATACGCGCTTTTAGTTTTACAGAGTTCCTCTTTTTTCTTGTTCTCTTTCTATTGATTCAAATAAGGCTTTAAAATTACCAGCACCAAATCCTCTGGCTCCCATACGCTGGATGATTTCGAAGAACAAGGTTGGTCTGTCTTCAACTGGTTTTGTGAAAATTTGAAGTAAATAGCCTTCTTCATCGGCATCTATCATTATACCAAGGCCTTTTAAAGTCTCAATATCTTCTCGCAATTCATGGCTAAAGGCTTCCAAGCGCCCTGGTACAGCTCTATAGTATTCTTCTGGTGGTATTGATAAAAACTCCACTCCTCTTTTACGCATTTCTGATACCGTTTTTATAATATCGTCCGTTGCAACAGCTATATGCTGTACTCCTGACCCTTCATAAAAATCTAAATACTCTTCTATCTGAGAGCGTTTTTTACCTTCGGCAGGCTCGTTTATTGGGAATTTTATCCTTCCATTACCGTTGCTCATCACCTTACTCATCAGTGCTGAATATTCAGTATGAATTTGCTTATCGTCAAAGGATAAAAAGTTGACAAATCCCATCACATCTTCGTACCATTTAACCCAAGTGTTCATTTCGCCCCAACCTACATTGCCTACCATGTGGTCTATGTATTTAAGACCTATAGGTTCTGGGTTATAATCCGATTCCCATTTTTCAAAACCTGGTATAAAGGTACCTTTGTAGTTTTTACGTTCTACAAACATGTGAACGGTTTCCCCATAGGTGTAAATTCCTGCTCTTACAACTTCACCAAACTCATCAGTTTCTACGGTTGGCTCCATGTAAGATTTTGCACCGCGACTCATAGTTTCTTCATAAGACTTGCGTGCATCCTCTACCCAAAGCGCAACGACTTTTACGCCATCACCATGCTTTACGATATGATCATTAATTGGGTGTTTTGAATTTAACGGAGTAGTGAGCACTAAACGTATTTTGTCTTGTTTTAACACGTATGATACGGTGTCTTTACTACCTGTTTCTAAACCTTTATAAGCAAACGATTGAAAACCAAAAGCTGTTTTGTAAAAATGTGCTGCTTGCTTAGCATTACCCACATAAAATTCCACATAATCTGTTCCTAAAAGCGGCAAAAAATCTTGCGCTCCTTCAAATATTTTTTCTAGACCGTATTCTACGGATTTTATTTCTTTTGACATAATATTAGAAGCCCCTTCTAACTTCCCCAAAGGGGAAGAACTCTGTCTGTTGGGCTAAAGAGTTTGTTAAAAATTATTCTTGTTTTACTTTTCATCATCAGTTCCTTCCTCTGGGAAGGTTAGGATGGGCTTTTACTCCAACCACGACTTATAATAATCTTCATCTGCAATTTTTAATGCATCTTCCGTTACCTTTAAGGGCTTAAAAGTATCTACCATCACGGCTAACTCATCTGTTTTTACTTTACCTATACTTCGTTCCATAGCACCAGGGTGAGGACCGTGAGGAATGCCAGCAGGATGCAACGAAATATGACCTGCTGCTATATCATTTCTACTCATAAAATCACCATCGACATAGTACAACACCTCATCACTATCTATATTGCTATGGTTATATGGAGCTGGCACTGCAAGCGGATGATAATCGTACAAACGTGGCACAAAACTACACACAACAAACGCATCGGTTTCAAAGGTTTGGTGTACAGGTGGTGGTTGATGTACACGACCGGTTATAGGCTCAAAATCATGAATAGAAAATGCATATGGATAATTATAGCCATCATAACCAACTACATCAAAGGGATGTGATGCGTATACCATTTCGATAATTTCATCTTGCTTTTTTATTTTTATCAAAAAATCACCTGATTCGTTATAGGTTTCTAATTCTTGCGGCTGTCTCAGATCTCGCTCACAAAATGGCGAATGCTCTAACAGTTGACCAAACCAATTTCGATAACGTTTTGGTGTGTAGATAGGTCTATAAGACTCTACAATAAAAAGACGGTTATCTTCAGTGTCAAAGTCCATCTTATAAATGATACCTCTTGGTACCAATAAGTAATCCCCATACTTAAAATCTAGATTACCCAACATAGTACGCAGCTTACCAGTGCCTTTATGCACAAAAATAAGCTCGTCCGCATCAGTATTTTTATAAAAATAGTCTCTCGTTGACTCTTTTGGCGCAGCCAGTATAATGTTACAATCGCTATTAGTTAAAACTACTTTTCTACTATCTAAGTAATCGTTTTCTGGTTTTACTTTAAACCCATGAAAGCGATACGATTGCATATTATTGGCTTTAGCAACTTTTGGTGCTACGCTGTATTGTTTTCTAATTTCTTTGACTTGAGTTGGGCGTTGCTCGTGGTAACTATTGGTTGACATACCATCAAAACCTATAGTACCAAATAGTTGCTCATAGTAAAAATCGCCATTTGGTTTCTTAAACTGCGTATGGCGTTTTGGTGGGATTTTCCCTAATTTATGATAAAATGGCATTTTGTTTTTGTTTAGTTGTTGATTTGTTTATTCGTTTACGTGGTAAACGGACAACGTTTTAAAGTTACAAAAATTGAAAGTTATAAGCGAAAAGATACTGAAACACTTTTCAGCATGACATGAATGTCACTCTGGATTCCTTTTGATAAGGAAGTGTAAATGAAGTTTTAGATTTTCCCAGAATGGTTTCATAATGTTGCAAAGTTTATAAATTTTAGTTTAAAACCAAAAACCAAGATTAAAAAACCAGTAATCTTCCCCTGTTTCTGGGGAATAGGTATATCTAGCTTCTAAAGGCCCCAGAAAGGTTTCTAAAGAATAGCCCAAAGCATATCCTGAATAGTCTGGTGATGTTAGCCAATTACCAGTATCAAACAAACGATCTTCTACATTGGCATAATTGGCAGCTAAAATTATATGATGCTTTTTTAACCATTCATAATCTATTGTAAAACATGCTTTTACAAAGCCATCACCAGTAACATCTATAAAATCATAACCATAAAAACTGTAAAAGTTATTTATAAAATTATTAGCATAGCCACCTAACGCAAACGCCAATGTGTTAGTAGAGTTATCACCTATTTTAAAGCCTCCACTTGTTTCAGTTTTAAAGGCTAATTTTTTACTAAAACTAAAAGCATAACCTATATCAGCTTTGGCAATGGAAAAAGGTCTGAAGTCAGCATTAAAGTCAGAAGCACCCACGTACCAATGAAAGTCACCATTAAAATAAAAACCTCGTTTAGGAAAAAAGGGATGACTGTAACTATCATATTTCAATTTGCCGAACAAACTGATGTAATCTGTATTTTCGAATGTAAAATCATCCTCCTGATTATCGGAAAACAAGGTTTCGGATGTAATTTTTAATCGTTTGTGTTCGCCACCTAGCCGTAAAGAAAAGTCCTTTCTAAATAGGGTTTGCAAGTAGATTTGATTGGTGAAATCCTGAAGCTTTACGTCTAATCTATTAAGATCGCCTAGTATTGGTGTGGTTTCAGCCAATACCAATTGTGGATTTATATTTTTATTAAACTGATTAAAACGAGATTTTATTCCAAGGCTTATGTAAAACCCCTTATCTATAAAATAATCAAAATTAAATCTAGAATTATCACCTAAAATAATATCCAATGCCGCTAGGTCATTATTGAACAATAATCGTTTTTTGGTAATGTTAGCTAATATTGCACTCTTGTAGAGCGCATCATAGTGTATTCCCAGTTTTAAAAATGTCGTAGCTTCGGATTCTCTAATTTGTCCTTTTAACCTATACTGGTTAATGCTATCAGTTGTTTCAAGTTGATATCTAAAGGTTTCAAAATTATTGGTTGCAATTAGGTTGTTTATTCGCTTTTTAAAATCTTCATAACTCAAGGTTTCATTCCCTCTTAATTTAAGTTTCCCCAAAAGATAAGCTCTTGTATATCGTTTGTTACCATCAATTGTAATGGACTTAATTTTTACACTATCAACAATTTTTAAGTATGGGCGAACAACCATATCTGATTGTGTATTTTTAATTTCTACAAGCGCACTAATATTATCTCTCGCAGCTGCCTCACCATTTGCAATTATGTCTTCCCCTTCATCAAAAGAAAGTACCGAAAAATTTGCAATATCAGGTTTAATGTATATATCTGCCAAAGAAGCTTTTTGCTTCATAGCATTTATTGTTCTAAAATTGTTAACTTGTAACAATATTTCTGGCGCTGTCTTTAAAGATTCTCTGTCCCTTAGTTCATCTTGGACATCCACACCAATAATTATGTCCATGCCCTTAGCTCTCAATTCTTCTATAGGAAAATTATTAGTAACACCTCCATCGATTAAAATTTTATCACCTATGACAACTGGCTGAAAAATAGACGGTAGTGCACCACTAGCAGTTACAGCTTCTGCCAATCGACCTTTATCCAATATTAAGGATTCACCAGTTTCAATGTTTGTGGCCATACAAAAGAAAGGAATCGGTAGATTTTCGAAATCTCTAACTTGGTTAACAGGAAGTAATAATTGGTACAATAAATTATACACATTTTGACCTCTTGATAACCCAGAGGGAAGGTTAATTTTAAAACCTTCAAAAGGCAAGGTTACTGCATATTTTTCAGAATTCTCTCGTTCATAAAACGACTTGGTTTTTCTGGGAAATTCGTCATTAATGAGTTCATCAAAATCTACCGTATTAAATAAATCCTCTAACTGCTGACCCGAATAACCCGTTGCATAAAGAGACCCAATGATTGCTCCCATACTGGTGCCAGCAATATAATCTATTTTAATGCCTAGACTATCTATAACCTTTAAGGCTCCAATATGCGCAAATCCTTTGGCTCCACCTCCGCTAAGCACCAAACCTACTTTCGGCTCTTCCTTTTCTTGTGCATTTAGGGTACTAAAACTTAGTAAAACAAGACTTAAAATAACCCAATTAAAAATGATGTTTTGATGATATGTTAGGAGTCGGTTCAAATTACTCTTTATGGTAATAATTATAAATTTTGCTTGCTCGAGACACTCCAACTACAGCTTCTAGTTCATCCAGTTTAGCATTAGCAATACGCTTAACGGTTTTAAATTGCTTCATGAGATCGATTATGGTTTGCTCACCTACACCTTGAATATTTCGTAATTCGGTTTTTAGGGCCGCTTTGCTCCTTCGGTTTCTATGATGCTCAATACCAAAACGGTGTGCCTCATTTCGTAATTGCTGTATGATTTTTAAGGTCTCACTTTTTTTATCTAAATATAAGGGAATTGGATCATCTGGGTAAAATAATTCTTCTAAACGTTTTGCAATTCCGATTATGGCAATTTTTCTACGTAATCCCAATAACTCAAGACTCTTTAGAGCTGATGATAATTGCCCTTTACCTCCATCTATAATGATGAGTTGTGGTAACGGCTCATCTTCTTCTAACAAACGCTTATAACGTCTGTGCACTACTTCTTCCATCGAGGCAAAGTCGTCTGGGCCTTCAACTGTTTTTATATTAAAATGACGGTAATCTTTTTTGCTTGGTTTTCCATTTTTAAAAACCACACAAGCCGCAACCGGATTTGTACCTTGTATGTTAGAATTGTCAAAACATTCTATATGCCTTGGCTCTTCTGATAGGCGTAAATCAGCTTTCATCTGTGCCATGATTCTATTGACATGCCTGTCTGGATCAACAATTTTAATTTGTTTTAGCTTATCCATTCTATAGTACTTGGCATTACGCTCAGATAAGTCTAAAATACTTTTTTTATCACCTAATTTTGGCACTGTAACTTTAATACCTTCTCCCAAGTCGACCTTAAATGGTACATAAATTTCCTTGGAATTTGAATTGAAGCGCTGTCTAATTTCTGTAATTGCCAATTCTAAAAGTTCTTGATCGGATTCCTCCAATTTCTTTTTTAATTCTAACGTGTGTGATCTTATAATTGATCCATAGCTCAACTGTAAAAAATTGATATAAGCATACGTTTCGTCACTAACAATAGAAAACACATCTACATTACTAATCTTAGGATTTACAATGGTAGACTTTGCTTGGTAATTTTCTAATATCTCTAATTTTTCTTTTATTTTATGAGCATCTTCAAATCGCATAGCTTCAGCATAGCCTCTCATTTGAGTTTTAAATTGTTGAAGAGAGTCTTTAAAATTACCCTTTAAGATTTCCCGAATAGCAATAATATTAGAATGGTATTCTTCTTCAGATTCATAGCCTTCACAAGGGCCTTTACAATTACCCAAATGGTACTCTAAACAAACTTTATATTTACCAGCTTCAATTTTTTCCTCTGACAAATCGTAATTACAAGTTCTTAATTGATACAATCCTTTTATTAAGCCTAAAAGGGTTTTTACCGTTTTCATACTGGTATAAGGCCCAAAATATTCTGATCCATCTTTGATCACCCTTCTGGTCGGAAAAATTCTTGGAAAACGTTCATTTTTCACACATATCCAAGGATAAGATTTATCATCCTTAAGCATCACATTATACTTTGGCTGATACTTTTTTATGAGGTTATTTTCAAGTAGTAAAGCATCATTTTCTGTCTCCACCACAATATGTTTAACCGATGCTATGTTTTTAACTAAAACCCTTGTCTTTCCATAGTCATGATGTTTGGTAAAGTAGCTGCTTACACGTTTTTTCAAATCTTTAGCCTTTCCTACATAAATCAGCTTGTCGTCTGCATCAAAATATTGATAAACTCCAGGTTGGTGAGGCAGTGTCTTTATTTGTATGTCTAAGGCAGTTTTTGGCATTATTTCAAAGGTAATAATTCGTTAAAGTATTTATGTATTTTGAATTAACTTTATGACTATCTTGCTCCACTTTTTTAAAAAACAAATTAACTATGAAAAAAGTTTTGGGACGAGTTGACATTATTGACTTCCCTGAATTACATCTCAGTAATATTGATGTAAAAATTGACACAGGTGCATACACCTCTGCCATTCATTGCTCTAAAATTAGAGAAGAAGATGGTAAACTTTATTGTGTTTTTGAAAGTAAAGGGCATCCAAACTTTACTGGCAAAGCAGTAACGTTCGAGAATTTTTCGCTTACTGATGTAAAGAGCAGTAATGGCTATAAGGAAAATCGCTATAAAATTAAAACAACCGCTATATTCTTTGGAAAAACCTATAAGATTAACTTAACTTTAAGCACTAGAGACGATATGAAATTTCCGGTCTTAATTGGCCGTCAATTTCTAAGAAAAAAATTTTTGGTCGATGTAGACCTAGAAAATCAATCCTTTAACTACACCTCAAAATGAATATAGTTATTCTATCACGTAATTCTCAGTTGTATTCGACACAACGCTTAATTGAAGAAGCTGAAAATAGAGGTCATGAGGTAGAGGTAATTGACCCTCTAAAATGCGATATCATTATAGAAAAGGAAAAACCAACCATTTTTTATAAAGACAGATATCTAGATTATGTAGATGCTATTATTCCTCGTATTGGTGCTTCAGTAACCTTTTTTGGTTGTGCTGTAGTTAGACAATTTGAAATGATGAATGTCTTTACAACGGTAACTTCTGATGCTATTATAAGAAGTAGAGATAAATTAAGAAGTTTTCAACGACTGTCAAAAGCAGGCATAGGTATGCCTAAGACTGTTTTTACAAACTACTCTAGAGATGTTGAAGAAGTTTTAGAACATGTTGGTGGACCTCCTGTAATTATAAAATTACTTGAAGGCACACAAGGTCTTGGAGTTGTTTTGGCTGAAACTAAAAATGCAGCCGAATCTGTTCTAGAGGCCTTTAATGGACTACAAGCTAGAGCACTGGTACAAGAATTTATTGCAGAAGCTAAAGGTGCAGATTTAAGAGCCTTAATAGTAGACGGACAAGTAGTTGGTGCTATGAAACGTCAAAGTAAAGAAGGTGAATTTCGTTCTAATTTGCATAGAGGTGGTAAAGCTAACCTTATAAAACTCAGCGAAGATGAATTAAAGCTGGCAATTAATGCTGCCAGAGCTTTAAAACTACCTGTGTGTGGTGTAGATATGCTACAATCTGCTAGAGGTCCTCTTATTATGGAGGTAAACTCTACTCCTGGCTTAGAGGGTATTGAAGGTGCTACTCAAAAAAATATCGCAAGAGCCATTATTACTTTTATAGAACGTAACCGCAGATAGATGAGCGAAAAGGAAGTACTAAATATTTTAGGGAAGAAAGTAGCACTTGGAGAAAGTGCAAAAGTAAGTTTTAGCGTCGCTAAACTACATACCCAAAATACCATTGAAGTTCCTGTAATTATTGAACGCTCAAAAAAATCTGGCCCAACGGTTTTAATTACCGCAGGTATACACGGAGATGAAGTAAATGGCGTTGAAGTCGTTCGTCAAATTATTTCTAAAGGCATTAATAAGCCAAAAAAGGGCACAATCATTTGTATACCTGTAATCAATGTTTTTGGATTTATACATATGGATAGGGAATTTCCAGATGGTAGAGATTTAAATCGTGTTTTTCCTGGTGCCAAAACTGGCTCATTGGCAAGTAGAGTAGCCCACAAACTAATGACAGAGATTGTACCACATGCTGATTTAATTTTAGATTTTCATACTGGTGGTGCTGACCGTTTTAACGCTGCTCAAATTCGTATTATAAAAAATGATGTTGTTCTTGATGAACTTGCTCAAGTCTTTGGAGCTCCAATAATTTTTTATTCTAAAAATCTTAATAAATCCTTTAGAAATAGTTGCTACAAACTAGGCATACCAATGCTTTTATTTGAAGGGGGAAAATCTTTTCACATTGATAATACAGTTACAAATACAGGTGTTAATGGAGCAAAACGTATTTTGAACCATTTGGGTATGCTCAACAGAAACTTCAAGGCATCTAAACCTAAGAAAAGTTGTATCAAAATTTTAGATAGTAAATGGATTAGAGCCAATTATTCTGGCATGTTTAAAGCTAGTGTAGAAGTCAATACCGTTGTAAAAAAAGGTGATGTTTTAGGGCATATTACAGATCCGTATGGTAGTTTTAATCATTTTGTAAAGGCCCCAAACAATGGTTATATTTTTAATGTAAATGAATCCCCAATCATCTATCAAGGGGATGCTATTTTTCATATTTCAACTAAAATAAAGCAATGACAAAGTCAGAGCTTCGTAAAAAATATAAAGCCCTAAGAAAAGCACTTAACTTTGACCAAATTGAAGATTTAAGCTTAGCCATTTCAAATCAAATATTGCGATTAAACATTTGGGATAAATCCTTCTACCATATTTTTTTAAGTATTGAAGAACAAAAGGAAATCAATACGGAATACATCTTAAACATTCTTGCTGGAAAGGATAAAAATATAGTGGTATCTAAAAGTAATTTTGAAGATACATCCATGACGCATTTCTTACTTACCGACAGTACTAAGATTAAGAAAAATCATTACAATATTCCTGAACCAATTGATGGGATTGAAATACAGTCTTCACAAATAGATGTTGTTTTTGTACCACTTTTGGCTTTTGACAAAAAAGGAAACCGAATTGGCTATGGCAAGGGTTTTTATGATCGATTTTTAAGTGAATGTAAACCTAAAACTATTAAAATTGGCTTATCCCTTTTTGAGGCTGAAAAAGAAGCTTTTGAAGCAGAAAATAATGACATTAAACTTGATTTTTGTGTAATTCCAAATGGAACCTATAGATTTTAATCTATCTCCTTAAACTAAAATGTCCTGTATAAGTTTTTCCGTTTTGGCGTTCTAACATGAACCAATAATCACTACTTGGCATTAGCGAACCATTATAAGTACCATCCCAACCTATTGATCTAGGATCTAACTCTACCAACAATTTTCCATATCTATCGAAAATATAAAGCTTATTGAGAAGCTCTTTATTTGCATTATAAAGTTGCCAATAATCATTCTCTGTATCATTATTTGGGGTAAAGAACTTTGGGTATCTCAATAAAAATAATTCTTCCATATAAACACCACAGCCATTTCGATCTCTGACATAAACTGTATAATCACTTTGAGTTAAATCATAAAAGATATTTGACTCTTGATATGTTATTCCATCTAAAGAGTATTCATAATCTCCTATTCCGCTAGCAATAACTTGAATATCATTTGAGGTTATAGACTCGCCTATAACCTCTACTTCTATACTATCAGGTACTTCAGATTCATAAACGACAAATGTTTTAGTAACCTCACAAGATATTTCAGGATACTCTCGAAGTACAGTTACACTATATTCACCACCTTCTGTAATTGTTATGCTTGAAGTTGTTATTCCATTGGACCAAAAATAATAGTCTAAACCATCACCTGCTGTAACAATTAAACTTTCCCCTTTACATATGTAATACTCACTTTGAATTTCTGATATATCAGGAACTGGTTTAACAACAAGATTAAAATTACTTATATTATAACAATCAATGTTTTCTTGACTTGAAACTCTAACATAAATTGTCTGATCGTCGATCGACCCAATCACTTCTTCTTGTAATGGATTTATATTTTCTAAGGCATTATCATAAGATTGAAAATAGAATATCGTATATTGATTTGTTGACAATTCATTTAATATTTCTTCACTTATTGATTGTAAATTTAAATTTTCGATTCCATCATTACTTTCATCATCACAAAGTATTATATCTGATAAATCCCCAATAACTGGTCTTGTTGAAGAAATAATATCAAATGATCCGACAGAATAACACTCAGGAAAGTCAGTATTTTCAATCCTATAATTTATTTCAGCTTGGTTTAAATTTTGAAAATCCACATTTATTATATCGTCATATAACACACCATTATTATAGGCGTTTATTTCAGAATTTGTAATGTTATATTCTTCTAGTGAAGTATCAAGATATTCTCTCAAATTAAATATTTGCTCCTCTCCTTCTTCAAAACACAGATAAATATCATCGATTTGGATATCTTCAGGTTTCAAAGCCACTTCAAAATTAATATCAACCTCCAATGGACACAACATAGGATCTAGTATGTTAGTTACAATTGCTCTTACTGTTGCACTTTCACTTAATGAATATTCGTTTGGAAAGGGACTTTCTATTAAATTACTATTCTCATCAAAATATGAAATTTCTAAGTCACTTTGTCCGTTTAAAATAGAGCTTTCTAAATTACTTGTATCAAAGGTAAAATAGCCATCAGAAGTATCTAAGCAACCCAAATAATCTGGCACTTCACCTATATTATAATTCGAATTGATAAATAGAGCTATACCAGTTGTTACTTCACAACCACCTGAAGAAATATTTTGATTTTCAGCAATTATTGAAACCGTAATATTGGTGATAGGCTCCGATGTTATATAAGGATCTGGTAGTGGACTCGGCAATTCATTTCCTTCTTCATCATAATAGCGAAAACTAACATCTATTGTTTGTAAATCAGAAAGCAAATACTCAAAAGATGAAGTAGAAAATTCCACTATACCATCGTTATCATAATCACACTCTTCAATAAACAAAGGACCTGTTACTATAGGCATCTCAACTACGTGCAATGTTATGTAATGCCCAATCCCTAAACATTCACTATTTAGAGAATTAACTACTCTGACATATATATCTTGAGCAATAGGTGTTGCGTTGGTATAATTTGAAATATCTTGTATTGCATTTAAATTTCCATATGCATCCAAGAGATTTTCATGATAAGAAATATTTAAATTCTGACCATTTGGAAACATTGCCTCAATTTCTGAATTGACAATACTAAAATCGAACACTGAAATACCATCATGAATATCCATTAACGCATCGCATTCATAAAAATCCCTGAAATACGTATCCGGAATCTGTGTTGAAGTAACGTTTAAATTAACTTGGGAAGTGGCAAAACAACCATTTTCATTTTCTACTCTTGCCCATACAGTATCCGTGTCTATAACCTCATTGACATACTGTGTTGGTTCTGAAATTGCATCTGTATCTGTTTCTGCATCTTGTTGCGATTCGTAAAACGTAATCGTTTCGTTTAAATAGTTTAAAGATAATTGCACATTGGCTTCACTAATATTAAATGTTGTAAAACCATCCAAATTATCATCACATTGACTTAAAGTAACTGGCGAATTAGTGATTGGCAATGTGTATACTTCAATTTCAAAAAATGTCTCCCCAGATTTATCAGAGTCGAATAAGTGCTCTGCTTTTATGTAAATTATTTCTGATTGAAAAGTATTTTCATATACTTCAGGGTTTAAAATAAGATCAGTTAATGCTTCATCTTTATAGTATGAAATTTGATAGTTAGATAGCGACTCATTAGTTAATATTTCATCTTCATTTTGTGTTAAGTCAAAATTAATAAGACCATCTGTATCTGTTCCGACAGAAGTGTTATCACATAAAGATAAATTAGGCATATTCTGATTAATTATATCACCTAACATCACACCACACTCTTCATTGAATTTAGTAATTACCCCATCTCTTTCATTTAAATCTTGAGCATTAATAATATGCCCAAAATTTTCGTAGTCTTGAGGCCCATTTATATAAAACCCTATATTTCGGCTTATGTAATAATTGTCATTAGAATCTTTAAAAAAACCACTTATTCTATCTGAATAAAAATGGTGTTGTTCATTAATTCCGCTACCTACAACACGATTTAAGTTTCCATCAGTATCATAAATCGCTAAAAAATAATCGTCTGGATAGAATAAAGCCTCTATATTATTCCCATCTGAACTTAAGAACTCTACTTCTTCAGGTAAAAATTGAAAAGCTTGAACTTTACCTACTACAATTATTTCGTCGTTTGATTTTATGACTTTATATCCTGTTCCTGAATAAGAATGAGCAGCGCCTTTGATCCATTCACAAACACCAGAAGTATTTACTTTTGCAATGAAAAAAGTACCTACATTTTCAGCGGTTATTGTACCATCAGTATTTTCAAAAATTTGATCTGGATTACTACTATTTCTACAGTCGTTAGAACCAGTTATATAAGAATTTCCTTGTTCGTCAATAGTCGTAGACCAAGCTTGTACTCCATTGTTTTGAGAACTATTTAAATAACTCTTAATATTCCATAAAACTTGTCCATTTTCATCAAATTTTATTAAAAATGTTTTCGTTGAATATCCGCTCCATGTAATAATATTAGGATTTTCTGTCAATCCAGCAGAATATATATCAACTTGAGAACTGCAATACCCAGTCACATAAATATTATTGCTATTATCACTACCAATATCTATTAGAAACTCACTATTTGGGCCGTCAGTTTTAATACCTGTATACCAAAGTAATTCACCTTGAGGGTTAATTTTTAAAACACCCCTATTAACATAATTAAAATTATTACCCATAATTTCAAAATTTGGTAAATTGTCAGTAATGACTCCATTTAAATAAAAATCAAACGTGTTATTATTATAAATATTAACATCCCCACTTAATACTATATTACCATCTTCATCAATGTTTATTCTTTTACTGTAAACATTATCAATGATAATATGCCACAAAATTTTTCCATCTTCATCAAGCTTTATTATAAATCCACCAAATACAGAATCATTTGAATTATTAAATATTATTTCTGTACCCTCAGAATCAAAAAAAGTACCATTAATAGAATGCCCTATAACATATATATTACCTTCATTATCCTCAACAGACCCAAACATTACATCTCTATAAGAATTATTATTTTTTTCAGTATAAACGATCCATTGAAGATTTCCGTCATAATCATGCTTTGTTAAATAGCTTCCATCTTTATCTTGTAGGTTAGTATAGATATTATTGTCATTTGAATCGAAAGTTTGTTCATTATATTGACCCGTCGTTAAGAAGCCTCCATTTACCTCTTCTAAGTCGGTCGTTTCGGGATCGTGATAACCAGGAAATTCACCATCATTATATTGACCATTGTAAATATCAATTCCATTGTGGATTAATGTCCAACAATCTGTGTTATTTTGTGAATAAGTAATGAAGCTAAATAATGTCAAACAAATTGTTAACGAAAGAAGGTGTTTTTTCATAAGATTTTTGGAAGCACCGTATTTTATAGTCATTATTATGATTTACAATTATTTGTAAAAATATAGTTTTAAGTTTTGGTTTAATCAAGTATATCGTAGTAACCTATTAATCTCTAAACGCCTTTTTGTTAAACAAAATTAAAATACCGATTCCTGTACTTATAGCCATATCTGCAATATTAAAAACAGGATCAAAAAAAGAGAAATATTTCCCACCAAAAAAAGGCAACCATTCTGGTAAAACACCACTCCAAATTGGGAAGTGTAACATATCTACAACCTTACCATGGAATACCTCAGCATAACCGCCATCTTCTGGTAAAAATGTGGCTACCTGCATGTGACTATCACTAAACAAAACACCATAAAAAACGGAATCTATAATATTACCCAAAGCACCAGCGAAAATTATAGAAATAGCAAAAACTAAAGTTTTGGACTTATGCTTTTTTGTAACATCTACCAGCCAAAATCCAATACCTGTAACAGCTACAATTCTAAAAAGGGTTAAAATGAGCTTTGCAGACCTATCTGAAATAAAGGTGAAAAAATCGCTTAGCTTCGTTCCCCAAGCCATTCCATCATTTTCTATAAAGTCAATTTTAAACCATGAAAACACAGTAATACCGTCATTAAGCGCAAAATGTGTTTTAATATAAATCTTACTGATCTGATCAACCAATAAAATAAGAATGATAATTATTGAGGCTTTCTTTAATGACATAATAAAAAAGCTTTGAATACAATCCAAAGCTTTTGGTTTTAATTATCCAAAATTCTAAAATTGAATTTCAATTTACTTCTGCATATTTTTAGCTTCGATACTAAGCGTAGCGTGTGGTACTAATTTTAAACGCTCCTTATTAATTAGCTTACCTGTAACACGGCAAATACCAAAGGTTTTGTTTTCAATTCTGATTAAGGCATTTTTTAAATCTCTGATGAATTTTTCTTGACGAATTGCCAATGCAGAGTTTGCTTCTTTACTCATTGTCTCACTTCCCTCTTCAAAAGCCTTGAATGTTGGTGACGTATCGTCCGTACCATTGTTGTGATCATTCATATACGCACTTTTTATCAATTCTAAATCGTGCTCCGCTTTGTCGATTTTATCTTGAATTAAAACTCTGAATTCTTCTAAATCCTTGTCTGAATATCTATTCTTTGTATCTGTTGCCATATTCTAATGTTTTTGAATGAATAATCTGGTATTTACCTCATCAAAAGCAATTTCTATACCATCATTTAGACTATCCATTAATTGTAATTCTTCGGTTAGTGTCTCCGACTTTATATAATCTTCATTTGAAGCAATTGCTGCTGCAACTTGCGCATCATTTTGTAACTGTACATCAATACGATCAGTAACTTCAAATCCTGAATCCTTACGTAAATTTTGAATACGGTTTACGAGCTCACGTGCAATACCTTCTTTACGTAGATCTTCAGTAATGGTTACATCCAAGGCTACAGTTAACGCACCCTCATTTGCAACAAGCCATCCTTCAATGTCTTGTGATGTAATCTCTACATCATCAAGTTCTAAAGTAATGCTTTTTCCGTTAATTTCAACGTCTAAACTCCCATTTTGCTCGATTTTTTTAATGTCTTCAGACGTGAAATCACCTACAGCACTGGCAATCAATTTCATATCCTTTCCAAAACGAGGTCCTAATGCTTTAAAATTTGGTTTGATTTGCTTTACCAATATATCTGAAGCATCCTCTAAAAGTTCAATTTCTTTGATATTCACTTCGTGTTTTATCAAGCCAGAAACTGCTTCTATTTCTTCCTTTTGCTGATTATTATCAATAGGAATCATTATTTTCTGAAGCGGCTGACGCACCTTTATCTTCTCTTTGGCTCTTAACGATAAAACCAATGACGATATTGTTTGCGCATTTTCCATTTTACGCTCTAATACTTTGTCTATAGCGCTTTCGTCTGCTTTTGGAAATTCTGCTAAATGCACACTCTCAAAACTTTCTTTTTTCGTTACTGCATTGAGATCTAGATACAGACGATCCATAAAGAATGGTGCGATTGGCGCACCAAGCTTGGCAATGGTTTCCATACAGGTATAAAGCGTTTGGTATGCCGAAATTTTATCGGTTTGGTAATCGCCTTTCCAGAAACGTCTTCTACTTAAACGTACATACCAGTTACTTAGATAGTCTTGTGTAAAGTCTGAAATGGCTCTCGCAGCCTTTGTTGGCTCATAATCGGCATAATAATCATCTACTTTTTGAATCAATGTGTTTAATTCAGACAAAATCCAACGGTCTAATTCTGGTCTTTCATTCAGAGGAATATCAGCTTCTGAATAGTTAAAACCATCTAGATTGGTATATAAACTGAAGAAAGAATAGGTGTTATAGAGTGTTCCGAAGAACTTACGTTTTACCTCTTCTACACCTTCTATATCAAACTTTAAGTTGTCCCAAGGGTTGGCATTGCTTATCATATACCAACGTGTAGCATCTGCGCCGTGATTAGCTAGAGTTTCAAATGGGTCTACTGCATTACCTAAACGCTTAGACATTTTCTGACCATTCTTATCTAAAACCAATCCGTTAGACACAACATTTTTATAAGCCACAGAATCAAACACCATGGTTCCTATTGCGTGTAATGTATAAAACCAACCACGTGTTTGGTCTACACCTTCTGCTATAAAGTCTGCTGGGAATGCTTCTTTCTTGTCAATGAAATCTTTGTTTTCGAACGGATAATGCCATTGTGCATAAGGCATAGAACCAGAATCGAACCAAACGTCTATTAAGTCGCTTTCGCGTTTCATCGGTTGACCTGATGCTGATACTAATACAATTTTATCAACTACGTTTTTATGAAGATCTATTTTTTCATAATTGGCTTCAGACATATTACCGACTTCAAACTCGGCAAAAATATCTTCAGACATTACTCCTGCTTCAACGGCTTTTGCCATTTCAGCTTTTAATTCTTCAACAGAACCAATACAAATCTGTTCTTTTCCATCTTCTGTTCTCCAAATTGGTAATGGAATTCCCCAAAAACGCGAACGTGATAAATTCCAATCGTTAGCATTAGCCAACCAATTACCAAAACGCCCTTCACCTGTTGATTTAGGCTTCCAGTTGATTGTGGTATTCAGCTCGTGCATTCTACCTTTTACGTCGGTTACTTTGATGAACCAAGAATCTAACGGATAGTATAGAATTGGTTTATCGGTTCTCCAACAATTTGGGTAACTGTGCTTATATTTTTCAACCTTAAAGGCTTTATTTTCTTCTTTTAATTTAATGGCAAGCTCTACATCTACAGATTTTTCTGGTGCTTCACCATCGTTATAATATTCGTTCTTTACATACTTACCAGCAAACTCACCCATCTCTGGTCTAAAGCGACCTTGTAAATCTACTAAAGGAACTAAATTGCCATTCTCATCTTTTACCAGCATTGGCGGCACTTCTGGTGTGGCTTGTTTGGCAACTAAAGCATCATCTGCACCGAAGGTTGGAGCCGTGTGTACTATTCCTGTACCGTCTTCAGTCGTTACAAAATCACCCGAAATGACTCTGAAGGCATGTTCTGGATTGTTGTTTGGTAAGGCATAGTCTAGCAATTGCTCATACTTAATACCAACTAAATCTTTTCCCTTAAATTCTTTTACTATATAAAACGGTATCTTTCCATAAACTTCTTTATATTTTGCTCCAGCATTCTTACCCTGTAATCCCGGTCTGTTCTCCAGTTCTACGTAGTCTTTAGCAAATTGTTCGTTAACTAAATTTTTGGCCAAAATCACATTGATTGGCTCGAAAGTATATTGATTATAAGTTGCTACTAAAACATAATCAATCTTTGGTCCAACGGTTAATGCCGTATTACTTGGTAATGTCCATGGTGTGGTCGTCCAAGCTAAGAAATAGACATCACCTTCATCTTGAAGAAAACTTGGCAACGTTTCAGGTTTGGCTTTAAACTGCGCTACAACCGTTGTATCTGTAACATCTTGATACGTTCCTGGTTGGTTAAGCTCGTGCGAGCTTAAACCTGTACCTGCTTTTGGCGAATAGGGTTGAATGGTATAGCCTTTGTACAACAAGTTCTTATCATAAATCTGCTTCAACAACCACCAAACACTTTCCATATATTTGGATTTGTAGGTAATGTACGGATCGTCCATATCTACCCAATAACCCATCTTTTTGGTAAGGTCGTTCCAAATGTCTGTGTAACGCATTACGGCTTTTTTACATGCTTCGTTGTATTCTTCGACCGTAATTTTAGCACCTATATCTTCTTTGGTAATGCCTAGTTCTTTTTCAACGCCTAACTCTATTGGCAAACCGTGAGTATCCCAACCTGCTTTACGTTTTACTTGGAAACCCTTCATGGTTTTGTAACGCGGAAAGATGTCTTTAATAGCACGTGCCAATACGTGGTGCACACCTGGCAAACCGTTGGCAGAAGGTGGCCCTTCAAAAAAGACATAAGGCTCTTTGCCTTCTCTGGTAGTTACACTTTTTTCAAAGATATTATTAGCCTCCCAATAGTTATTGATGTCTTCAGCAACTTTTGGTAAGTTAAGTCCTTTATATTCAGGGAACTTTGTACTCATTATTCGCATTTCTTTTCGAGGTGCGAAATTAAGGATTTTTTGATAAAAATCCGTTGTGTTTATTGAAAACAAAAGGCTATCCCATTATCTAATGAAATAGCCCTTACTTTTATTAAGTTTTGAACCTTATCTTACAATAATCTTCTTAGTTAAGATAGAGTTGGTCTCTGTGATTAATCTTACAATGTAAATGCCTGTACTCACATTATTAAGCGTATATTCAAAGCGCTGATTTTCATTTTCAATTATTTTATTATCAACTATTTGACCAGAAATAGCATACATTTCGACATTACTAATCTTTACATTCTTTGGGTTATCAATAATCATTGTATTTGAATTGGTAATAAAATTTATATCAACATTTTCAAGTTCAAATTCAGATTGTGATAATGTTTGTGTTTTAAAAAATATCTCAAATCTATCTGCAAAAAAACCTGAATCTGATGAAAATTGAAACGCATCACCACTCCTTAAATCATAAATACTCTCTGTGTATTTGTCTTTTAACCTAATGCTTCGATCCCCCATATTATTCATAGAAGTCAATTGAATAGTGAAATCATGATTTCCTGTACTTTGAAGTACTAGCGGCACTAACTTCTCTTCTGTAATAGGGCCATAAGCCTGAGCTGTCATTAGTTCTCCATCTAAAATTAAATTTAGATCATCTGCAAGTACATTTAAGTTTTTTGTATCGTAACCTTCATCAAAACTATCTGAGGTTATTGAACTAAAGTTCAGCTGAAGTTCTCTAGTAACATTTAATCCATCTAGACTAACATATTCTAATGTAAATCTTTGCATTCCATCAGAAGAAGTATTGTTGCTTGATGAGTTTTGCGCAATTGAAACATTGGTATAGCAAAGCGCTGTAAGCATAAAAAGTCCAATGCTTTTTGGGTTAAGTAGTTTTGTTTTCATAGTATAAAGTTTAATGGTTGTTTGGGTCCTGTTAACTATGTACTACAATAAAATCTTAAGTTTAATGGATTGTTACTCCGAGGGAAAGAGTTGTAATTATCTGATATACAATTACAATACAATATTAATCTCAAGAAAACTACTGACCATTCTTATTCGATAAAGTGACAAGAAAGTCGTTAAAATATTGATTTTTGATGCAAAAGGAGAAAATCGTCGACTAATAACCACTCATTTTCAAGCGGTTAAACCAAGAAATCTACTAAATCCTCGATTTTTGAAATAAGTTGAACTTTAATTGAAGTGTTCTTTAATGTGATTTTATTGTATTTAGAAACAAAAATTGTAGAGAAACCTAATTTTTCAGCTTCAAGAATGCGCTGCTCCACCCGTTGCACTGGTCTTATTTCACCAGATAAGCCAACTTCGGCAGCAAAACAGTAATCGCTTGGTAATGCCACATCTTCATTTGATGATAAAATAGATGCTACAACCGCCAAGTCAATTGCTGGATCATCAACAGTAATTCCCCCTGTAATATTTAAAAAGACATCCTTTGCTCCCAGCCTAAAACCGGCTCTTTTTTCTAAAACGGCTAAGAGCATATTGAGTCGTTTAGCATTAAATCCTGTTGCTGAACGTTGTGGCATTCCATAAACTGCTGTACTTACTAGTGCTTGAACCTCTATCATTAACGGTCTCAATCCTTCTAAAGTAGCTGCAATAGCATTGCCAGACAATTCACCATCTTTTTCTGAAATTAAAATTTCTGATGGATTAGAAACTTCTCTTAAACCAGAACCTTGCATCTCATAAATGCCAAGTTCATTGGTTGAACCGAATCGGTTTTTATGTGCTCTTAAAATTCTGAATACGTGATTACGATCACCTTCAAATTGAAGAACAGTATCTACCATATGCTCTAAAATTTTTGGTCCGGCAATATGGCCATCTTTAGTAATATGACCTATTAAAAGAACGGGGGTTGCTGTTTCTTTAGCAAACTTTATAAGCTCTGTAGTACACTCTTTTATTTGCGAAATACTTCCTGCAGAAGACTCAATATAATCACTATGAAGTGTTTGGATAGAATCTATTATTACCAAATCTGGCTCTACAGCTTCTATTTGCTTAAAAATGTTTTGGGTTTTGGTTTCTGTAAGAATATAACAGTTGTTCTCTTTAGGATTGATGCGTTCAGCACGCATTTTTATCTGTTTCTGGCTTTCTTCACCCGAAACATAAAGAGTTTTATATGGCAGACTTAATGCGATTTGAAGCAGCAATGTACTTTTTCCTATACCTGGTTCACCTCCTAGCAATGTTAAAGACCCTTGTACCATACCACCGCCCAAAACACGGTTAAACTCAGCATCTTGCATATCTAACCTTGCTTCTTGTGTTGTATCTATTTCATTTATCTTTAAAGGTTTAGAAACACGTTTAGTTGTTGATGAGCTAGATTTCCAATCACTTTTCTCTGGTTTTTGTATCACTTCTTCAGCAATGGTATTCCATTGCTTACAGGAATTGCATTGCCCTTGCCATTTAGCATATTGTGCACCACAATTTTGGCAGAAAAAAGTTGTTTTTACTTTAGCCATATTTATCTTCCACGAAAGCAAAAGTCTTCTTAAATTTATGAAAGGCTAAGGTAAAGAATTTCTTTGTTTACAACCATATAATTGCTTGGCTTTTAGAGTAAATTACAGATTACTCATTTCAAAAGAATTATGACAATATTGATATAAAAAACAATAAGATTCCCGTTTTCACGGGAACGTGTTTTAATTGATGTCCTTAAACCAATTTACAAAGGCTAAAAGTTTTACAATGTGCAGTTTTGAATACCTTTGAGTTGACACAAAAGACTTTGCCTTTTTAAACAAGTCTTCAAAAAAATAATCTGTTGAAAGGTTTCTTTTAGTTTTCTTCATTGTCCTCCTCTTCTTGTTCGTCAGTGTCTACAACGGTTAATTCATCTATTTTAGAAAAAATAAAATCCCTATCGATATGGCTAACGTCATTTAATGTTAATGCAGACTCGTAGAGTTTCTTTGCTTTTTTATTTTTTCCGATTTTCTCAGAATGTTGTGCCAAATAATACGTTCCTAATAAAGATTCTGGTTTAAGCTTCTTAGCCAACTTTCCTATTTTCTCTAAAGATTCAAGATCATTTCTTTGTTCTGCAACTTTAACAACTTTTTCAAATTCTTCTTCGGTAATTGGTTTTTTTATTCCGAATAAATCTTCAATTCTATCGTATCTATCCACAAGGTACTGGTCTAGCGTACCTTCATATGGTAGTACTTTTTCTTCTAATTCTTTTTCGCGAAGTGGTTTGTACAATTCAAAAATCTTATCAAAAGACCGTGCTATTGCACTATTGACTAGTGTATAATGATTGTCATTATCAAAATCATCAAAATAATACGTTAAATATTGATTTTTTACTTGAGCTATTTGAGAGTTAGCACTTAATACAGCCTCTCTGATGTAAGGCAAGTCTTTATCTGACGTAGCCATATAGTAGAAAATATCATCTTTAAAAAACTCTAGTCGCTTACCTAAATAATCTCTAACTGTACCTGATAAATCTGGGCTAATGCATACATAAGCATTGAACAGTGGATCTTCTTTAAATAAATACGAATTGATAAAATTACCCATTAAATCGTGGCCAACGGCAACTCTAAATTTACTTGTATTATATCTATTATCTAAATATGGTATAAGTTCTTCTGCTACAAAATCGTGAAAACGCAAACCTGACTCTTTTGGCAAACCTGTAACCTCGTCGCAATAGCCATCGTAACGTCTTTCGCTACCTTGTACTACTCCAACAATTATTGAACTTGGCATATCATCAAAATAGGTTTGAAAATCTACCTGACCAGCGATAGGCTCAAACAAATAATCACCATCAAATACAATAATCACAGGATACTTAATTTCTGATGAAGGGTCGTAGTTTTTAGGAAGTTTAATCTTTAGTTTGCGAACCGCATTTAATTTTGACGAATTAATTTCATCATAGCTAATTTGAGCATATATTGGCACACAAAATACACATGCCAAAAGTATTAAGATAGCTTTTCTCATTTATAAGTAGGTTTGACTTGGGATATCAAACATACTAAAATATCGTTAAGTTGTGAATTTTTTTCGATGAAATGCACTTAATCATCCATCGCATCTTGAACTTCATACATTTTTTCTAGCATCATTTCCTTGTCTATGTACTGTGAAGGCTCTAACATTAATCCTGCTTTATAGCTGAGTAATGCTTTTCTATTATTTCCTTCTTTTTCGTAGTACATACCCATATAATAAGCCCCTAACATAGATTTAGGAAACTCTTTTTTTACCAATTTAGCCAACTTTTCTAATGATTCTATATCATCCCGATTATTACAAGCTGCTGCAATAGCCCTGATGTCATTTTCTGTCAACTTTTTTTCAAAACCATAGAAATATTCTATGCTTTCATACTTTTTAACTAAGTAATCATACGGAGAACCTTCATACGTTAATATTTGTTCTCTGTACTCTTTGCCGCTAATAGGTTTGTATAGGGTGAATATTTCATTTAATGCTTTGGGAATACCTCTACCAACAAGAGAATAATGGTTAGCATCTTCAAAATTATCAAACTTATAATGTAGCTTTTCGTTTTGAACAGATTTTAACTTGGCATCACACTCAACAATACTATTCTTTAATGCCTTAATGTCTGCATCTGCAGTTGCCATGTAATAAAATGTTTCTTGTTCTAAAATAGACAAACGTTCTTGTAATCTATTTACCATTTCTGGCGCTAAATCTGGACTCAAACTTATGTAAGCTCTAAATAAGGGATTATCTTTAAATAAATAATAATTGATAAAATTGGCTCCTAAATCATGCCCAATGATAACTTTAAAATTTGAGACTTTATAACTTTCTTCTATATAAGGAATCAACTCACGGCTTAAAAACTCATAAAAGTTAGCACCACTCTCAGAAGGAAAATATGTAGTATCATCATATTTAAAATCCTCTTCTCTGGTTTTATCTTGTTTAACTCCAACCACAATGCAATCTGGAATATCCTCCCAATACGCCTGATAATCTATATTACCAGCAACAGGTTCAAAAAGGTAATCCCCATCAAGAACAATGACTAAGGGATAAGCTCGCTCTGCTTCGGGATCATAATTTCTAGGCAACTGAATCTTTAATTCCCGAGTACCATCTAATTTATGAGAATCTATAGTCTTGTAGATAGCTTGCGCATAACTATTGACTACTAAACAAAATAAAAGCAAAAAGGTGAAGAATTTCTTCATATGGATGGTGTCTTTAAAGTTAAAGCAAGGTAAAAAATATTTCTAAATACTTGCTCGCTTTCTATTGTAGATTGGTAAGTATAATAATGATAATCCTCCTAAAATAATTACCATAAGAGTTTGAGAACCCCATAAGACCCAACCAAAAGCAAAACTTGGATCTTTAGCTATACCAAAAATTGAAAAAGCAGCAAATACCGCAGCTGGGTAAGCTCCTGTACCCCCATTGGTAGCTGCAACGCTAAAACTTGCATAAATAAAACCGATAAGCACAGCCGCAAATGGTATATTTTCTAGACTTTTAAAAGCAAAAGTAGTTGTATAGAACATCAGTACATACATGCTCCAAATGAAAAGTGTATGAGCTATAAATGCCCATTTCTTTTCCATTTTAAATATACTTAGAGCTCCTTCTATTATACCATTTAAAAATCCTTTAGCTTTTTTTACTAGAAATGAATTATTCTTTCTTAAGATCAAAACTAATATTAATACAAAAAGCATTAGAACAACAATGTATATGAATAAATTAGATGTCAGTCGTTCAGAGAAAAACTTGACAATAAACTCAAATTGCAATACTAACGTAATACAAATAATCACAAGCATAACTATTAGGTCAGCAACACGTTCTGCGACTATAGTTCCAAAACCCTTTTCAAAGGGAACTCCTTCATAATTAGAAAGTATGGTTGCTCTTGCAATTTCCCCAGATCTAGGGATACCATAATTAATTAAATAGGTTGCATATACTGCCATAATGCTATTTGGAAGCTTTACCCTGTAACCCAATGGCTCTAACATATACAACCAGCGATAGGCTCTAGACAAATGACTTAACGTCAAACAAAATACGCTTAGTGAAATCCACCAAAAATTAGCCTGTTTTGCTTCCTCAATGATTTGACTAATGGGAACTTTGCTAAGAGAATACCAAACCAAACCAATGCTTATTAGTATAGGAATTGCAATGGTTATTATTTTTTTTTGGGTTGGCTTCAATAAACTATTTTAGAAGATTATTTTCCTCGTTAGGAAATACTAATGATGGCTTAAAGACTTTAGCTTCTTCTATATCCATAAAAGCATAAGTAATTAGAATTAAAATATCACCAACTGCAACTTTTCGAGCAGCAGCACCATTTAATGTAATTTCACCACTATTTCTTGGTCCAGGTATACAGTAGGTCTCTAGGCGTTCTCCATTGTTATTGTTTACAATCTGAACTTTTTCTCCTTGAATAATATTAGCAGCATCCATTAAATCTTCATCAATAGTTATGCTACCAATGTAGTTAAGGTCTGCTCCTGTACATTTTACTCGATGAATCTTAGATTTTACAACTTGTATTTGCATGAGGCAAAGATAATTAATTTAAGGCGATATTGTCTATAAGTCTTATATCACCTGCATAAGCAGCAATAAATGCTCTATATGCTTTTTTTGTTGATTTACGTTTTACTGGCTTTAAGGTTTCTATATCTGCAATAATAAAGTACTCTAATTTTAAAAGTGGTTGTTCATTAAATTGCTTTTCAACCCATTCCGATACTTTTTTAGCACTTTTTGTGCCAAACTTAGATTTGGCAGATTTTAATGTTTTGTAGATAAATGGGGCAACTTTTCTATGATTAGGTGTTAGCCTTGTATTTCTAGAGCTCATCGCTAGACCATCTTGAGCTCTATCGATTGGGCAACCAATAACTTTAACAGGAATATTATGTAGTTCTACTAACTTTTTAATAATCTGTAATTGTTGAAAATCTTTTTCGCCAAAGTATGCTCGGTTAGGTCTTACGATTTCAAATAAACGCTTTACTATAGTTCCAACTCCGTCAAAATGTCCATCTCTAAATGCTCCTTCCATCTCATTTTCAAGACCGTCAAACTCAAAAGACTGAGATTGCACCTTACCTTCATAGATATCCTCAACAGAAGGTGCGTATACTACAATTTTATCGTCACTAACAGTCCTTAATAACTCTACATCAGCCCCTAATGTCCTTGGGTATTTTATTAAATCTTCTTTGTTATCAAACTGAGTTGGATTAACAAAAATGCTAACTACAACAATATCGTTTTCACTTAAACCTTTTTTAACTAAAGACAAATGACCTTTGTGGAGCGCACCCATAGTTGGCACAAATCCAATGTCTAAATTATTAGCCTTAAGGTTATCTATGAGATGAGATAATTCAGATTTATTATGAAAAATTTTCACTTTAGTAACAAAAAATTAACGCGTGCAAACATAATATTTTACTGGCAATCTGCACAAATTTTTGTAATTTTGCATGTTTTTTACTCTTAATTTACAAAAGCAGAAGATTTATGAAAGATAAACGAATATTGTATGTGTCCTCGGAAGTAGTTCCATATTTACCAGAAACGGAGATTTCTTCAATGTCATTTGAAGCTCCAAGAATGGTAAACAAACAAGGAGGACAAATACGAATATTTATGCCACGCTTTGGTAATATTAATGAGAGAAGGCATCAGCTACATGAAGTTATAAGGCTATCTGGTATTAATTTAGTTATTAATGACTTGGATATGCCACTTATCATTAAAGTTGCATCTATACCTAAGGAACGTATACAGGTATACTTCATAGATAATGAGGAATATTTCAAAAGAAAAGCAACTTTAACTGATGAAGATGGAAAACTTTTCCCAGATAATGACGAACGTGCAATTTTCTTTGCCAAAGGTGTCATAGAAACGGTGAAAAAATTAAACTGGTCACCAGATATTATCCATGTTAATGGATGGTTAGCGTCTTTATTACCTCTTTATCTTAAAGAGTTCTACAAAACCGAACCTCTGTTTACAGAAAGTAAAATTGTAACCTCTGTATACAATCAAACCTTTGAAGGTACGTTAGATACAAGTATGATAGATAAGGTAAAGTTTGATGGTTTAGGCGAAGATATTGTTAGCTCTTTAGAAAAACCAAATTATGTCAACCTCATGAAAATAGCTATTGACAACTCTGACGCCATAATAAAAGGCTCTAAAGAATTGCCAAAAGAATTGGATAGCTACATAAATAAATTAGAGAAACCTGTATTAGATTTTCATTCTATTGAAGAGTTTGCAGATCCTTACACCCAATTTTACAAAGAAGCTGTACTAAAAAGTTAACAATACTTATGAAGAAAAACAAGATTACCCTTAATATTTTTATTCTAGCACTTATAATAATTAGTTTTGTGGCTTGTGATAGTGATTTTACAAACTTAGAGTCCGATGCATTAAACAGTGATGTTGCCACAAATTTTGATATCTTAAATAGCACTTATGATGTTATTACATATAATAATCCTTTAGGCCCAGTACAAACCAATAATAGTTTAGGTCTAAGTACGCTAGGTTTATACGATGATGTCTATGGAAGAGTTACATCTAGTTTTGTATCTCAGGTTTCGTTATCATCATACTCACCAACTTTTCTTGGTGATGCAAATGAATTAGTAATAGATTCTGTTGTTTTAAATCTTCCTTATTTTTCTGGAGTCAGTGATATAGATGAGGATAATAATATAACCTATCTTGTAGATTCTATTTTCCCTAAAAGTGATTCGTATAACCCAATTAGGCTGAGTATCTATGAAAACAATTACTTCATAAGAGATTTTGACCCGAATGCAGAATTTAATGAAGCTCAATCATACTTCTCAAACAAAACGGCATCAGCATCTGAAGTGATTGCGCCTCTAGAAGGCACAGAATTAATTTTTGTTGAAAACCCTGAAAATGTAAATCACTTGTCTCTCAATTCATTTGGAAACATCAATATCAACAAGCAAGGATTTAAATTAACTGCAATCACAGAAGGAGAAAATGGGGAAGAAGATGATACCATAATAACTTATTCCCCACCTGGAATAAGGCTAAAGCTAGACCCTCAATTTTGGCAAGAAAAAATAATCGAAAAAGAAGGTGACGCAGTATTAAGTAACTCTAACAACTTTCTAGAATATTTTAGAGGTCTTTACTTTAAAGCTGAGGCTGTAAATGACGATGGAAGCTACCTTATTCTTAACACGAACTCTACTAATTCAAATATTACCATCTATTACACCACTACAACAATAACTGAGGGTGAAGATGGGGAAGATGTTACTACAGAGGAACAGAAAAGTTTTACTTTGTTTTTTAGCGGTAATAAAATTAATTTTTTTGAGAATAATTTTAATATCACAATTCCTGATGCTGATGAAACCTCAGGAGATGAAAGGTTATTTTTAAAAGGAGGTGAAGGTTCTATTGCAAAAATTAAACTGTTTAATGGTGAAGATATTGACGATAATGATGAAACGATGAACACATTTGAAGATTGGAAAAATGAATTTGTTGAAACAGAAAATGGAAAATTCAAAAGTATTAAACGTCTAGTAAACGAAGCTAATTTAGTTATTTACGTTGACCAAGATTATTTAAACCAATCTGGCTCATATGGCCCTGAAAGAGAACCAGACCGTCTATATATTTATGACATAGAGAATCGATTACCTCTAACAGACTTTTTTGTAGATGCTACCAACAGTAGTTTGCCATACTTTTCAAAATTTAACCATCTTGTCCCTTTACAGCGTGAGGGCGATGAATCAACAGGAGATGGTATTAAATATAAGTTTAGAATCACAGAACATATTAACAACTTATTATTGAATGATTCTACTAATGTTGAGTTAGGCTTATCAGTTTCTTTAAATGTTAACTTAGAAGAGCTTGCGCAGCAACAAATCCAATCCAATAATGATTCAGAATTAACAACTCCGATAAGTTCAGTCTTATCTCCAAGAGGAACAGTTTTACATGGAAACAATACTACAGATGATAGTAAAAGAGTATATTTAGAAATATATTATACATGTTTAGGAGATGATTGTGAAGATGAAGAGTAATCAAGCCAAGAATAATCAAAGTATTTAAAATTAAACTATGTGTGGAATTGTCGGATATATTGGCCATCGAGAGGCTTATCCTATAATAATTAAAGGGCTTCAGAGATTAGAATATCGCGGCTATGATAGTGCAGGTATAGCTCTATATGATGGTACTGATATAAAACTCTCAAAAACCAAAGGAAAAGTTTCTGACCTAAAAGAAAGATTAGAAAATGAAATTTCAACTAATGGCACACTAGGTATTGGGCACACACGCTGGGCAACACATGGTGTTCCTAATGATATAAACTCACATCCACACTACTCTAATTCTGGTGACTTAGTGATAATTCATAACGGAATTATAGAAAACTATGACGCTTTAAAAAAGGAGCTTATTAAGCGTGGGTATACATTTAAGTCAGATACTGACACTGAAGTTTTAGTAAATCTCATAGAAGATGTAAAGAAAAATGAAAACACAAAGCTTGGTAAAGCCGTACAAATAGCTTTAAATCAAGTAGTAGGAGCATATGCAATTGCTGTTTTCGACAAGAAAAAACCAAATGAAATTGTGGTTGCAAAACTCGGTAGCCCATTGGCAATAGGTATTGGAGATGACGAGTTTTTTATTGCAAGTGACGCTACCCCCTTTATAGAATTTACTAAAAATGCCATTTACCTAGAAGATGAACAAATGGCAATCATTAGAAGGGATAAAGAGGTTAAGGTTCGGAAAATAAAAAATGATGCCTTGGTAGATCCATATGTTCAAGAGCTTCAACTCAACCTTGAGCAAATAGAAAAAGGTGGTTATGAGCACTTTATGCTTAAAGAAATTTATGAACAACCACAAGCAATTCGAGACACATTCAGAGGCAGACTTTTAAGTAATGAGGCTCTAATAAAACTTGCTGGAATTGAGGATAATATGAAGAAGTTTCTTGCTGCTGACAGAATAATAGTCGTTGCATGTGGCACCTCTTGGCATGCTGGTCTTGTTGCAGAATATATTTTTGAAGATTTAGCAAGAATACCCGTAGAAGTCGAATATGCCTCAGAGTTTAGATATAGAAATCCTATTATTACTGAAAAAGATGTTGTAATTGCTATATCCCAATCTGGAGAAACAGCAGATACATTAGCTGCTATTAAGTTGGCCAAGTCTAAAGGTGCTTTTGTATTTGGAGTATGTAATGTTGTAGGGTCTTCAATTGCTAGAGAAACAGATGCTGGTGCTTATACTCATGCTGGACCTGAAATTGGGGTAGCGTCAACAAAAGCATTTACAACTCAAATTACTGTTTTAACTTTGATAGCCTTAAGATTGGCTAGAGCAAAAGGCACAATATCAAGTTCAGAATTTAGACACCATCTTATTGAATTAGAAACCATTCCTAACAAAGTTAAAGAAGCTCTAGAATCAGACGGATACGTACAGACAATAGCTGATATATACAAAGACGCTAAAAACTTTTTATACCTTGGTCGTGGTTATAATTTTCCTGTTGCTTTAGAAGGAGCCCTAAAATTAAAAGAGATTTCTTATATCCACGCAGAAGGATATCCAGCTGCTGAAATGAAGCATGGACCCATTGCCTTAATTGACGAGCATATGCCTGTTGTAGTCATTGCAACAAAAAAGGGACACTACGAAAAAGTTGTTAGCAACATCCAAGAAATAAAATCTCGAAAAGGTAAAATTATAGGTATAGTAACCAAAGGCGATAAAAGTGTAAAAGAATTGGCTGATCATGTAATCGAGGTTCCTGAAACAATAGAATGTCTAACACCTCTTTTAACAACAATTCCTTTACAACTATTATCCTACCACATTGCTGTTATGCTAGGTAAAAATGTAGATCAACCTCGCAACTTAGCCAAATCTGTAACTGTAGAGTAATAACTTCTATAGTATAAAAGCCTTAAAATTGTGGAATCTGCAATTTTAAGGCTTTCTATTTTTCATATTTTCCTATGCATGCATAATTTTTTGAGAATTTCTTATCTAATTTTCATATATTTATTTAAATTGGCATCGAATAAATTAACTAATTCTCTAAAATGAAGACAATCTTAAAGCTTTTTACATTGCTTTTTTGCGTGGTATCGTTTGCTCAAACCACCGTAAAAGGTAAAATTACTGATGATACTGGGTTACCCTTACCTGGTGCAAATATTGTAGTAGTTGGTACCACATCTGGTACCGTTTCGGATTTTGACGGCAACTACACTCTATCTGTAGATCAAGATCCTCCATTTTCAATACGTGTAAGCTATACAGGTTTTGAAGCTCAAACTATTGAGATAACGAGTAACGACCAAACCGTAGATGTCACCCTAAAAGAAGGCAACTCATTAGATGAAGTTGTTATTTCAGCTTCACGTACTCCTGAGCGTATTTTCGAATCACCAGTAACAGTTGAGCGCTTTGGCTTAAAAGAAATCAAAAACACAGCATCTGTAGATTTTTATGATGGTCTTGAAAATTTAAAAGGTGTAGACATAAACACTAACAGTTTAACTTTTAAGTCCATTAACACAAGGGGGTTTGCAACTTTTGCAAATACACGTTTTATGCAGTTAGTGGATGGAATGGATAATTCTGCTCCCGCACTTAATTTCCCTCTTGGAAATTTATTGGGTATGACTGAGACAGATGTACAAAGTGTAGAATTATTACCCGGTGCAGCATCTGCATTATATGGTGCAAATGCATTTAATGGTATTTTATTTATGAGAAGTAAAAACCCTTTTGACCATAGTGGTATTAGTGGTTATATAAAAAGAGGTATTACTTCTCAAGAAGCTGCTGGTGATAATGATTATACAGATTTAGGTTTGAGAATGGCATATAAGTTCAGTGAAAAATTTGCCGCAAAAGTAAATTTTGGCTATTTAAAAGGAACTGATTGGTTTGCAACTAATGAAGCAGACAGATTTAATAGAGGTTTGACAAGGGCTAATATTGATTATGATGGTATAAACGTGTATGGTGATGAGGTTAGCACCAATATTAATGATGTTGCTCAAACTTTAGAAAGTTTAGGTCTAGCACCTTCTGGTGCCTCAGCACTTGTACCATCTGTCAATGTAAGTAGAACGGGGTACAACGAAAGAGATTTAACCAATT
The DNA here is from genome assembly GCF_049942685.1 of Winogradskyella sp. HB-48. GTDB lineage: Bacteria > Bacteroidota > Bacteroidia > Flavobacteriales > Flavobacteriaceae > Winogradskyella. Next base: position 939,843 of record NZ_CP187934.1, read on the forward strand.
ACAATGCTGAAAGTATCAAAGCTGACTGGGGACTTTATTTCCGTCCATGGGAAAACGATTTTGAAATTCAATATGTAGGAAAGGTTGGATCTGGTAATACCATCTACCAAGGTGCTAACAGATATAACATCAAAAACTTCTTCTTACAACAGCACAAGCTAGAAATAAGAAATAACAACTTTTTTGTGAGAGGCTATGTTACAGAAGATAAAGCAGGTGATTCTTATGACATGGTATTTACAGGTATAAATATCAATAGAGCTTGGAAAGACGATTCAACATGGTTTGGTCAATATGTTGGTGCTTACATTGGTGCGACCTTGGGTGGAGCCACTGATGAACAAGCTCATATTGCTGCAAGAAACCAAGCTGATACAGGTAGATTTCTTCCAGGATCACCCGAATTTCAAGCTGCATTCAATAGAAGTGTAAATGATCCTGATTTGACTACAGGTTCAAAATTTCAGGATAACTCAAAAATTTATCATGCAGACGCAAATTATAACTTTGGGGACCTAGTAGATTTTGCTGAAATCCAAGTTGGTGGATCTTATAGAAGATATCGCTTGAATTCTTTCGGAACAATTTACACGGATAACGACGGCCCTATTAACTATTCTGAAGTTGGTATCTATACCCAATTACAAAGGTCTCTAGAACTATCTGAAAGTGTAGAACTTAAGTTAACAGGATCTGTAAGATATGATAAATCAGAATTATTTGATGGATTCTTCTCTCCAAGATTATCAGCAGGTTTTACAATTAATCAAGACCACAATATTAGAGCTTCATTCCAAACAGGATTTAGAAATCCAACTACCCAAGATTTATATATTGGTTTAGATGTTGGTAGAGCTATTTTAGTTGGTGGCGCTCCAGATAACCCAGCAAGAGATGTTAGAAATTACGATTTAAGTGCTAACGGTACAGCAATTACAGGTCAAACCAATATTGCTTTTGATGGCACTGGTGCTTATAACAACTCATTCTTTGCAAATTCTGTAAGTGCTTTTGCAGCATCTGGAAACCCAGCTGCTCTAGAAATTGCAAATTCTAATCTAGTAAAACCAGAACAAGTAAGCTCAATAGAAGTTGGTTATCGTGGTAAATTAGATGGTATTATCATAGATGCTTCTGCTTATTATAACCAATACCAAGATTTCTTAGCTAATGAAACTGTAATAGCACCTTTTTATGGAGATGTGCAGTTAACACAAACGTTACCAAACGGTACACCTTTGGCTGTAGCAGCCATAGCTAACGGAGATTTTCAGGCATATCAAACGTATACCAACTCTGATGAAACTGTAAATTCTTATGGCGCAGCAATTCAAGTATCAGCAAAAGTATTTGATGATTTTGATTTAAGTGCTAATTACACTTACTCTAAGTTAGATTTTGATGTACAGCAAAATCCAGATTTTAGAACTAATTTCAACACACCAGAACACAAAGTAAAAGCCTCATTTGGTAAAACAGAATTATTTAAAAACTTTGGTTTTAATGTATCTTGGAGATGGAGTGATAACTATTTCTGGGAAGCTTCTTTCGGAGATGGCGATGTACCTTCTTTCAATGTTCTTGATGCGCAAATTAACTTTAGAGTTCCTAGTTTAAAATCTACTTTTAAAGCAGGGGCTACTAATTTATTACAAGACGAATACTTTACTGCATTTGGTACAGGTTTCATAGGATCACAGTATTATGTGTCTTGGACTATCAATAACTTATAATAACGGAAAAGAAAATTAAGATGAAAAAAATTAAATATATAGCACTATCGTTACTTGCCTTGGGAATGGTAGCTTGCGAAAATGATTTAGTAGAAGACTTAAGAGACAGAAACAATACTGATGATGGTCCTCTACCCGAGTTAACAACTGGCTCAGCAGATTTTTCAAACTATGTGGCTATTGGTCCATCATTCACAGCAGGTTTTACTGATAATGGTCTATTCATCGCCGCTCAAGAAAATTCATTCCCAAATATCATTGCAGGAAAATTTGCAAACGCTGGTGGTGGTACATTTACACAACCATGGATGAATGACAACTTTGGTGGTTTAGCTGCTGGTGGAATGCGTATTACAGACCCAAGATTGGTCTTTGGTGGTGCCGGTCCAGTTCCTCTCGAAGCTGTTATAGGTCCTGTAACTGTTTCTACTGATATTGTTTTAAACAATCCTACTGGTCCATTCAATAACTTAGGTATACCAGGTGCTAAAAGCTTTCATTTTGTTGCTCCAGGCTATGGTAATATAGCGAACTTCCCTGCCGCTGCAAATCCATACGCAGTTCGCGTTACAGGAAATGCCCCAAATGCTTCTATATTAGAGTTAGCCGTAGCGCAAAACCCTACCTTCTTTACGGCGGATTTAATTGGTGGTAATGATGTTTTAGGTTATGCTACTGCAGGTGGTGATGCTAATATAAATCAAATAACAGATCCTGCTACTTTTCAAGCTGCTTTTAATGCTATAATTGCTGGACTTACTGCGAATGGGGCTAAGGGTGTTGTAACTAATATTCCTTATGTTTCAAGCTTGCCTTATTTTACTACAGTACCTCATGATCCTATACCATTAGATGCAGCTACTGCAGGTTTTCTAAATAGTGCTAGTGCGTATGGAGCATACAATGCTGGTGTTGCTCAAGCTTTGGGAGCATTAGTACAGTTAAATCAAATCACACAAGAAATTGCCGATGCAGAATTGGCAAAAAGAACTATTAGTTTTAGTGCTGGCGAAAATAACGCAGTGGTAATTTTGGACGAAAGTTTAATCGATTTGACTGGGTTAAACCCTGCTTTAGTAAGTATGAGACAAGCCACAGCAGAAGATTTAGTGGTTTTACCAGCTGCTAGTTTCATAGGTACTGAAGCTATACCCGGAAATCCGCAAACCGTAAATGGAGTTGCAATTCCATTAGCAGACAGATGGATTTTAACACCTGAAGAACAAGCAGAGATAGTAACTGCTGTTGATTCTTATAACGCTACCATTTCTAGCGTTGCAGATGCAAATGGGTTGGCTTTAGTAGATGTTAATGCTATTTTGACTCAAGCTTCTACAACAGGTATTATGTTTGACGATTACAACATGAATACAGACTTAGTTTTTGGTGGTTTAGTGAGTTTGGATGGTGTGCATTTAACCGCAAGAGGCTATGCCTTAATGGCTAATAGCTTTCTACAAGCTATTGACGCTACCTATGGCTCTAATTTTGAGGCTTCAGGAAACCTAGCAGAAGCTGGTGATTTCCCAACAAATTATTCGCCAACATTACAATAAAATAACTTTTATATTTTATATAAAAACGCACTCTAATTGAGTGCGTTTTTTTTATTTAAAAAAGGTTAATTTTTTTAAATAAAACTATATCTTTGCAGCGCGAAAAACGCACGTACTCAACATGAATATAATGTGCTGTTTTTCAGATTTAAATTATTGCAAAACAAAAACATATAAGTAATGTCTAAAGTTACAGGTAAAGTTGCACAAATTGTTGGACCAGTTATCGATGTAGAATTCGGCGCTGGTGTAGAACTTCCAAAAATTTATGATTCGTTAGAAATTAAAAAAGCTGATGGTTCAATGTTAGTATTAGAAGTACAATCTCACATTGGTGAAGATACTGTTCGTACTATAGCAATGGACTCTTCTGATGGTTTAAGTAGAGGAACTGAAGTTATTGCAACTGGTGCTCCAATCCAAATGCCAATTGGTGAAGATGTTTATGGACGTCTTTTTAACGTAATTGGTGATGCTATCGATGGATTGGGTGATTTACCTAAAGCTGGTGAAGCAGGCTTACCTATTCACAGACAAGCTCCTAAGTTTGAAGACTTATCAACGTCTACAGAAGTTTTATTTACTGGTATTAAAGTAATTGATCTTATTGAGCCTTATGCAAAAGGAGGTAAAATTGGATTATTTGGTGGTGCCGGTGTAGGTAAGACCGTATTAATTCAGGAGTTGATTAACAATATTGCAAAAGGTCACGGTGGTTTATCAGTTTTTGCTGGTGTAGGTGAAAGAACTCGTGAAGGAAATGACCTTTTAAGAGAGATGTTAGAGTCTGGTATTATAAAATATGGTGATGACTTTATGCACTCTATGGAAGAAGGTGGATGGGATCTTCAAAAAGTTGATAAAGCAGCTATGAAAGATTCTAAAGCAACTTTCGTATTTGGTCAGATGAATGAACCTCCTGGAGCTCGTGCTCGTGTTGCTTTATCTGGTTTAACAATTGCTGAGTATTTCCGTGATGGAGCTGGTGACGGACAAGGTAAAGATGTGCTTTTCTTCGTTGATAACATCTTCCGTTTTACACAAGCTGGTTCTGAGGTATCTGCACTTCTTGGCCGTATGCCTTCTGCGGTAGGTTACCAGCCAACTTTGGCAACAGAGATGGGTGCAATGCAAGAGCGTATTACTTCAACTAAGAAAGGTTCTATTACATCTGTACAAGCGGTTTACGTACCTGCGGATGATTTAACAGATCCTGCACCTGCTACGACATTTGCTCACTTAGATGCTACAACAGTATTGTCTCGTAAGATTGCTGAGCTTGGTATTTATCCTGCGGTAGATCCATTAGATTCTACCTCTCGTATCTTAACTAAAGAGATTTTAGGTGCTGACCACTATAATTGTGCTCAACGTGTAAAAGAGTTATTGCAACGCTACAAAGAATTACAAGATATTATTGCCATCCTTGGTATGGAAGAACTATCTGAAGAGGATAAATTAGCAGTAGGTAGAGCAAGACGTGTACAACGTTTCTTATCTCAGCCTTTCCACGTAGCTGAACAATTTACTGGTATACCTGGTGTTTTGGTAGATATCAAAGAAACTATTAAAGGTTTTAACATGATTATGGATGGTGAATTAGACCACTTACCAGAAGCTGCATTTAACCTTAAAGGATCTATTGAAGAAGCTATTGAAGTTGGTGAGAAAATGCTTGCTGAAGCCTAAATATAAATTTTAAATTTAATTATGCATTTAGAGATTGTATCACCAGAAGTCACTTTATTCAGTTCAGAAGTTGATTCTGTTGTTGTGCCAGGTGTAAATGGTGAATTTGAAATGTTATCTAACCACGCACCTATAGTTTCTATCTTAAGTGAAGGTACTATTAGAATTAAAACACATTCTCAAAGTCATTTGGTTTTTGATGAATTACACGGAGACGTTGTTCCTCACGCTAACGATAATAAAGTGTTAACTGTAAAGATTAACTCTGGAACTATTGAAATGAAAGATAACAAGCTAATTATTTTAGCTGATTAAGAAGAATATCAGATATAATAAAAAAGCGCTAAATCTAATAATTTAGCGCTTTTTATTTAATATACTTTTTTAATCACATTTGTAACAATTCCCCAAATCACAAAGTCATTATCTTCAGTGACTTTTATTGGTGGGTAATTTGGATTTTCTGGTAGAAGCCATACTTTGTCTCTCTCTACTCGTAAACGTTTTACAGTAAACTCGCCATCTAAAAAACAAACTGCAATCTTATTGTTCATTGGTTCCAAACTGCGATCAACAATCAATAAGTCATTATCATCAAGACCTGCTCCTATCATAGATTGCCCACTAACACGCGCATAGAAAGTCGCTTCCTTGTTTTTTACCAATTCCTCATCTAAGGACAAACGCTGCTCCTTAAAATCATCTGCTGGCGAAGGGAAACCTGCGGAAATTCCTGTGTCAAAGAAATTTGCACCAGCATCTTCAATCTGTTCTGGAACAAAAAAGGTTAAGTTTTTAGATTTATATGTTATCATTTTACAACAATAATGTCATTTATGTTTGTAGTATATCTAGGTGAAAGTCGCTCTTGTCTCATCTTCCAAGTACGTTCTAAATCTTGATTTCCTATCTTGATTTTATCGCCCTTATATTTTTTATTAATCTTATCTATGGCAGACATTAATGGTTTGTGTTTAGGGTCTTCGCAAGTAAACATATTTAATTGATAATTATCTGTCGGTACCAATCCTGTAACTACAACTCCTGCCCTCTTATACTTTATCCCTTTTTTAAAAATAGTATCTACTGCTCTAACAGCTTGTTTGCTAATTATTAAAGACGAATCCGTAGGATAAGGAAAATTTATAATTGTGCTAGCCCTATGCTGCTCTAAATCCTTTTTATGCCTATTACTACTTAAAGATACAATAATCATATGGCAGCTAGAACCTTGTTTACGTAACTTTTCTGCACAACTAGTTGCAAAGGTGGAAACTCTTTCTTTGATATAGCTAATATCATCGTAAGTGTAATCAAAACTTCGGGTTGTAGCGATAGCTCGTTTACGAGTTGGCTCGTCTAATTCAATTTTAGAGACACCTTCCAAGTCTTTTTTAAGTTTCCACTCTGTAATAGAAAATGTTCGTCTTACCCATTCATCGTCTAATTGCGTAAAATCGTAAGCGGTTTTGCAACCTTTTGCCTTTAATCGTTTTTGTAAACCATGACCTATGCCCCAAACACTTTCGAGTTTTATCCATTTTAGAGCCTTTATTCTAGACATTTCAGAATCTATGACATAGACACCTTTGGTTTGTTCAGGAAACTTTCTGGCTATTTTATTTGCTACTTTGCTTAGAGCTTTTGTTGGTGCAATCCCTACACAAGTTGGTATACCTGTCCATTTTAGAATACGCTTTCGAATCTGATTTCCATAATCATTGAAATTGTAGTTCTGAAATCCTTTGAATCGAAGAAATGCTTCATCTATACTATACACCTCAACATCTGGAGTAAAGTGCTCCAATATTTTCATTACACGACTGCTCATATCTCCATATAACGGATAGTTAGACGATAGTATCGTAATATTATTGGTCTTACAAAAGCCTTCCCATTTAAAAATCGGTGCACCAAAGGGTAAGTTTATCGCCTTAGCTTCATCACTCATAGAAATAACACAACCATCATTATTGCTAAGTATAGCAACCGGCTTGCCATTTAGGCTAGGGTTAAACACCCTTTCGCAAGAAGCATAAAAGTTATTACAATCTACAAGTGCGTACATAGATGTAAAGATACAAAAAGACCTCACAGATTTTTAAACTCTATCAGGTCTCAACACTTAATTTAACATCTTGCTTAATACTCTAAGATATCACTTGGTTGGCAATCTAGCGCTTAGCAAATGGTCGGCAAAATTGGAAATGTTAAAAAACTTCTGTGTCTTACTATCTTTACAAAATGAAAAACACATTTTCCACAATAGCCCGTTTCAACTATTCCTCTGAAGCCGAAATTATAAAGGGACGCTTAGAAACAGAAGGTGTTAAAGTATTTTTAAAAGATAACATTACCATAGATACCGATCCTTTAGTCAGTAATGCTATTGGAGGTATAAAGCTAAACGTCTTAGCAGAAGATGAAGCCAAAGCCAAAGAGATTTTAAATTCGATTATAAAATACTCAGTTGATGGAGATGGCAATTTAGTCACATGCCCAAGCTGTCATGGTAAACATGTAAGCCTTTATTCAACCATTTCAGATTTTAAATCATTTTTTTCTTTTTTAATTGGTTTTATATCAGGGACATTACCTCTTACGGCAAGATACAAATACCTATGCGACGATTGCGACACTAGTTTTAAAATAAAATAATTATACCTTTGCCCGAAATTTTAGGTATGAGTAAACCACTACTATTAGTTGTAGTTATAGTGCTTTTAAGGACAGTTTCAACAACTGCACAAGAAATCACCCAACAACTAGATTCAGTTTCTTTGACTGGGACACGTATAGATTTGCCTTTTAGAAAAAACTCCAGAACCATAAACATTGTCACTTCAGACGATATTAAAAAAAGTGCTGCTGTAAACCTTGCAGATTTATTACAGCAGGTGGCTGGTGTAGATATTCGCAGACGTGGTACTGGAGGTAGCCAAGCCGACCTATACATAAGAGGTGGTGGTTTTGACCAAACCTTATTACTTATTGATGGTATAAAAATGGACGATGCACAAACAGGTCATCATACCATGAACGCTGCTTTACCAATTGAAATTATTGAGCGCATAGAAATTATTAAAGGACCTGCTGCCAGAGTTTTTGGTCAGAACGCCTTTAACGGAGCTATAAATATCGTAACTAAAAAGAATCTTAAAAATTCTACTTCCATAAATGTCGAAACGGGATCTTTTGGTCAGCTCAACGGAAATGTAACGTCTGGAGTAGATTTAGAAAACTCATCTCATATTGTTCATGTAGGTAGAGTAACGTCTGAAGGTTACCGTAACAATAGCGATTATGACAATGCTAATTACTATCTAAAAAGTACTTTCAATAAAAACGTGCAACCCATTGAAATGACTGCAACATTTTTAGAACGTAAGTTTGGCGCAGAAAATTTTTACACCACTAACCCTACATTTAATGAATACGAAGAAACCCAAAATAGTCTAATTGCATTTAGCACAACGTTTAGAAAAAGCGACCTTAAAATTCAGCCTAGAGTATATTGGAGACGTAATCAAGATATGTTTTTATTGAGACGAAACGATCCTGACTTTTTTAGAAATTTCCATATTTCTGATAAAATTGGAGCAGAAGCCAATGCGTCTTATACTTCAGAATTAGGTGTTACTGGTTTTGGAGTAGATCTATCTAAAATTTACCTACGAAGTAACAATTTGGGTAACCGTAACCGTTTTATGAGCACTATATTTTTAGAGCATCGTTTTAGTTTACTGGACAACAAATTAGACATTACACCTGGTGTTGCTTTAACCTATTTTTCTGATTTTAAATTTCATGTATTTCCTGGTCTAGATATAGGATATGATATTACCAACGACTTTAAAGTTTATGGTAATATAGGTTACACATATCGCATACCAACCTATACCGATTTATATTACAGTGATCCGGTATCTAACGGTAATGAAAATCTAGAACCAGAAGAAGCCTTTGCTCAAGAACTTGGTTTTAAATACATGTCAACAAAACTTACAGCAAGTATTGCAGTGTTTAACAGGGATGCCGATAATCTAATAGATTATGTAAGAACATCGGTAACCGAAGATATATTTACCGCTCAAAACGTTACCGAAGTCAACACTAAGGGATTAGAATTTGATGTAGCTTACAACTTTAACCTTAACAAACACAAGCAAACATTAGCCTTTGGATATTCCTATTTAGATGATAATATTTCAGATCAAAATGAAGAATTATCACGTTATTCGCTTAACACTTTAAAACATCAATATATTACACGATTAAGTACACAGTTGTTTAAAAACGTAAACCAAAATATAATTTACAAATACGCAGAGCGTACTACAGGACAAACCTATAATGTTTGGGATGCATCTATAGCTATAAGATTTAATCAGGCTGAATTTACAATAACTGCAAGTAATATTTTTGATGCAGATTATATTGAATCTGGCTTTACACCAATGCCACCAAGCAATGTGTTATTTGGGTTGAGATATACATTTAAGTAAAGAAGAAATACACTTTAAACAGAAATCCTGTCATTACCGACAGGATTTTTTGCATACACTGTAACAAAACCTATCGCTAAGCTACTGATATATTGAAAGTAGTTTTTATACCATCCTTTTTTAAGAGCTCAAAAAAGTAGTTAAAAACGCTAAGACTAACCATCTATATGTACAGTTGATATTTCCAGATTTTGGACAATTCATTTTCCAAAAAAAGATTTCAAGATTTCCAAGACTTTTTAAGTCTATTTGATGGCCAAAATTTGTCGAAAACTTTCAAATTAAGATAGAATAATCTTACAATGATTGTATATTTATTAATTCATTTTAAATCTTAAGTACTATGGCTGAGTGGTTTTCAAATTTAGAGTTTTTACCCAAAGTATACTGGATTGTTGCCATTATAGGATCAGTGATTTTTTTAGGGGTAATGCTTATGGCTTTTGTAGGTGGAGATGCAGATGATTTGGGTGATGTAGATAGCGATATAGATAGTGATGCAGGAGCAGGATTTCATTTTATTACTTTTAAAAACCTCGTTGGTTTTTTTACCATTTTTGGATGGAGTGGCATAGCTTGTATCGATGCTGGTTTGTCCACACCTTTAACCATTATAATATCTGTAATTAGCGGATTACTGATGATGGTAATAATGGCTGCATTGTTCTACTTTATCAATAAACTAAGTGATAGTGGAACTCTTAACTATAAAAATGCTTTAGATGCTGTTGGTGAAGTCTATCTCACGATTGGTGCTGATCGCTCAAGTATGGGTAAAGTGAGCGTTAATGTTCAAGGGGCTGTTAGAGAACTCGATGCCTTGACCGATTCGCTTACACCATTAAAATCTGGTACTATCATTAAAGTTGTAGACGTTACTTCTAATGGTATTCTTATCGTAGACCAAACTCGAAAACCTATAGAAGCTAAGGCAACTCCTAAGGAGGAATTAGGCGAAGGCAATGGCTACTTAATCAACAACGAATAATCTTATAAAAATTTATAAAAATCCTTTAATCATTAAAATGACACACATGAAATTATTAACCATCCAGGAAAGCTTTGACGTTGGAAGTCTTGGCGGTCCTTTGCTACTTATTTTCGTAGCCTTGTTTATTGTTGTGACCTTAATCATTCTTATTAAGCGTTATAAACGTTGCCCTTCGGATAGAATATTAGTTGTTTACGGAAAAGTTGGAGGCGGAAAATCAGCTAAATGTATTCACGGTGGAGCTGCCTTTATTGTACCAGTTATTCAAGATTATGAATATCTAGACTTAACACCTATTTCTATTGAAGTTAACTTAATAAATGCACTGTCTAAACAAAATATCCGTGTTAATGTACCGTCTCGTTTTACCATTGGTGTATCTACGGAACCTGGTGTGATGCAAAATGCTGCTGAGCGTTTGTTAGGCTTAGGTTTACAAGACATCCAAGAATTGGCTAAAGAAATTATTTTCGGTCAGTTACGTTTGGTTGTGGCATCAATGGATATTGAAGAAATTAACTCTGACAGAGATAAATTCTTAACTAATATTTCGCAATCTGTAGAATCTGAACTAAAGAAAGTTGGTCTTAAACTGATTAACGTAAATATTACTGATATTGTTGATGAATCGGGCTACATTGAAGCTTTAGGTAAGGAAGCAGCTGCCCACGCTATTAACGCAGCACGTAAGTCTGTTGCGGAGAAAAATAGAGATGGTGCTATTGGTGAAGCTAATGCAGTACAAGATGAAAAAACACAAGTAGCTGCTGCAAACGCAAAAGCTGTAGAAGGCGAAAACACTGCAAAAATTTCAGTTGCCAATTCAGACTCTTTGCGTCGTCAACGTGAAGCTGAGGCCGAGCGTGTAGCAATTGCTTCTGAAAAAGTACAGACTGCAAAAGCATTAGAAGAATCTTATGCAGCAGAGCAAGAGGCCGAAGCTGCCAGAGCTGAGCGTGAACGTTCATCACAAATGGCAGATGTTATTGTACCTGCCGAAATTGCTAAAAAGAAAGCCGAAATTGATGCAGAAGCAGAAGCAGAGCGTATAAGAAGACGTGCAAAGGGTGAAGCAGATGCAATCTTATTTAAAGCCCAAGCTGAAGCAAAAGGACTTTACGAAGTATTGACCAAACAAGCGGCTGGTTTAGATGAAATCGTTAAAGCCGCAGGCAACAACTCTAAAGACGCTGTATTACTATTGATTGCTGATAAATTACCTGAATTGGTAAAAACACAAGCTGAAGCAATTAAGAACATTAAAATTGATAAAGTTACCGTTTGGGAAAATGGTGGCAACAAAGATGGAAAATCATCCACCTCTAACTTTATCTCTGGTATGTACAAAGCCGTTCCACCTTTACAAGAAATGTTTAATATGGCTGGTATGGATTTACCTGAGTATCTCAAGGGTAAAGACAAAAAAGAGATTGAAGCTGATGATGCCGAAATCGATAAGCCTAGTAAATAACTGTAACAAAAACCCATTCATTAAATGAGTGGGTTTTTTATTCTGCTTTTCAAATTTACAATATCAAAACTTTGGTAACGTTTTATTAACTTTGGCAATCAAAAATGTTTTAACTCTTGCAATTAAATCTACAAGACATACCACGTGTTGAAACTATCACAAAAGCTGATTTTTTGAAACACTACTTCAAACCGCAAAAACCAGTTGTGATAGAGCGTTTTATAGAGGATTGGCCAGCATATACAAAGTGGAGCTTGGACTACATGAAAGAAGTTGCTGGCGATAAAACTGTTCCGCTTTACGATGATAGACCTGTAGATTATAAAGATGGTTTTAACGAGGCTCATGCCAAAATGAAAATGAGCGACTATATAGACTTACTAAAACGTGAGCCTACCAAGTTTAGAATCTTCCTTTGGAACATATTAAAAGAAGTCCCTCAACTTCAAAAGGATTTTAGCTATCCGGATTTTGGACTTCGATTAATGAAAGGTCTACCAATGCTATTTTTTGGTGGCAGGGATTCCTACACGTTTATGCATTACGATATTGATTTGGCCAATATCTTTCATTTTCATTTTGAAGGTAAAAAACAAATCATTCTTTTTGATCAAAAGCAAAATAAGTATTTGTATAAAGTACCGCATTCGCTTATTACCAGAGAGGATATTGACTTTGCCAACCCAGATTTTGAAAAATGGCCAGCATTACAACATGCCAAAGGCTGGATTTGTAACCTCAACCATGGTGAAGTGTTATATATGCCAGAAGGTTATTGGCACTATATGCGCTATATCACACCTGGCTTCTCTATGAGTCTGCGCGCCATAGCTCGAAACCCAAAAAACTTAGGAAAGGCGTTATACAACGTATTTTTAATGCGTAATTATGACAATATAATGCGAAGAATAAGGGGCCAGAAATGGATAGATTGGAAAAACGAAAAGGCCATCGCCAATACAAAGCGTTACGTTTAATTTTCTCAAATTTATTCTATTTGTATATTTAACCACATTTTAAAAAAATTAAAGACATGAAAAATATTGTATTAATAGTTGCATTGTTACTATTCAGTTTTGTAAACGCTCAAGCTTTTAAGGGTAAAGGTGATCAGAAGTTTCAGGTTGGCGCCAACTTTCAAGATGAAGCCACAGGATTAAATCTTACATACGATTATGGACTGGGTGAAAACTTTTCTATTGGTTTGTCTTCGTCTTATGCTTTGGGTATTGACGATGTATTGGCTGATGTCACTGATTTTGGTGATCGTTTTGATTTAAAAGCCAGATTTAACGCCAACCTTGGTAATGTTATAAATATTGACCCTAACTTTGATCTTTATCCTGGTCTTAGTCTAAGCTTAAAGAACTTTGGTGGTCATTTGGGTGCGCGTTATTTCTTTTCTGAAGGTTTTGGTATATATACTGAAGCGGCTTTTCCACTTGCAAAATATGATGATGAAGTAGATTTATTTTATAATCAATTTACTTTTAATATTGGTGCTAGTTTTAATCTATAAAACTTCTCAAACGTTAATTATTAAAAAGCCTTTTCTAAAAATCGAAAAGGCTTTTTTTATAAATGTTCATTTAGTTTTTCGTACACCAGATGGCTTTCCCACCCTCTATACAGCAAGTAATCAGCAACTTTTTTCTTTTTCTTATAGATATTTTTTTCGTTGACTTGTGCTAGTCGTTTTTGCATTAGCTCATCTAGAGTCTCAAAATAATCTTCATCTCTAATTTCTGTTAAAGCTACATCTATAGCATACTTTGAAATATCTCTAAACTTTAACTCCCTTACCAACCGATCTTTTCCCCATTTTTTTATTCTAAACTTGCCACGTACAAAAGCCTTTGCGAAACGTTCTTCGTTTAAAAAATTGTGTTCAATGAGATGCACCATGATTTTGTCGATAGCTTCAGGAATCATATTCATGTCCTGTAGTTTCACTCTTACTTCTTTGTGGCAACGCTCTTGATAAGCACAGTAGTTTTCTAGCTTTTTTTGCGCTTCATCGACAGTATAAGTGGTTTGTGGGTTCATTTTACGAAAATAACAATTTGTTAATACTTTTCAAGACCTAACCCTCTGTTAATTAGGTAATTTTAATTTACCTTTGTTATGGTTTAATTAATCCAATCCCTATGAAAAAGAACTACTTATCCCTTATACTTCTTATTTGTGGCCTAAATTTTGGTTTTGGGCAATCTGATGTAATAATTAGTCAATATATTGAAGATGCTACAGGCGGAAATTTTTATAAAGGAATTGAAATATTCAATATTTCTGGTACACCTATTGATTTTGCTGTAAATAATTTAGAGATATTTCAGGGTACAAATGGAACTGCATGTACACAAGTTGTTAACATCACATCAGGGACTCTAGCTGTAGACGAAGTTTGGGTGATTGGAACGACCGACTTAATTACATTTGCAACCACAAATGGTACTGATTTGAGTGGCACTACTGTTTTTGCATTTGCATTTAATGGTGATGATGCCTTACAATTGTATTTAGGTGGTGTTCTACAAGATGAGTTTGGGCTTTGTGGTACTGATCCCGGTGCTGCGTGGACAGGAGGCGGAGTTTCAACAGCAAATAATAACCTCCAAATGCAAAATGGAATATGTGACGGAGATACCGATGGGTGGACTGATCCAAGCTCTAGGTTTGACCAGATAGCTGATGGTAATACACCTACGGATTTTGGTAACGCACCTGCGAGTTGTTCTTCAACCAACACAACCGTTCAATTCACTTCAACAACCTCAACTTTAGCAGAAAATGGTTTGTTTATAGATGTTTGTGCAAGCATCAATAATCCTTCAACCACTAATGCAACTACGGTAGATGTAACTTTAGATGGAGCTTCAACTGCAACCAATGGCACCGATTACGATGATGGTGCAGGTATACCAGCTGCCATAATCTTCCCTCAAACTTTAACATTCCCAGCAAACAGTAGTGCAGATCAATGCTTAACCATTTATATCTCTAATGACGATCTTTTGATTGAAGGCAATGAAACGGTTGTGTTGAATCTTACCAACCCTACAGGTGGTGATGCTGCGGCTTTAGGTATTGATACCCAACATGTACTAACTATAAACGATAATGATGCCGCTTTTCCTGCGGATGTTGTTATTACAGAGATAATGTATAATACTTCCGGAACGGATGACGAATGGATTGAAATCTGTAATGTTTCTGGAAGTACTCAAGTTTTAAATGGTTACACCATTGAAGTTGGTGGAATAACCGAATTTACATTTCCATCAACAGGAGTTCTAATTGCAGATGGCACTTGTATAACTGTAGCCCTAGGAGATAGTGGTGATGCTACTTTTAACCCTGATTGTCCGTTTACACCAGATTATACTAATGGCGCAGGTACAGGAACATTAAATAATACTTCAGATACCATAACGCTTACTGCTTCTGATGGAAGTACTGTTGTTGATACTGTTACTTACAATTCAGCTGATGGCGGTAATACAGATTCATTGCATGTTATTGATACATCTTTAGATAATTCGGTTACCAGTTCTAATTACTGGGAAGTCATTAATGGTGGGTCTCCTGGTGTAAACTCTTTAATATCACCTTGTACACCAATCGGTCCAGAGATTAATGTTGAAGGTACAACGGCCAATTTCCCTGATATAGCAAATGGTGACGTTACACCAGCAGCTTTTGATGGTACTGATTTTGGAGATGTTCCAGTTTTTGGTACGAGTACTAATACATTTAGAATAGAAAACTTTGGTGGCACGCAAAACCTAACAATAACAAGTGTAACCGTTGCAAGTGGTGATATTGGAGATTTTTCTATTTCAGCTTTACCTTCCTCACCAATTGCACCTGCAGACCCAAATGGATTTAGCAACTTTGATATAGAATTTAGTCCGACTACTATTGGTGTTAAAACAGCTGTTATTCAAATAATCAGTAACGATGCCGATGAAAATCCTTATACCTTTACAGTAGAAGGTAATGCAGAATGTATTGCAAATGCCATTACAGCAACCCCAAATTCGGGTCCGATAAACACTGTAGTTACTGTTACAGGAACAAACTTATCCACAGCTACAGCCTCCTTTAATGGATTAGCCGCTACTGTTAATAATATATCTGCCACAGTAATGGAAGTTACTGTACCATCTGGAGCTATATCAGGTAACTTAGAAATAGTTGATGATTTAGGTTGCCCAGGTTCTACCCCATTTACCATTATCAGTTCACAAATATCTAGTTGTGAGGGTTCGAGTGGTACGACACCTACGGATCTTTTCATTTCTGAAGTTACAGATGCTAACACAGGAGGTCTTACTTACATTGAAATATACAACGGAACTGGGGTTACCATTAATCTAAGTAATTACAGTATTCAGTTTTTTAACAACGGAAATGCAACGGAAAATGGCGGCTTAATAAATTTAAATAATGTCAACCTAGCATCAGGTAACACCTATATTGTTGGTGTGAGTTCTGGTTCAAACTGTACAGGTGTGACAGGTGCAGATGGCTCTTTAGCCGACCAAATTGGTTTTGGAGGAGTAAATTTTGTTGTAAATGGTGATGACCATATACGATTATATGATGGGACAAACCATGTTGACTCTTGGGGAACTTATCTATCTAATACTTGGGCTGATGCATTGGGTATTGGATCAGAAGGCGTCGTTTTCACA
The DNA here is from genome assembly GCF_049942685.1 of Winogradskyella sp. HB-48. Taxonomy (GTDB): domain Bacteria; phylum Bacteroidota; class Bacteroidia; order Flavobacteriales; family Flavobacteriaceae; genus Winogradskyella. The sequence continues at coordinate 956,485 of NZ_CP187934.1, forward strand.
AGAAACAATAATGCCCCTAATTTACCTGATCCTAACTTCAGTATTACCGATTGGGCTTATGTAGATTGGGTATCTTGTACTGATAATGATTACTCTGATATAGGGAATTATGATTTCTCAACAGGAACACCTCCAACTGTAAATAGCATTTCAAGTGCAACAACAGCTTGTAATGAAGTTACAATATCAGTTTCTGCTACAGAAGGCTTTGTTACTGGCAATGCTTTGGCATATTATTGGTATGCTTATGATCCTGCAAATTCTAGTCTTGGTTGGCAGGCCATAAACAATGGTGGTATTTATACTACAAATACAGCTTCACCAGATTTAATAATTTCTGATCCAAATAGTGTTTTGGATTTTCAGTTTTATTGTGAAGTAAGAGAAGATGATGCGACCTGTTATACGGCTTCTAACGCCATACAAATTACATATGCAACCGCCACATGGAATGGCACCAACTGGATTTGGAACGATGGCACTGCTATTGACACTATGCCAACTACCAATGCTGGTGTTATTATAGATGGTAATTATAATACTGCTGTAGGTGGTGTTCAGACCAGTTTTGAGGCTTGTGAATGTACGGTGAATACGGGCAGTACCTTAACTATTGAAAACAATACTTATGTTTTGGTAGAAAATGATTTAACTGTAGATGGCACTATAATTGTAAAAACTGACGGCTCATTTGTTCAAACTAATGATACTGCTACTGTAAATGGAGATGTTCTAACTGATAAAACCAAAATCAGTGTAGAAAAAGAAACAGCACCTTTAGCTTCACCATTAGAGTATACTTATTGGAGTTCGCCTGTTGTTGGAGAGCTTATTAGCGAAGGTTTATTTGAGGCTAATGCAAATAGAATCTTTTCTTTTAATGGTCAGAACTTTAGAGATTCAACACAAGAAACAAATAATGATAATACTACACTTGTTGGCCAAGACGATATAGATGATGATGCTAATGACTGGCAGTTTGTAAATAGCACAACCATTATGTCCCCTGGTGTGGGTTATGCCTCAACACATAGTCCTTTAGGTTTTATAGGTCCAAATCAATACATATATACTTTTGAAGGCCCTTTTAATAATGGTGTTTATAATATTCCTATTTACAGAAATGATATAGAATTAAATGATAACAACTGGAATTTTATAGGTAACCCTTACCCTTCAGCTATAGATGCAGACTTATTCTTAGCAGCTAATGCTAGTATAGACCAAACTGTAGGCGCTACAAACGGTGCCATATTCTTTTGGTCCCATAATACTGCTGCAGATGGCAACACTAATGGTAACGAAAACCTTAACTACGCACAAAGTGACTACGCTATTATAAATGGTTCTGGGCAAACGGCTGGTGGAGATGGAGTTGTACCAAATAGATATATCCCTTCTGGGCAAGGCTTCTTTGTGTCCATGGATGACACAGCAGCAGCTTTAGTACATAGCGGAACCATAATGACAACCAACATAGTATTTAACAATAGTATGCGTGTAACTGGAAGTAATAATCAATTCTTTAGAACCGCTCAATATAATAAGCTTTGGATAAATTTAACTTCAGACAATGGTATTTTTAATCAGGTCCTAATAGCTTATGTTGATGGTGCTACTGATGGAGATGACGGCATGTATTATGATGCCCATAAAAATTTGTCTTCTGATTTATATTCTGGTTTATACACTACAATGGATTCCGCAGTTGATAAAAAATTTGCTATTCAGGGTAAAGATCCAAATAGTTTGAATATTGATGAAGTGATTCCTTTAGGGTTTAATACCACCATAGAAGAAGCCACCATATATACGATTTCGATTCATACTACTGAAGGTAATTTTATGGATGAAAACGATATTTTTATCATAGATTATGACTTAAACATTATTCATAATCTAAAGACATCTAATTATAATTTCACTTCTAATAGTGGTGAATTCAACAATCGTTTTGAAATTGTATTTACACCAGAAGCGCTTTCAGTAAATGATAATACTATTACTGCAAACGATATTATTATTACCGAACTTAATAATGGAGAAGTACAAATAACGGTTAGCGAGCAATATGCTATAAAGCATGTTGAAATCTTAGACGTACTTGGTAGACAAGTTTACAGCCTAAATGGAAATGGTTCAACCGAAGTATATGACTTATCAAAGCTGAGTAAAGCAGCTTATATAGCTAAAGTTACTTTATCTAACGGACAAGTAATTAGTAAAAAAGCTATTAAACAACGTTAGTTTAGATATAACCGACATTAAAATAAAAAGGTCTTATTAGTGAGGCCTTTTATTTTTAAAAAGCATATTGTACCGCTATTATTAAGTTTCTACCCGCAGCAGAAATGCCCGAAGAATAAGGTCGATAACGTTGGTCTGTTATATTCTCTAAACTTGCTGTCAATGTCAATTTATCTTTCCATTGGTATTGCGATCTTAAATTTAAGGTATACCAAGAAGGACTATACGGATTCCCATTACGATCTAAAGCATAGATATAATCTTTTTCTACTTCAGATGGTGCTAATTGATTAAAGGATAGCTCACTGTTATACACCAAAAAAGCATCCAGAAGTAGTTTATCTTTTCTCCAAATCAAATGAGTTCTACCAAAATTTGGTGCCACATGTCTTACTGGCACTTCAATACCATTATCATCTTCTGTTCCTCCAATAATATTATACTGAGAGCGTAGTTTTAAGGTCTCCGAAAAATTCATTTCCGCACCTACTTCAAAGCCATAAATCCATGCTTTTGAAGCATTTTGTATAGCTTGTACTGTACTTAATTCTCCATCATAAACAATTTCGGTTTCACCATTTACATTAAAATTTCTTCTAATAAGTGCATTGTCTAAAAAGGTATAATAGGTGGCCATATCTAATATAACCTTGTTCTCAAAATCCAATCTTAACCCTAATTCGCCTCCATAGGCATACTCTGGACTCAAATTATTATTTGGCACCACAACGGATCCTGGTTCTGAATCAAACACCTTACCAATATCATCAATATTTGGCGCTCTAAAGGCTGTAGAGGCATTTAACTTCCACTGAATCAAAGCGCTTGGCGACCAAGTTATACCAGCTGTACCTGTCAATGCACCTGTGTTGATATTTGCTTCATCAAAAGGAAGATTTAAAAAGCTATTATTAGCCGTAAAATCTGCTTTAGCAATAATTTGATTAAATCTTAAACCCGTTTGAAAAACGAATTCAGAATTAGGCTTGTACTTTAAACTTGTGTACGCAGCCAAAGATTGCCATGTTGCTCCATCTGGATATCGAGTAACATTTGCAACTTTTGTGTTGGTTTCAATATTTTCTTCGAACCCTTCTGATCCCACTCTGTTAAAAAGATATTCTAATCCATAAGATATTGTGGTTTTGGGACTCATTTTTTTCTCTAAATCTAGATTAAAAGATATAACATCTACTCGTTCTTCTCTTACTTCACGAATATCAGATTGAAAATCTCTATCTTTTCTACTTTCCCTAAAGTTTTGAAAAGCTATTGTGGCTTGTATTTTGTCATAAATGTTCGAACTACTGCTGGTTTTAGTAACTTGTAAGTTACCCATAAACCATTGTTGCGGACCATACTCCCACTCTGCTGAGCGAAGCATCTCACCTCTTGGTCTCACTAATCTATCATATCTTGGATAATCTGAGGTTGTAGTAAAAAACAAACCTAAGTCAAACTTCAGATTATCTCTTGGCTCATATCTTACTTTTTGCATGAGGTTTATTTGACTATAGGCTGTTGGTACTTGTAGCTTAGGATTGTTATTTGATATAATAACGTCTTCCTCATTTTGCCTAACAACATATTCTGGTCTTAAGTATTCATCTGGCCCGTGGCTTCCCATCCTTAAATCATCAAAATCTGTGTAGCTAACATTTGTTAAAAATGCCCATTTGTTATACCCAAGATTAAAATCTAAATGTGTTGTTTTTTCGTTATTAGCACTAGCATAACGCACCATAGTACCACCATTGACTATGCACTTGTCTTTGTAAGATAATTGTGGCTTTTTTGTGTAGAAACTCATTACACCACCAATAGCATCACTGCCATAAACTACAGATCCTGCACCTAATGTTACTTCGGTGTTTTGGATGGATAACGGGTCTATAGAAATAACATTTTGCAGATTACCTCCTCTAAAAATGGCGTTGTTCATTCGCACACCATCTACAGATATGAGCAGTCTGTTAGTAGAAAAACCACGAATCATTGGGCTACCTCCGCCCATTTGGCTTTTTTGTATAAATACATTCCCTGTATTATCCAAAAGATCTGCACTTGTCTGTGGATTAGCTAAAGCTATTTCTTTAGCATTTAACGCAACTATAGACTGTGGAATGTCTTTTTTACTCTGCTCAAACTTAGATACTGAAATTACAATTTGTTTAAGCCCTTCTACTTTTGGTATTAAATACACTATGTAGTTGTTTTGAGAAATTTCAACCTTCCTCAGTTCTAATTTCTCATACAATAAATTCTGAAAATAGATTACCTCTCTATCATTAAACTTGTCTAAGATGGCATTACCATCAAAATCAGTAACCTCGTATTTTGTCTTTTGTAGATTATACAGAGAAACACCAGAAATTGGTTGATTTGTACCCTCTTCTAAAACTGTAATGGTTTGGGCAAATGCACCTTTACAGCATAGGCACATAATTATACTATAAATGATATTACATTTTAGTTTTATATACATCTTCATTAAAATCTTTTCGTAATAACTGGCTTAATGAAACACTTCATTTAGCACTTGTAATGACTTGGGTTTCTTAAACCCGTCTAAATGTAATTCAAAATAATGCAATAATATATTTAAAAACTCTCGTCTTTGTTTTGCGTTGATTTTGATGTTTTCTAGAGCATCAAAATTTATGCCTAATAACTGTTTTAACAATGTTAAACTTTCGCCAGAAATAGAATAGACGCCTTGATCGTTCATTTCAAAATTTCCAGATTCTAAGTTAAAATATGGTTGGTCTAAGTTTTTGTTTTCGGGCTGAAATCCAAGGTAACGTGTTAGCTTTAAGAGAAATAATAAATGAAAATTTGAAAATTTTTCTGAGCTGTCAAGGTATTGTAAAGCGATTTCGAGATAGTTAAAAAGTGTCTCATTTTTTTCTTCTTCCTTTAATGAGTTAGAAAGGATTTCTGAAAGAAACAATACAATTGAGCTCTTAAAAATATTTGAATTTAAACTACGATATATGTAACTGAACTTTACTTCTTTAATTTCTTGAAGCGATCTATTAGTCCTAAAGTTTTCTTCAAATTGTAATTGAGATAAGACCTGAAAATAAATAGTCTTACTACTTCCTCTTTTAGATTTCAAAACACCTCTTAAAATATAGCTAACTATTCCTCTTTCTTTGGTATAACACTTTACGATAAGATCGTTATCTCTGTATTTTATTTTTGAAAGAACAATGCCTTGATTTTTTGTAAGCATTTTTATCGCACTATAAGAACCTTTAAAACTTTTGTTTCAAACGAATTTAAATCAGAAATCATTATAAGATAAACACCTGTTCTAACAATGGAATTTGCGAGATTTTTACCGTTCCATACAGCAGTACCACCATCTATAGCAAAGTTATAATTAGTATTGGATGATCTTAAATTTATATTAGACTGTGCCTCTGCGACAAGATTACCCTCAATATCTGTAATCTTAATATTTACATTCTCTGTTAATCCACTAATTTTAATGCCTTTATTAATATCATTTAAATCATTAAATCCTAGTACCTCATATTCTGGTCTTACCGGATTTGGATACACAAAAGCATTTTCTAATGTTTCTTCTGGTTTTGAGCCACCAGCCCTAAAAGAAAGCATCCCTTTTGTTGTGGCTATATATACAATTCCATTATTAGAATCCAATGCAATATCTGTAATTCGATTAGAAGGTAATGGTGAGTTATCTTTAGTAAAATGATAAATGGTATTTTGACCATCTGGTGAAAAATAAAACACACCAGAGTCTACAGTACCAACCCACTTATTATTAGACCCATCAACTTCAATATCTGAAATTGTCTGAGATTCTAATAATTCTTGTGCTATACCATCTTCTAAAATAATGATTGAACTTAAAGTGGGATTAGGGTCATCAAAGAAACCAGAAGTATTAAACAGAACTCTTAATCCTGAAAATGTACCTACCCAAAGCTGATTTCTGTTATCAATTTCTAAAGCGGTTACCCTTGGAAAAGGGAGGTTCTGTTCTTCTGAAGTTAGATTCTTAAGCGGAATAGCTAAATTCTCGTTATAAGCATAAAGTCCGTTGGCGTAGCCCCCTATCCATTTGGTACCGTTATTGTCAATGGCAATATCATGAAACCCAAATTCGCCTAACAGTGTATCTTCTATAATTGAAGAAAAGTCATACCCTTGCCAATTACCAGAATTAGGATCATATGATTTTAAAGGATTAGGTGCACGAGCTGTCATACTCCAAAGTACGCCATTATTATCAAAAGCAGAAGCAGACACTCTTATACTAATAAAATTTGGTGCATTTGGTAAAATCAATGATTCTAAACCACTATTATTTTGATTATAAAGAATTGTAGGTTGAAAATTATTTATTTCTAAAATTCCATTTTGAAAAGAACTAACAAAAACTTGGCTTGGATTAAATGGGTTTACAGCTATTTCAGATAGGTTTCTAGCCCCAAATACACTGTCAAAAGGTATGCTTTCCCAAACATTATCTCTTAGATAGCTTAATCCTCTAGTTCTTGCTGGTGCAGGATCAAAAGCAGGTGTATAATCCCCAAAACTTGCCCAAACTACATCAGAATCTGCATTGAGCCGGAATATTTCATTCATTAAGGGGCCATTAGGTTTAATTTCAGTAAACATTAATCCATCTGAAGTAAGTGTCTTTAAAACTCCATAATCTTTAGTTCCTATATACACCTCATTACCTAATTGAACAGCGGATGAAAATTGGGTATCAAAATCATCATTTGGGGTGTAGCTTGAAATTAATTGAGCGGTCTCATTATAAACTTCAATAGTGCTTACATTTGAAATGATTAGGTTGTTTTCGCTTACTTCTGTATCTGTTGGTAATACAGGCAAAACAAATAACTCAGTGAAGCTTGTATTGGTTATTTCAAAAAAAGCTCTGTTAGCTCTTACCGCATAGGCTCGGTCGCCAACTGTATTAATATTTACAAAGTTACCTCCAATAACGGTTTGCCATTGAGCAAAATCAATAAGATTTGGATTATTTATTTCTGCCTTTTTTAAACCATTGTTACTAGAACAAGCTGCAAAAATCTCATTATTCAGCACAGTAACCTGATTTACTGTAATCTGTGAGCCTCCATTACCTAAAAAGTATGTATCCCCAAACTCTAATCTTGCCAAATCATAAACAGATATACCAAAGTCTGTAGAGATATAAACTAAACCCTCATGCTCATATAAATGATTAATAGATTTATTATCTGGTGCAATATTTTCTTTTTCTAAAATATCAACCACAGTTAGTACAGAGCTATCTGTTTCGAAATACACTTCTAACAGACCTGTTTCATAACCAATAACTAAATATTGAAATTCTTCACTGTAAAGAATTGTTGTAATCTGCTCACCAGACAAACCTTCTACGGTAGTAATGGTATTTATTTCTTGAGTTAAGGTATCGTATTCAAAAACAGCATTTTGTGCAGCAGCATATATTTTATTATTACCGTTAACAACATCTACAATATCATTGTAAGAGAAATGTGCCTGCCATAATGTAGAGAAATCTTGCGCTCCTAGATTGAGTGATAATCCAAAAACGAATAGTATGGATCTAAAAATAGATTTAGGCATTATAATTTTTTTTATCAAATATATTTAATAGTAACGATAATATTATATTAATCATATAACATGTAACAAAAAAAGCTTCCATTATAAATGGAAGCTTTTATATATTTTGAATTTCTAAACTATATAACCCCTTGAGCTAACATTGCGTCGGCTACTTTTACAAATCCTGCGATGTTTGCGCCTCTTACGTAATCTACTGAGCCATCATCATTTTTACCATACTCAACACAAGCATTGTGGATGTTCTTCATTATTTCTTTTAAGCGTTCATCGACCTCTTCTCGAGTCCAACTTAATCGTAATGAATTTTGGCTCATCTCTAAACCTGAAGTAGCCACACCACCTGCATTTGATGCTTTTCCTGGCGCAAATAATATTTTTGCTTTATGAAACTCATGGATTGCTTCTGGTGTTGACGGCATGTTAGCACCTTCAGAAACACATATGCAACCATTATCAATCAAAGTCTTGGCTTCCTCACCATTTAATTCGTTTTGTGTAGCACAAGGTAATGCTATATCACATTTTACCGACCATGGTCTTTCACCTTCAAAATATTTTGCATTTGGATACTTATCAACATACTCACTAATTCTTCCACGTTTGTTGTTCTTAAGATCCATTACAAATTTTAACTTCTCTGTATTAATACCTTCTACGTCATAAATGTAACCACCCGAATCAGAAAGTGTGAGTACTGTAGCCCCTAATTCTATAGCTTTTTCAGCTGCAAACTGCGCTACATTACCAGATCCTGAAATAACAACTTTTTTACCTTTAAAAGAATCATTCTTGGTTTTAAGCATGTTTTCGGCAAAATAAACATTACCGTATCCTGTTGCTTCAGGTCTAATTAAAGATCCACCCCAAGATTGTCCTTTTCCTGTCAAAACCCCTGTAAAAGTATTGTTCAATTTCTTATACATCCCAAACATAAAACCAATCTCTCTTGCTCCCACGCCTATGTCACCTGCAGGAACATCTGTGTTGTGACCAATGTGTCTGTATAATTCAGTCATAAAGGCATGGCAAAAGCGCATAATTTCGTTATCAGATTTTCCTTTAGGGTCAAAATCAGATCCTCCTTTACCACCACCCATAGGCAATGTGGTTAAGCTATTTTTAAATACTTGCTCGAATGCCAAAAACTTTAAAATACTAGCATTTACTGTAGGATGAAAACGTAAACCTCCTTTGTAAGGTCCAATTGCAGAGTTCATTTGCACTCTGTAACCTCTGTTGACCTGTATTTCCCCAGAATCATCTACCCAACTTACCCTAAAAGAAATGAGACGTTCTGGTTCTACCATTCTTAAAAGAATATTTTTACCATTGTAGATTTCGTGCTTAGCAATGTAAGGAATAACTGTCTCAGCTACTTCTTGAACAGCTTGTAAAAACTCAGGTTCGTGCCCATTTCGCTCTCTTACAAGATCTAAAAAAGCTTCAATTTTATCTTTCATATAAAAAATTGTTAAGAAAATGTGATTTATAGGGTGCAAAGATAAGTTATCTTTAAAAATAAAGGGTTATTTTTTTTATATTCTCAATTATTTTTTAAATATTTAGGTTTTGTAATAAAATTCTTCTCCCTAAAAGAAATTTGCATTTTATCCGTTTTATTTTGTAGTTTGTCGAGTTTTTATATATTTGTTCGGCAACCGCTTAATCATAAGTGTTATATGGCAAGACATATTAAAAAATTAATAATGTTGTTTGGGTTGATATGCACAATTCAAACCTCTTCAGCCCAATTGGGTTTTTCTCACGAAATAGGTGCATTTATTGGAGCGGTTGCGTTTCAATCTGACTTTGGGGTTAGAAACGACTTTGAAACCAATTCTGGTAACACTGGGATAGCACTAGGGATTGTTCACTACATCAATTTTGCTTATAGAGCTGATTGTAATTGTTACAGCACGGATACCTATTTTAACGATCACTTTAAATTAAGAAGTGAAATTTCTTGGAACAAAACTCCTTTAGAACATTTTGGAAAGTGGGTAGATGATGCAAGAACAAGTGCTGATGCTGATAAATTAAGAGCCCATACCGGTGAAGCCCAAAACTGGGATGTCGGTATGCAACTAGAATATTTCCCAAGAAGTATTAGAGCTTTTTCTGCAGGTGCTTACTCTTTCGCCCCTTTTGTTGCTGTTGGTGCTCATTTTGTTTCATTTAATCCCGATGTTGAAACCAGCTACGGTGACAGTAATATTTTAAATAACAACAACTTTTATACTCCATGGGATAATGTTTCTGGAGGTGACCCTTTTATTAGCGCAGAGTCTGGTTCTACTTGGTCTGTAGTTGCTAGCATAGGCACGCGTTATAAACTAACCATACTATCTGACTTATTTGTAGAATTGAGATGGCAGTATTATTTTGATGATTTTATTGATGGATTAGACCATAAATTACCATCTAATAAAGCCAATGATTGGAATCTTTGGCTAAATTTTGGTTATATATACTATCTAGATTAGTAGAGGCTGATTATCCTATCGCTTGTTTAAGATCGGCAATTAGATCCTCTTTGTCTTCTATACCAACACTCAACCTTATTAAAGAATCTATAACTCCTGTTTTCTCACGCTCTTCTTTAGGTATACTTGCATGTGTCATACTTGCAGGATGACCAGCTAATGATTCTACTCCACCAAGAGATTCTGCTAGAGTGAAAATGTTTAAATTTTCGATTATTTCAATCGCTTTTTCATAGTTGTTTCCCTTTGTTGTGAACGATACCATACCTCCAAAATCATTCATTTGAGATTTAGCAATTTTATGATTAGGATGACTTTCAAAACCTGGCCAATACACATTTTCAATCTTAGGATGCCTCTTTAAAAACTCGGCAACAGCTTTACCATTTTCACAGTGACGTTGCATTCTAACGTGTAAAGTTTTTATACCTCTTAAAACTAAAAAAGCATCTTGAGGCCCGCAAATTGCGCCACTTGCATTTTGGATAAAATAAAGTTGATTTGCTAACTCTTTGTCTTTAACAACCAAAGCTCCCATAACAACATCACTGTGACCACCTAAATACTTAGTAGCTGAATGCATAACTATATCCGCTCCCAAATCTAACGGTTGTTGTAGGTATGGTGTAGCAAACGTGTTGTCTACTGCAAGCAGAAGATTGTGTTTTTTGGATATATTTGAAACAGCCTTTATGTCTATAATGTTCATCATTGGGTTTGTTGGTGTCTCTACCCAAATCAGTTTAGTTTTTTGATTTATATAGTTTTCAATATTGTCTACATTGCTCATTCCTATGAAATGAAACTTAATTCCAAAATTTTCATAAATTTTGCTGAAAAGTCGGTAAGTCCCACCGTACAAATCATTTGTTGAAATGACCTCATCGCCTGGCTTTAACAACTTTAAAACTGCATCTATAGCCGCCAACCCAGAGCCAAAAGCTAAACCATGATTTCCGTTTTCTAAACTTGCAAAAGATTTTTCTAACGCATGTCTTGTTGGGTTGTGCGTTCTTGAGTACTCGTAGCCTCTGTGAACACCAGGTTGTGACTGAGCATAAGTAGTTGTCTGGTAGATTGGTGGCATCACAGATCCGTAAGCAACATCGTGCACCTGACCACCATGTATGGTTTTTGTATTAAATTTCATTATGTCCTTTAAATATTTTACCTTAATCGTAGTAACTTTACAAAAACAAAATCTAGTAAAGTATAACAAATTTAACCTATAATTCGTTCTTTATTAAGCATATCAACACCTTTAATGAATGATCAACAAAATCTCTTTATTTAGATTATCTACTTTGTTATTAGGTCTCGTTTTTACATTTTCATGCAGTAGTGAGCCTAAATCAGTAAGTTTTGAAAACAATTCTTACGAGAATCATTATGAAGCCGACATCTCGGTCTCTATCGATGAAGCTATTGGTAATAGTGAAATAAGTAAGGTTATAAATTTTAAAATCAATGAAGCCATTATCTCAACATTTAGCGATGTTACAAAAAAAACAAGTTTAGAGTCTGTTTTAGAGGATTTTGATTCTGAGTTTATAGATTTTAAAAAACAATATCCTGAAGCATCGCATCCTGCTTGGGAACTTCACATTGAAACTGAAAAGGTTTATCAATCTGATGAAATAATAACCTTAACTATTAACACCTACGAGTTTAAAGGTGGTGCCCATGGCAATGACAAGATTAAGTTTTTAAATCTTAACGCCAAGACAGGTGAGGTTTTCGGTTTTAATGAGATTGTAGAAAACTCAGAAAGTTTTAAAACTTTAGCTAAAGACTATTTTTTAAAATCTATTGATACTGAGAAAGAAGACAGCCAAATAGAGGATTATTTCTTTGGAAAACCGTTTCAACTACCTGAAAATATTGGTTTTAGTGAAGATGGTTTAGTTTTTCTGTACAATGTGTATGAGGTAGCTTCATATAACCAAGGCTACACTGAGTTTGTTATTCCTTTTAATTTTATTGAATCTTACCTAAAAGTTAAGTAAGCATTGTATTAATTATCGCCTTAAAAGTCCGTTCTTTGCTATTAAAATTACAAGATAAAATGAAAAAAATCTATTATCTAAGTACTTGTAATACTTGCACAAAAATTATTAGCGAACTTAATCTACCGAAGGACTTTCAGTTTCAAGACATAAAGACTGAACCAATTACCAAAGCTCAAATAGAAGAGATGAGAGTCCTTACAGATAGTTACGAAAGCCTTTTTAGCAAACGCGCAAGACTCTACAACGAATTAAACTTAAAGAACAAATCACTTACTGAAGAGGATTATAAAAATTATACTCTAGAACATTACACTTTTTTAAAACGTCCTGTAATTGTTTATGAAAACAAAATTTTTATTGGCAACTCTAAAAAGGTAATTGAATCTGCCAAAAAAACAATTCATGGATAGCAGAAAATATGCGTTGGTTGCCCTATTTGCAGTACAATTGTTATATGGGCTTAATTACACGTTTGCCAAAATCGTAATAAATGAAAACTATATCAAACCTTTTGGTTTTGTGCTTCTCAGAGTCATAGGTGCTACAGCACTCTTTTGGTTACTTAGTCTCTTTTTGCCAAAGGAAAAAGTAGAGAAAAAAGATTATATCAAATTTGTAGTTGCGGCAATATTTGGAATGGTCATAAATCTATTATTCTTTTTTAAAGGATTAGAGTATACTTCACCGATCCATGCATCTGCTTTAATGACTATTGTTCCTGTTATTATTTTAGTTCTTTCTTCATATTTCTTAAAAGAACGTATAACATCAAAAAAAATTATTGGAATTTCAATTGCACTCATTGGCGCACTTGTTCTAACAATTTATGGCAAATCTAGTAGGCCTGGCGATAATGTCCCTTTAGGTAATTTGTTGATTCTTATCAATGCCATTTCTTACAGTATCTATGTGATTCTCATAAAAAAGCTTACCGAAAAATACAATCCGGTTACATTTATAAAATGGTTGTTTTTAATTGGCCTGTTTATGTTAATTCCTTTTGGTTATAAAGAGCTAAGCGAAGTACAATGGCAAACATTTACGCCTTACATTTCTTTTTCTGTGGTATTTGTGGTTATTGGTGCAACCTTTGCTACATATTTACTTAACCCTTTTGCCCTTAGCCAGCTAAAAGCCTCTACTGTAGGTATTTTTATTTACATCCAGCCTGTGATTGCATCCCTTTTTGCCTTAGCAGTTGGAGCTGACTTTATAGATGCCATTAAAGTTGGTGCCATGATTCTGATATTTACTGGAGTATATTTAGTAACTGTAAAACGAAAGCAAAAAAAGTAGTTTGTCTTTTAATTCTGAAATATTTAAAACTGTTGATGCGATTCCTAAATCTTACTGGGAGAATCTCAACTGCAAACACAATATTTATTATTCACCAGAATTTTTAAAGGCTTTTGAACTGGCAAACACAGATATTGAGTTTAATTATATTTTTATTTTAAAAGAAGATAAATCTATTGCTTTTGCAAATACGCAAATAGTAACTATTGGGATAGAAACTATTACCAAAAATATCGCCATGTCCTCTAAGTTGAGAACCGCTGTGAATAACCTGTTTTGTAATAATCACATCAAAGTATTGTTTTGTGGTAATGTGTTTTTAAGTGGCGAGTATGGTACATTTTTAAAGGATGGTGAACCTAAAGTTGAAACTTTTAAAGCTATAGCCAAAGCCGTAAAAAAGCTTTATAAATGCAAGCGGTTAAGTACTATTTTTATTAAAGATTTTGAAGATGAATCTCTATATATTACGGATCATTTAAAAGCTTTTGATTATGCATCTATGCGTGTAGAGCCCAACATGATTATTTACCTCAGACCAGAGTGGAAGTCTTTTGAAGATTACACCTCGGATTTAAAATCTAAGTACCGTGTAAAGGTCAATAGAGCTGATGCTAAGAGTGAAATTTTAGAGACTATATTCTTTAATGAGGAAGACATTAAGATATATTTAGATGAACTCCAAGCTTTATATCAAAACACCATAGATAATGCCGATTTTAATGCTCAGATACTCAATCTAAATACTTATATACACCTAAAAAACACATACAAGGATAAATTTGTCGTTAAGGGTTATTTTTTGAATGATAAGTTGGTTGGTTTTTTATCAGCAATGCAAAATGGAGATCATCTCGATGCACATTTTATTGGTATTGATTACTCAAATAATAAAGAATATGCAATCTATCCTAGAATTCTAAATGATTATGTTCGGTTAGGTATAGAAACAAAATCATCTCAAATAAATTTGGGCAGAACAGCTTCTGAAATAAAAAGTACGCTAGGTGCACAACCCAAGACTTTAACTTGTTATTGCAGACACAAATATGCGCTACCAAATAAAATTCTTAAGCCTTTTATAAAGAATGTTCATATAAAAACATTTAAACAACATGAGCCTTTTAAAGATTGTTAGAGGTTTATTGGCTTCGGTCTCACACCATGTTTCCTAGTATCTTCTTTGGTAAGAACTTTATAGTTTTCAGACTTAGGAAATGTATGTACCAACCTTAATAATTCGTCAGGCAAACCCGTCAGTTTTCTAGCTTTTAAATCTATCCATGCACCTTGCATTTCGCAATAGGCTAAGTTGTCGCCTTTATGGTTGTAAAAATTGTGTTCAAACAAAAACAACATGCCATCGTCACTCAAACCAGAAACTTCAATGGTAACAGTAATAGGCGTACCGATAAAGGATTCTTTAAAATAGTACATATGCTCATAAAACACAACTGGTCCAATATTATGCTTCATTATTTCTGGCATAGAAAAACCTTGTTCATTAAAAAAAGACATCCTAGCATGACTCATAAAGTTGGTATAGGCAGAATTAGCTAAGTGTCCATTGGCATCAACATCGCTCCAGCGAATTTCAAATTGTTTTTTGTACATGGTAAGTCCTTGGTTTTGGCAAACAAAGTTAATAAACCTTGTTATGCGTACATAAGAGTTCCTATAAAATTTAAATTAATTTAAGAACCGTTGATTTTTGTACCTTTGCCCAACTTTAATCGCATTGTTTAATGATACAATCCATGACTGGTTATGGGAAAGCTGTTTTACAACTCCCAACCAAAAAAATTTCCATAGAATTAAAATCACTGAATAGTAAGAACTTAGATGTTAATGCACGTATGCCATCTATGTATCGTGCTAAAGAGTTAGATATAAGAAAACTTCTAGCCAATCATTTGGAAAGAGGAAAAGTAGATTTTTCGCTTTATGTTGAAATTACAGGGGAAGATACCAGCTCTAAAATCAATAAAACGGTTGTGAAAGAATATATTAAACAATTAAAGGATGTGGTTGATGGTGACGAAACCGAGCTACTAAAAATGGCAATCCGTTTGCCCGATGCTGTTACAACTGAGCGAGATGATATTGATGAAGAAGAATGGCATATCATAGAAAATGGCATTAACGAAGCTATCTCTAAAATTATAAGCTACAGAGAAGATGAAGGATCCATTTTAAAACAAGATTTTACCGAAAGAATTGATACCCTAAAACAACTGTTAGATAAGATCATTGCTATGGATCCTGAACGTATTGAAGGTGTTAGAGCACGATTGGAAAAAGGCATTGCAGATATTAAAGAAAAGGTTGATGAAAATCGTTTTGAGCAAGAACTCATTTACTATATAGAAAAATTTGACATTACCGAAGAAAAAGTAAGGTTAGATAATCACCTAGACTATTTTATTAAAGCTCTAAACTCTGATGACTCTAATGGTAAAAAGCTAGGTTTTATCTCTCAGGAAATAGGAAGGGAAATCAATACCATTGGCTCAAAATCTAATTATGCGCCCATGCAAAAACTGGTAGTGCAAATGAAAGATGAGCTCGAAAAAATAAAGGAACAATTATTGAATGTGCTCTAATTAAAAACAAATTAAGTGTCTAAAGAAGAATTTAAAAAACAAGGCAAGCTTATTGTATTTTCAGCACCTTCAGGTTCTGGTAAAACCACAATTGTTCGTTATTTATTAAAGCAACCAGAGTTAAATTTAGAATTTTCTATCTCAGCTACCTCTCGTGAAAAACGTGGTGCCGAAGTTCATGGCAAAGACTATTATTACCTATCGCTGAAAGAGTTTAAGAACAAAATTAAAAACGATGAGTTTTTGGAGTGGGAAGAAGTTTACAGAGATAATTTTTACGGCACCTTAAAGTCTGAAGTTGAACGTATTTGGGCAAAAGGAAAACATGTAATTTTTGATATTGATGTCTCTGGAGGCTTACGAATAAAGCGAAAATTTCCCAAACAAACTTTAGCAATTTTTGTAAAACCACCAGACTTAAATGAGTTGGTGAGACGCCTAAAAGATCGCGGCGAGGAAAGCCCTGAAAAAATAAGCATGCGCGTTGCAAAAGCACCTGCAGAGTTGGCCACAGCACCACTTTTTGACGAAATTGTGGTGAATTCTAATTTAGATGAAGCTTTAAAAAATGCCTATCGTCTAGTTTCTGATTTTATAAACAAATAGCATGAAGGTCGGATTGTTTTTTGGCACATTTAACCCTATACACATTGGTCATTTAACCATTGCCAATCATCTTGCTGAGCATAGTGATTTAGATCAGGTTTGGTTTGTAGTGACACCTCAAAGTCCTTTTAAGAAAAAAAATAGTTTATTGGACAATAGACAGCGCTATGAAATGGTCTATCTGGCTACAAAGGACTATTTAAAATTAAAACCTAGCGACATTGAGTTCGATTTAAAACAACCCAACTATACTATAGATACACTTACTTATCTTGAAGAAAAGTTTCCTGATTATAAATTTGCCCTAATTATGGGTGAGGATAATTTAAAGAGTTTTCATAAGTGGAAAAACTACGAGGTAATCTTAGAAAATTATGACATATATGTCTACCCAAGATTGTCTGATGGTGAGATTGATAATCGATTTAAAAATCATCCAAGAATTTTTAACATATCTGCGCCAATAATTGAACTATCTTCTACGTTTATAAGAAAAGAAATTAAGGCAGGGAGGAATATTTGCCCCATGCTGCCTGAAAAAGTCTGGCGCTACATAGACGAAATGAATTTTTACAAATATTAACAAAACTAAATTCGACCAAGCTTTTTAATTTTCAAAAGAATAGTTAACTTTAATTTTTAAAAGGAGAGAAAAAGAAATGACATTTACTACAGTTTTTTTAGCCGCAATAATAGCTCTTATTATAAGAAAAACTAGAGATATTGTACTAAGGAACAATCTGGATTCAAAAAAAGAAAAACATTTTGTTATTGCCAGTACTTTACTTATTCTCTTCTTGGTTACAAATGCAACGCTTCCTTATCCTGAGTCTTTGTATTGGTTTATTGGAATGGGAATAGTTTCAGCGATTTCAATACTTTCTTACAGTGTTATTAAAAAAGAGTTTAAAAGATTTATAGCTTTAAACACCAAAGAAAAAGTTCAGAATATTCTATTCTACAGTCTTTTAGTAGTTGTAACTAATATCTACCTCTAAAAATGATAGAAGGCATTTTCTAAATGCTCGATTTCGTATTCTTTGCCATTCTTCACAATGGCAATAATATCAAAACGCACCTCCATATCTAAATTATTCTCAGTTATATACTCATCTACCGCTTTAACCAAATTTTTTATTTGTTTTGGTTTTACAAAATCTTGCGGGCTTCCAAAATCTAAAGAACTTCTTGTTTTTACTTCAACTATCGCAAGAATACTTCCTTTCTGAGCAATAATATCTACTTCGGCTTTATCAAAACGATAGTTGCGCTCTATAATCTTATAATTATTTTCCAATAGAAAATCAAGTGCTAGTTGTTCGCCCTTCTTACCTAGTTCATTGTGTTGAGCCAAAGTATGTTAAATTAGTTAAACGTTATTGTACCTCTTTCTTTTGACACATTTATTGTGATTTCTCTACCAAGAACCAAAGCTCTATTATCGTCTTCATGACCAGCTGGCATGTTGAAGACTATTGGAAAATTATATTCAGACAAAGCATCGAGAATAAGTTGCTCAATAGACGTTCCCCATAGCGTGGTGTTTTTTCTCAGTTTAGACATATCTCCTACGATTAAGCCATTAAGATTGTCAAAATAACCTGCGCGCTTCATACTTTGCAACATTCTATCAATATGATATTTGTATTCGCCTATTTCTTCGATAAATAAAACTTTACCAGAGGTATCTATACTTTCCTTAGAACCCAACATGGTGTGTAATATGGTAAGATTACCCCCAACTAATTGACCAGATGCTTTACCTACTCTATTATACTTCGAACCTTCTAGGTCATAATTCGTTGTATTACCGAATAGAGCCGCTTTAAACGTATCAACGGATTCTTGTACCTCAGTAATATCTTTAGTTAAGCTTACACACATCAAAGCGTGCAGGGATTCAAAACCTTGATTATGTAATTGATTATGCAATGCTGTAATATCGCTGTAACCAATAACCCATTTAGGGTTTTCCTTAAATTTTGTATAGTCCAACTTATCTAAAATTCTTACTGTACCATAGCCGCCTCTAGCACACCAAATAGCACTTACTTTGGGATTATCCATCACATTTTGTAAATCCTGGCAACGCTCGTCATCGGTCCCAGCAAAATGGTTGTCTTCACTAAATACATGTTCCCCAATAATAACATTCAAATCCCAGCTTCTTAATAAACTATCGGCTTGGTTAATCTCACGTTCTCTATTTTTTAAAATTCCTGATGGTGCAACAATGGCAACGGTATCACCAGCTTTTAGGTAAGCTGGTCTTATAAGTTTATTATTGGTCATTTTAAATGAATTATCCGTTTGATTTTGAGCATAGGCATATTGTATTATACCTAAACCAAGTGTAAAATAAAGAAGTAGTATTGAGTTTTTTAAATCCATAAAAACTGCTTTTTGTAAATGTACATTTTTTTTAGAACTGTATATATATTATGTACTTTTGCGACTTAGCAAAATCAAACTTCATGTCAAAGAGATATACCATTACAGCTGCTTTACCTTATACCAATGGTCCTATTCATATAGGTCATTTAGCAGGTGTTTATGTCCCAGCAGATATTTATTCAAGATATTTAAGATTAACAGGTAACGATGTGGCTTTTATTTGTGGCAGTGATGAGCATGGAGTGCCAATTACCATAAAAGCAAAAAAAGAAGGAGTAACTCCTCAAGATATAGTAGATAAATATCATGCAATTATTAAAAAATCATTTAAAGATTTTGGTATTTCTTTTGACAACTACTCGCGTACCTCAGCGAAAATACATCACGATACAGCTTCAGAATTCTTTAAGACCTTATATGATAAAAATGAATTTGTTGAAGAAGTGTCCGAGCAATTATATGATGAAGAAGCTCATCAATTTTTAGCCGATCGTTTTGTTATAGGCACTTGCCCAAAATGTGGTTATGAGGAAGCTTATGGCGACCAGTGTGAAAGCTGCGGAACTAGCCATAATGCTACAGACTTAATTAATCCAAAATCGGCAATCACTGGTAATACGCCAACACTAAAAGAGACAAAACATTGGTTTTTACCTTTAAATAAGCACGAAGAATTTTTACGCGAGTGGATCTTAAAAGGACATAAAAAGGATTGGAAACCTAACGTATACGGTCAAGTAAAATCGTGGATAGACGATGGCTTAAGACCACGAGCTGTTACCAGAGATTTAGATTGGGGAATTCCTGTTCCTGTAGAAGGTGGAGATGGCAAAGTACTATATGTATGGTTTGACGCTCCTATTGGTTACATTTCTGCTACAAAGGAATGGGCTACACGTGAAGGTAAAAACTGGGAAGACTATTGGAAAGACGAAAACACTAAATTGGTGCACTTTATCGGTAAGGACAATATTGTATTCCATTGTATCATTTTCCCTTCAATGTTAAAGGCAGAAGGTTCATACATTTTACCAGATAATGTTCCTGCCAATGAGTTTCTAAATCTTGAAGGCAATAAATTGTCAACCTCAAAAAACTGGGCGGTTTGGTTACCAGAGTATTTGGAAGACTTTCCGAATCAACAGGATGTATTGCGTTATGCCTTAACCGCAAACGCACCAGAAACCAAGGATAACGATTTTACCTGGAAAGATTTCCAAGCCAGAAACAATAATGAGTTGGTGGCAATTTTTGGTAATTTCATTAATCGGGTGGCTGTACTTACCAACAAATATTACAATGGTGAGATTCCTCAGCCTGCAGAATTTAAGGCTATAGACGATGACACCTTAACCGCTGTAAAAGCCTATCCTGCAGTTATCGCTAGTTCTATAGAACGATACCGTTTTAGAGAAGGCAGCCAAGAACTCATGAATTTAGCACGTCTTGGCAATAAATACTTGGCAGACGAAGAACCTTGGAAAACCATTAAAACGGATGAAGAACGTACCAGAACGGTCATGTTTGTTGCATTGCAGATTGCTGCCTCACTCGCTGTTTTAAGTGAACCTTTTTTACCGTTTACTTCATTAAAATTAAAGTCGATTCTAAATCATTCTGCACTTGAATCTGATTTAACATGGAAAGACATTTCTACAAAGGATGTTTTACTTCCTGCTGGACATTCCATTCAAACCGGAAAACCAGAATTATTGTTCTCTAAAATTGAGGACGACACTATTCAGAAACAATTAGACAAGCTTGAAGCCAGCAAAAAAGCCAATGAGGCAGCTAACAAAAAAGTAGAGCCTCAAAAAGAAGAGATTACATTTGACGACTTTACAAAATTAGATCTACGCGTTGGTACTATTTTAGAAGCTGAAAAAATGCCAAAGGCTAAAAAACTTTTAGTTCTAAAGGTTGACACTGGTATAGATACGCGCACCATTGTTTCAGGTATTGCAGAGAGCTTTAAACCAGAAGACGTTATTGGTAAACGCGTTACTGTTTTAGTGAATCTAGCACCAAGAGAGTTGAGAGGTGTTGAAAGCCAAGGTATGATATTAATGTCCCAGGACGAGAATGGAAATTTGGTGTTTGTAAACCCTGATGTTGAGGGTGTCTCTAATGGACTAAAGATAAGTTAAAGTCTTTTACTTATGGGATGCTTTTTGGTATTTTTATTGAAAATCAGCTATTATGAAATACCTCTCAACTACCCCTTTGCTTCATTTTTTCATTCTATTACTTTTTGGTTTTGGATTTACATACTCCCAATCCAAAAAAGAAATTATTGACACCTACGAGGATTACATTGATGCTCCTAGAGAGATTGTCTATCTACATCTTAATAAGTCTACATATATAAAAGGTGAGTCCATCGGTTTTACTGCTTATGTATTGGATAAAAGAGATAAAAAACCTTCATTATTAACCACCAACCTATATGTTAGTATTGAAAATTCTAACCAAAAAATTGTTAAACAAAAACTCATTCGAGTAAATAATGGTATAGCTTCTAATGTATTTGATGTAGACTCTTTATTCGATTCTGGCTATTATAACATAAAAGCCTACACCAATTGGATGCGTAACTTTAATGAACCTAACTATTATAACGAATCTATACGTATTATTGACCCAGAAACTGAAACCCTTATTAAAAAACCAATAGTCAATAACGCTATAGACGCACAGTTTCTTCCTGAAAGCGGGCACTTGCTCAATGGTGTTTTAAATAAAGTTGGTGTGATAGTAAAAGATAGCCAAGGTTTTGGTGTGTCAAATACAAAAGGCGAAGTTGTCGATCAAAACAATAAAGTATTAACAGCTTTCACCACTAACGAACTTGGCATTAGTTCCTTTTTCTTGATTGCAGATACTAAAACCAACTACACTGTTAAAATAAATCACGCAAATGAAGATTTTAGTTTTCCGCTAGGGCAACCTGTAGAAAAAAACGGCATTATTCTTTCTGTAAAACGATTAAAGACCAAGCTTTATGTTTCTGTAACAACCAACGAAGACACTTTTGACAACATTAAAAGTAAAAGACATACGCTTTTGATTCACAATGGCAATGGCTATGAAGTTATGGACATCTATTTTACCGATGCGCCTGTTGTAAACAAGGTTATTGAATTTAATAGTATTCCGACTGGTACAAACATCATCACCTTATTTGATGAAAATGACAAACCTATTGCAGAGCGTATGTTCTTTAATTATGAAGGAATCAACATTAAAACTTCAGATAAAGTTACTGCCACTGGCTTTGGAGATTCACTTAAGATAAAATTGAATTTTAAAGCTGTAGATACCCAGCAGTTCCATAATATTAGTGTCTCTACATTACCTCAAGAAACAGAATCTTATAATAGACACAACTGCCTTATTTCACAAACCTTTCTTCAGCCTTACTTAAATGGCTACATTGAAAACAGTAAATATTATTTTGATAATATTGATCAGAAAAAACAATTTGATCTTGATAATCTCCTAATAACACAAGGTTGGAGTAGCTATGATTGGAACAACATGTTTTTGCCTGAGAAATTACCACATCCTTTTGAGCAAGGTATTCTTATAAAAGGTAATATTAATAACCAAGACCATTTAAATGATGTCTTTGTTTTACACCACTCAAAAGAAAATCCTCCACAGTACAAACAAACCTCTGATGGTAATAAAAGTATAATTTTTGATAGTAGCTTTCCTGTAAGCAATGATAAAATTTTTATTTCGAGAATAAACGCATCCAACGATCTTTTACCCGCACAATTATATGTGCAAACCTTTCCAAGCACAATACCAAACTTACTAACAAAGGTTAATCCTCTAAAGCCACGATATAATTATAGAATAAGTGAAAGTCTTAATATGATTGCTCCTTCGGACTTTAATTTTAATGAAGTACAAAAACTCGATGAAGTCGTTGTAGAATCTAGCTTTGATAAGCAATTGGTTAAAGCTAGAAAACTACAAACTCATGCTTTTGTAAATGTCAAGATTCCATCTGAACTAGATAAGCAAACCTTTATATACTTAGAAGATTATTTATTTTCTAATAGAATCTTTGCCAGTTTCAATCCTCAAAACCAAGAGCTTACTTTCTTTAACGGACGAGGTGGCGGTAGTGTTTTGGCAGGTGGTTCTGGGATGCTCGTTTATTACAATGATGTTCCCTTAACAAGTACTAGTTTTTTGTATCGTTTCCCTATGGCTGATATCGATCGTATTGAAATTAACAGGACTGGTTTTGGTGGTGGTGCCAGAGGTGCTAATGGCATTTTAAAAATATGGACTTCTCAAAAAAGCATGTATAGTTCTGCAAACAAACTAACTGCCCAAGATTATAAACTACCGCTAATTTTCAGTGAAAAGAAAAAGTTTTATGTGCCTAAATATCAATCTTATAATGATGATTTCTTTAAGGGTTATGGTACCATTGATTGGAAACCAGAATTAATTCTTGACAATCAAGGAAATTTAGAAGCTAAAATTCTAAAGCCACAAGTTCCTATCACCTTATTTATAGAAGGCATTACTAATGATGGTACGTTTATTTTTGAAGAAAAATCTTTATCTCTAAATTAATAGAAAAGTTGATTTTTTATATGCTAAAAATAGCATACCACCCAATCTATAAACATCCATTACCAGAAGGGCATCGTTTCCCTATGGCGAAATATGAATTATTGCCACTACAACTACTCCACGAAGGCACTTGTAGTGGCAATAATTTCTTTGAACCAGAGAAACCAAATGACAAATACATCCTTACCGTACATACACCGGAGTATTATTATGATTTAGTGAACATTACTTTAGACCAAAGAGCAGCACGAAAAATAGGATTTCCGCTCAGCGAGGTTTTGGTAGAGCGCGAGGTCATTATTGCAGATGGTACTATGAAGGCAAGTGAATATGCTCTAAAGTATGGTATTGCCATGAATATCGCAGGTGGCACTCACCACGCTTACACCAATCGTGGTGAAGCATTTTGTTTGCTCAATGATCAAGCTATTGGCACACGTTATCTTCAAAATAAAGGATTGGTAAATAAAGTTCTCATAGTAGACTTAGATGTACATCAAGGCAATGGTACTGCTGAAATTTTTCAAAATGACAGTTCTGTATTTACCTTTTCTATGCATGGTAAAAGTAACTATCCTTTTAAAAAAGAACAAAGTGATTTAGATATTGCATTAGATAATGACACCAACGATAATACCTATCTCAAAATTCTAAAAGACACGCTTCCAAAACTTATAGACAAGCAGCAACCAGATTTTATATACTATTTATGTGGTGTTGATGTTATCGCTTCCGATAAGTTAGGCAAACTCGGAATGAGTATTGATGGTTGTAAAGAACGCGACCGTTTTGTTTTACAAACTTGCAAAGACCTTTGTATTCCTGTAATGTGTAGTATGGGAGGCGGTTACTCCCCAGATATAAAAATTATTGTAGATGCACATGCCAATACCTTCCGGTTAGCCCAAGAAATTTTCTTTTAAAAATTAACTCTAAACATTAGATTTGGTGTTGTCCCTAATGATTTTTGCTGTACTTCTGTTACTGTGTTATTATTAATACGATAAAAACTGTTTATAACGTTTTCCCTATTTAAAAGATTCCATATAGAAAGCCCTAAATTGGCATTTAAGTTAGTACTCAACTTAAAGTTGTACAATGCGGAAGCATCAACTCTCAAATAATCTTTGAGTTTAGATGAATTCGTATTATTATAATTAATTTCGCCATTAATAATTTCATTTCCATCAACAGGTGTTGTCGTTGGTCTACCAGAATTCCAATTTAAGCCTGCTGACACTTTTAACTTACCTGAAGTGTAATTTGTACCCAGTGTAATGGCATGCTTGATATCATAGTTACTTGGAAAAGTTGATTCTGGTAAATCGCTAAACGTGTAATCGCTGTTCATAAAAGAATAACTTAACCAAGAGTTGAAATTGTTCAATCGCTTTCTAACTATAAAATCGAGACCTCTAACTTCATTAGATCCGCTTGTTCTTACAAATTCATATTGATTTTGAAAGCCCTGACTTTGCGTAGTAATACCTTTAATCTTTTTGTAATATCCTTCTGCACTAACCAACCACCCGTTTTTGCTGTAAGACAAACCCAAAGACGCTTGACGACTTTGTATCACAGGAATATCGTTATCGTTAGACAATTGCCATCTCCGTTTTTCTATACCCAAAAAATCATTCTGAAAATTTATAATCTGAGAACTGTTTTGATGCTTAAATTCACCTAAAACCTCAACAGAAAAAAAATCTAAAAACTTATGCGAAAAACTCAGTCTTGGTTCTAAAAGATGTTTGCTAAACTTATCTATGTAATTGTATCTTAAACCTGTAGCAAGATTGGTTTTTTTATCATTAGACTTATATGAAAGTTGCGAAAAGACTCCATGAGTTCTTACAACCTCAGATACCAGTAGCCTAAAACGAGGTGTGTCTACATCGTCTAAATTGGTAACCTTTGTTTCTACAAAATGATAACCACCAAGCAATTGTAGTGTACTATTAAACTTATATTTAGTCTTGAGCTTTAAGCTGGTTTCAGATATTTTATTTTCCTGTAAAAACTGTTGCGAATCTAAGATGTTGGCATTTATGGATTTTAGCTTGTAATCCGTTTCGTAAGCTTCTAATACGGTTTGCCATTTGGTGTTCCAAGTTTTAGAATATGAGATTGCTCCTGCTATACTATTTTGAGACAGACTACTCTCTCTGGAATCTTCAACAGAATTAATTGTAGTATTTTCATTAAAGACCAACTCATTAGCAACATTTATAAAATTAATTCTCAATATTTCATTCTTATTTATCTTATAAATCCAACGTAGTGAAGCATCGTAAAAATCGAATGTCTTATCAGAGTTTGTGATACTCATGGTATTATTCTCAACTTCCGTATTTTGGGAAATCCGCTCAAAAAAATTGTTGTAAGTAGGCGTTTCTGTAAAATCGCTTAAAGACTTTCTTGCGGCAACCTGAAGTGAAGATATATCGTTTACAGGAATATCTACAAAACCATTAGCATCAATAAAATTAACGCCAATATTTCCTTTAAACTTATCATTAATATCTTTATCTGTTTCCATAGAAATAGTTCCCGAAACTCCGTCAGTGAATTCTGTTGGCGAACCATTTTTTGTTAAAGAAACACGTTGCGTAATCTGAGGATTAAACATAGAGATAAGTCCGAAAAAATGACCGGATTGATACATCTTTATATCATCCCACAAAATTAAGTTTTGGTCATGAGAACCACCTCTTATGTTAATATTTGAAACCGTCTCATTAATACTCTGTATACCAGGAAAAGCTTGTACAGCCTGTAGTACGTCAGTATCTACTAGCCCTGGAAGGATATCAAATTCTGAAACCTTTATCTCAAAAGAACCATTGCTTAGTTTGTTGATTCCTTTTACTATATATCCAGAAACCACAACTTCAGATAATTTTTGTAAATCTAAAGATGCTTCATTTACAATTACCAAAATCATATTGTTATCCGTAAGTTGATATAAAAAATCGGTATGAATTTCTAGATAGTTCAACGCCTCTTTTAAGGATAGTGTTTCTAGGGGTGGTTTTATCAAAATATTGGAAACAACATCTTCTGCATAATTAAACTGAACCTTATAACGCTGCTCTAACAACGCCAAAACTTCAGATAGAGACTGCTTGCTCTCGGTATCTTGCGAAAAGGCACAGAAAGAAAAATTAAGGCTAAGAAGTAGTACAATTATATACTGCTTAATCTGTATTGCCATAAATTAGCACTTGGTTGGATGAACTAATTTCGTAGGTCAAATTCATAGGTTGAGTTATGGCTGATAGTGCTTTCTCTAAATCATTGTGTGGAAATCCACCTGAAAATAATCGTAATGTATTAGTTTTTTCAAAAGTAACTTTTACATTAAACTGACGTTCTAACTCAAAGATAACTTCCCTCAACGGAACAGCTTTAAAACTGCTTCTATTTTCAACCCACTCAGGTTGGTTTGCTTCTATCTTATCTTGGCTAAACTTATCATTTAATATACGAAACATATCGCCTGCCAACAATTGTCTAGTGATTGTATCTGAAGTAACTCTTACGATTCCTTCATAACATTTTACTTCAAAATAATTGGAGCGCGCTTTTACATTAAATTCAGTACCAACTACAGTTACCACACCATTTTCAGTCATAACATCAAACGTTTTTCCCTTGGCAACTTTAAAATAGGCTTCACCTTTTAGATTTAATTGTCTATTATCGTTCCATGACTTTTTATCAAATGTAATTTCAGAATCAGCATTCATGGTTAAACTAGATAAATCAGGGAGTTTTATGGTAGTTTTTTCTGCTAATTGAGTACTTTCTTTAACTACACCTTCATTCGTAAACATTGTGAAATAAATAGCAAAACCAACAACCAAAATACTTGCTATTCTTAAAGCAAGTTTTAGCCAATTAAGACGTTTTACAGATGATCTAGCTTTATATTCCGTTTTAAAAGTTTCAAAATCATCAACTTTAGAGAATTGCGAAGCTTTAAAGTGTTTTGAATCTTCAACTATCTTTTGATTAAAGGCAAAATCCTCTCGCTTACTAAATGCTTCTTTTTCAGCATCTGTAAGGTCATCATTTAGCCATTTTTTTAATAACTCGTCTTTAATCATAAAATTTACTCCTTAAACATATAACAACTCAGGTTTCAATTCTCCTTATTATTTTATTTTAAAATTTTCAAGCTCCTCTTTTAGGATATTAAAAGCTGTATAAATTCTATACTCTACCACTTTTTGAGTAACACCTAGCATATCAGCAATCTCACTATGCTTTTTCCCTTCAACCTTGCTTAATAAAAATGCTACCCGCTGTTCTTCCTTTAAACTAGCGAGGACCTTTTTGTACTTGCTTAGATATTGCTCCTGCTCTATTATAAACTCTGGCGTTTCGTTAGAATAATTTTTAGGCTGTTCCTTTTTATAGTTTAAAACCACCTTTTGATGTTTAATTTCATTCAGCATCAAATTATTTGCAACCGTAAATAAAAAAGCCCTGGCTTTTGCAAAAGTTACCTGCTTACAATTATCCCATAATTTTATAAAAGCTTCCTGTGCTTTGTCTTTGGGATTATACTTAGAACCATATTTATAGTACAAAAAATTGTGCACATCATCTGAGTATTTGTTATAAATACGCTCAAATGCTGCTTCTTCACAGATATTTTCGCTAAGGTCTTTAGGCAAGGTTATAGAGTTTGTGTAAAGGTATTGAAATATTTTTTTTGAAAAAGTTCAGTAGTTTTTAAAAGTGAGTTGTTATATATTAAATGGCACTAAAACCTTAAGCCATCATGAAAATAAAAACATTATTAATTCTACTTGTCTTCACTTCAATTGCTTTTTCTTGTAGAAAAGAGGAAACAGAGTTTATACAAACACCTGAAGATGAGATTTTAGAAGCAAACTCTAATATTGCACTATTAATTGAGCGTACAACGTCTAATGATGGGTCTATAGACAATATTGTAGATAGAGCCAATTGTTTTGATATTGCTTTTCCTTATACAGTTACTGTTAATGGTGTAGAAATTGAGGTAGGCTCTCAGGAAGACTATGCAGTGATTGAGTGTGTATTTGACCAATCAGACTCAGATTCGGACACTTTAAATATTTCATTTCCTATAACCATTGTTTTAAATGATTTTTCAGAAGTTACTATCAATAGTTTAGCGGAATTTAATACCTATACCAATAGCTGTAATGGTGAAAACGAAGCAGATAATGATATTGAGTGTATAGATTTTAATTATCCTATAGAGGCCTCCATCTTTAATCCAAACAACGAATTATTAGACACCGAAACTATTGAAACTGACAACGAACTATTCAGCTTCATTGGTAATCTTAATGATAATACTATCACGACTTTTAATTTTCCTATTACAGTTACTCTATCTAATGGATCTGTAACCACAATAAATAATTTTGATGATCTAGAAGTGGCAATTGAAAATACCATTGACTCTTGCGATGAAGATGATGATTATGACTACAGTGATGATGATTGTAATGATTGCACCATTTTAGAAATTGAGAACTTACTCGTTAATTGTTCCGATTGGAATGTTAACCGATTAAAACGTAATGCCATTGACTATGACAACGCCTATTATAATTACAATTTTAATTTCTTTAGTGATGGTACTATGTCTGTATATTGGAATACAACAACCGTTTATGGTACTTGGATTGCTTCTGGATTAGGCAATAATTTAGAAATAATAATTGATGTCCCTGCTCTACCATTATGTAATAATAATTGGATACTTCAAGAAATTAAAAATTGCACCGATACAACTGAAGTCAATTTTATTGTAGGTGATGATGATAGACTACAATATTTTAATAACTGTAACTAATAATGACCTTGAAACGTAACTGGATAGCTTTAATAATAGTTCTTATAATAACAGCTGTTATAGGCTACAATTATATTTATCAAGATCATAGGGATATTGAAAGTGAACAAGCAGAATTTACAATGTCTTCTGCTCAAATCAATCAACTATTTTCAGAGAATTCTACTTCTGCAGAGCAAAAATTTTTAAACAAAACGATTGAAGTTTCAGGATTCATAACAGACATCAACAGTAATGACATAACCATCGATGATAAGGTATTCTGTCAATTCTCTAACAATCTTGAAACCTCATTAAACAAGAACGAAAAAGCAAAAATAAAAGGGCGTGTTATTGGCTATGACGACTTATTAGAACAAGTAAAATTAGATCAATGCACTATAATCAATAATTAATATCAACTAAAAAGCAACATCATGAAAAGAAACTACACATTAAAAGCATTGACAACCGCTGTATTTACAATGGTTTTTACCTTAAGCATTTCTGCACAGGTAAGAATTTTAAGATTAGATCCTGCCACAAATTCTGTAACTCTAAAAAACTTTGGAGGTTCAAACGAACCAATCTCAGGTTTATGGCTTTGTAATTTTCCAGCTTATGGTCAAGTAAGCTCAATGACAACTGTTACAAGTTTAGACCCAGGAGAAGAAGTTAGCTTTGGAAGCTCTGTAAATTTTGCTCCTGCCGATGGCGAGTTTGGTTTATACACAAGCGCAGCATTTGCGTCTAGTGCAGCTATGATAGATTATATGCAATGGGGAAGTGCTGGCCACCAAAGAGAAAGTGTAGCTGTTGCTGCAGGAGTTTGGGACGTAGGAACATTTATTAACGTTGCGCCTCCATTTGAATATACAGGAGATGGATCTGAAAATGGTGTCGCTTTTTGGAGCACATTAGGAATTAATGATTTTGAACAAGAAAGCAGTTTAAGACTCTACCCTAATCCATCAAACTCAATTTTGAATATTGAGTTTAACTCTGCTATCACCGAAGGAGCTATTGAAATATTTGATATACTAGGTAAGCAGGTTTTTATACAATCTATAACATCTGATAATTTAACTCAAATAGATGTAGCTGATTGGGAGACTGGCCTGTATATAGTTAAAATTTCTTCCGAAAATGGAGAAGAAACCAAACGATTTGTAAAGCAATAATTTATAAAAAATTCCTACTAAGAAATAATCTGAATTACATAATTTAATTATTTAAAAATGAGATACTTACATATACTCGTTATATTATTGGCATGTCAAATTTCAACAGCACAAGAAGATGATTTGCTGAGTGAAATTGACACTGATTCTGTTGGCGACCAATATGCAACTGCAGCTTTCAAAGGTTTGAAAATTGTAAACTTTGAATCTACCAAGCTTGTTGCAAAAAAAGAATTAACCTTTGTTGTTTCACATAGGTTTGGTAGTATTGAAAATGGTTTTGACAGTTTCTTTGGATTAGATGATGCTGTCACCATGTTGAATTTTGTGTATGGCATAAGCGATGCAGTGAATGTAAGTGTATCTCGTAGCTCATTCCAAAAAATTTATGAAGCTTCAGCTAAATATAGATTAGTAAGACAAAAAGAAAATGGTTTTCCATTTACCATAGTTGCCTATAATTCAATTTTAATAAATACCGCATTAGAAAAAGAAAATTTACCGAAGTTAGAATTCAGGGATCGCCTTGGTTATACAGCACAGTTGCTTATATCCAAAAAAATAAGTTCAAAATTGTCATTGGAAGTGGCACCAACATTTTTTCATGACAATTTTGTGACTTATAATGAACAGCTCAACTCACAATATGCTATTGGTTTTGGCGGAAGACATAAACTAGGCAAACGTTGGTCTATTAACCTAGATTATGGGTGGCATCTAAACAGAGCTGATGGCTCACCATTTAAAAACCCACTTTCTATTGGTTTTGATTTAGAAACTGGCGGACATGTATTTCAAATGCACTTCTCTAACGCGCAAGCCATGAATACCAATGGTTTTCTTGGTCAAGCCACAGGAGATTGGAGTGATGGTAACATCTATTTTGGTTTTAACTTAAGTCGAGTATTTTAAAAATTAGTAATTATGAAGTTTAAATACCTCTTATATTTTGCAAGTTTACTCTGTTTAACTAACTGTTCGTATAACAGTGAAGATGACTTAACAGAAGATGTTATTATTGAAGAATTTGTAACCTACGAAGACAATATAAAATCTATTATTGACACCAATTGTATTTCATGCCACAATAATCCTCCAATTAACGGAGCACCAAATTCTCTAGTAACTTATGACGATGTTGTAGATGCTATAGAAAATAGAGATTTAATTGGCCGCATTTCTACAACAGATACAGGTTTTGTAATGCCGTTTGGAGGCCCAAGATTACCACAAAACTTAATAGATCTTGTTGTGCAATGGGAACAAGAAGGTTTGTTAGAAAACTAAAGTAATATGTTATGAAAAAGATCATATTTTTAGCACTATTCTCAACAAGCATAAGTGCAATCGCTCAAAGCAAATACCTAACCAAAACAGGTCAATTAAATTTTGAAGCTTCTGTACCTTCTTTTGAAGAAGTTGCTGCAAAAAACAATGCTGTTACTGCAATTTTAAATACTGAAACCGGAGAATTTGCAGCTTTAGCTTTAGTAAAAGGTTTCCGATTTAAAAATGCTTTAATGGAAGAGCACTTTAATGAAAATTATGCCGAATCTGATGAGTATCCAAAAGCTACTTTTAAAGGAAAAATAGATAGTTTGGATTTTGATGATATAAGCAATGAAGAAAGTAACACTAAAATTGATGGCTCATTAACATTTCATGGAGTCACAAAACAAATTGAAGACATTCCTTTAACCCTAAAAAAGGAAGATGAAAAAATTATTATTTCAGGTAGTTTCAAAGTTTTAGCCTCAGATTTTGATATTGAAATCCCAAAAATTGTTGCTAATAAATTATCTAACGAAGTTGATATAGATTTTAGGTTTGAATTGGTTAAAAAATAGAATTCTATTCTAAAACCAAAAGCGCTAGTTAGTACTAGCGCTTTTTCATTCTCCTTTCTTTTTCATTACAATAAATTATTCAACCGATTCTGAAACCAACTTTTTGGCTGTGCTTCAGTCTCTTTTTTGGCCTGATTTTCTAATATTCTATTTTCGTTTGCCTGTGCTTTTCTTTTCTTTTTTACACGAGACAACACATTATCAACAAAACTTATAAAATCATCATTCAACGCTAATTGCTTTGCTTCTTTTAAAGCACGTTCTGCGTCTTCAAACTGAGCCATACTCTCAAACAACTGACCTTGTGCCAGCGCTATACCAGCTTTATCTATTCCTTTTACAGTCTTGGCAAAATCAATAACTTTTTGAGCCTCTTCAAAGTCCTCGTTATTGGTTAACAACCGTATGTAGTCTGGATAAATATCTGTTAAATCCAATCTGCTCGCCAAGGCACTTTCGTAATATGTCTTAGCTGCTTCGTAATCACCCAATTGCTCTGCATATACTTTTGCCATTAAATGCAACGCTTTAGCATTTTCTGGGTCGTAAGACAAAGCGTAGTGTAATGCTTCTACTGCTTTTTCTAATTCCCAAGGGTAAGCTTCAATTGCCCTAAACAAGTGTATGTTTTGTAATATATTTCCCATTTTTCCTTTATTCAATAGTTAATACTGTCTTAAACGCATCGCCTTTAATGGATGCTTTTAAAACTGTTTGTTTTTGATTAAATCTTAATATTGAGACATAAAAAAATCCGAAACAGTTTTATTGCTTCGGATTTTTTTCTGGAAGATAACTGCCTATTTATAAGCAGATATTTCAGAAATATACCGAAGCCATTTTTTATACGACTCGAGGTCACTTCCAACCATACTTTTTGGCTGGGTAAAATTTTGAAATGCTATACAATGCTTTAGCATGGCTTCTTGTTTTTGTTATTGTTGTTTTTTAGTGCGAATCTGTTTGTTTGATTCTGCGGTGCAAATATAAAGTTGAATTTTTGAAACTTCCAAATAAAATTTCAATTTAATTAATTGATTATCAAATGATTATATTCGTTTTTAAACAGAGGAAATCCTGTCCGCTTTATGCAGATACTTGAAGGTTTTTCGCAAACGTTTGTCTCCCAATTGCTTAATCTTCAAAGCTTATATTTTAGTTTTTAAAATCTTGTTTCAATTAGTTTAGATATTTTTTTTGAGTTTTCATGTTTATTTCTATCAATCGCTTTGTTTATAGATAAAAAAAGCGCCCAATTTCTTGGACGCTTTTTTTATCTATAATATATGGTTTAAGTCTAAATCATCTGTTAATGATGACTAAAATAGATACATAACGTCCTTGCTCGTTGAAATAATTCGATACTATTTCCACGATAATCCCACTGACATATCAGTGACTTTGGTGCTCTATGTACTATTGTTGTTCTCATTAGAGCTACAAATATGAAATAATTATGACGTAAAATCAAAAATCAAGTCCAAATTAGATTAAATATTAATAATCAATATTATAAACTATTAACTAAGTTTTAAGTTATTAGTTATTATTTTTATAGAAAACTAAAGGGTTATGTTATCAAAATCAATAGAAGCTGCATTAAATAAACAAATACGTATTGAGGCGGAATCGTCTCAGGTATATTTAGCAATGGCCGTTTGGGCCGAAGTAAAGGGCCTAGAGGGCATCTCAAATTTTATGTACGATCAGTCTAATGAAGAGCGTGAGCATATGTTAAAGCTTGTAAAATTTGTTAACGAGCGTGGTGGCCATGCGCTAATCTCTGAACTAAATGCACCTAATGTTACTTTTAATTCTTTTCAAGAAATGTTTCAAAAACTACTAGAACATGAAGTTTTTGTCTCCGAAAGTATTAATGAGCTTGTCCATATATCGCTTCAAGAAAAAGACTATGCAACACACAACTTTCTACAGTGGTACGTTGCCGAGCAAATAGAAGAAGAAGCTGTTGCCAGAACCATCTTAGATAAAATTAACATGATTGGCGACGATAAGGGTGGCCTTTATTTGTTTGACCGAGACATACAACAACTCACGGTAAGTTCTGCCGCACAAACTCCAGGTCAAGGCCTGTAATGTTAAAATTTATTTAGAATAAATTAAAATAGCTATTTTTGTCGTGTTGATACACGTGTCGATATGGGCAAAAAGAAAAAGAACAAAGCACTAAAGAAGGAACGCATAAAAATACTTGAAAACTCAGGTATTGAAAGCTTAGGTGAAGTAAAGTCTAAGTGCTGTAAAAAGTATAAAAAGGCAGAATGCAAACGCTGTAAAAAATGTCCTTGCTTTGATCTTATAAAAAAAGTAGCATAAAAAAGAGCCGCAAATTGCGGCTCTTTTCGTTATGTGCGCCTTGTAATTATTTACCAAGCATTAAGAGCTCGTTACAAACCACTTCTGTGGTATAACGTTTCATACCATCTTTATCTTCCCAGGAGCGTGTGGTCAGTTTTCCTTCTATAGCTACTTCTTTACCTTTAGTTACAAATTTTTCTACAATTTGAGCCGTTTTTCCCCAGGCTACAATATTGTGCCATTGGGTATCGGTTACCTTCTCTCCGTTGGCATTTTTGTAACTTTCGTTTGTAGCAATGGAGAATTTGGCCAATACTTTACCAGATTCAAGATTAATGATTTCTGGGTCGTTTCCTAAATTACCAATCAACTGTACTTTGTTTTTTAATGTGTTCATGTGTTCTAAAATTTAATTGTTAAACAGTTAATACTATTGAACCGTCAATGATTCAACAAGGCAAAGATGGGATGGCTGACAAATTTTAATCGGTAGTTACCTATTTAATTTCGTTTGTAAATATTTGTAGTCGTTTGTAAACATCTAAATCTTTGTTATTGTGGGTTTTTGCACTAAATTTATATTTATAAAGGATAAGTATATCCCTTTGTTGTGTGTAATTAAAACGAACCTGCTGATAATTGGAAAAGTCAATTAAAATAATTCGAAAACCTTATGAAGAACCTTATCATATTAATTTGATATTTAAGGCTACGAATGGAGAAAGTGTAGGACAACTTGAGTTTTATGACAATGCAGATAGACTTAAAAAGTTAGCAGGCATTCTTGAAGATTTTCCATTCAAAGACGAGAAAAAATATTTATGGGAATTGGGTTCGGAAAAACCTGAAGATAGATTTGCATTCTATTTTAAGTGCGAGTTTTCATTAATAAAACATACGAGTGAATGCTTGGTCGGAATTAGATTGAATAACAATGAAGACGGTCTCGAAAAATCCATATCTGAATTTAATATCCAATGCACACCAGCGGAATTGAATAAACTCGGACAACTATTTCGTGAATTTTCGAAATTGGAAAAAGAAACTCTGATTTGGAATGGATTAGATGGGGAAGTATCATAAAAACTCATAATACAATGCCACTTTTAGCAAATACAAAGCAAAATAAAGGAAAGACACTCGAAGAATATTATACAGAAATATCGAAAGATAAAAGTAATTCTGTTTGGGTTGAAAGAGGAAGAAATATGCTCAAATTTATTGAAATTATAAATGACAATTTCAAAGAAACTGAAATTTGGGGATTGACATCTCACTCAAGATTAGTTTTACAAACGGAGGACAAATGGGATTCTGAATGGTTTGTTATTATAGAAGCTCTTGGACACGAATACTATTTTGAGTACTTACTGACTGATGATAAAAAACCTTGGAAAAACGCCACTGTTAAAGGTGTTACTCGGAATTTAGCAGATGCAAAAAAATACCTTTTAATTTCAATGAAAGAATCAGGTGGTTGGAATAACAATCCGGAATTGAATAAATTGCTTAAAGGAAGTGTAAATGAATAAAAAACTACACACAACACTGTGTATAATTAATTACTAGGTCACTGCCGACTTACGAACATTCCTGCGGAATATTCTATCTGTGATTTATTTGCTAAATTAGTTGCTTAACCACGCAACTAACCATACACAAAACCGATGATAGCACATTCGCCAAAGGCGAACTTTAATCTGCGCTGCTTCGCAGACAATGCACCTTAAAGTAAACGTGCTATCATCTGCAGGGTTAAACCAAATTACCAATAAAGCCTATCCCAAAAATATCGCCTTCAGAGGGCTTCGTGCCAAAACGTGCGACATCGTCGGTTAAAGGTAATTTCATCCTGCTTCTCGAATTCCCAATCTAATAAATTCTACAATTTACGCTTCGCTTACGCCAAGCTAATTGACGATCAATAATCAGAGAGTATAAGGAAGACCTATTCTCTGATTATTGCTTAAGAATTTATTATCTTTTCATTCTCTAATCAGAACTACGTTTAACCCTGCAGTTGCGCATAATTAAAAATAATCGCGAATTGAATAAAATATTACTACTTGGAGTTTTCTTATTCTCTGTCAATATACATTCACAAATAATGACAAGATACTTTATTGATGGGGTTGATATTGTCGATTATGTGACACTTGAAATCTGTGCAGATAGTATAAATGGAATAACCAATGTAAAATTGATTAAGAAAAAAACAACTCATAAGAATCAATCTAATATTGACCAACTTGTCGATTATATAAAGACTTTTGATTATCCTAAAGATGGTCCTTTAATTGGCAGATGTGGAAACTTAACATTCTCTTTTATAAATCCTGAATTTGAAAATTTAAAACTAAACGAAAAAGAAATTGAGCAATGCTCAAAATTCAGAATAGGGAATTTTAGCTATCATCATATAAATCATCAGGACACGAAAATTAAACGGAGAAAGAAAACACAAAAAGAAATAAGTTATAAAAGTAGGCAGATTTATAGCATTAACTGGACATCAAATTCTACCTATACTTTAACTTACAAAAGAATGTCTGATGACAACCTGAAAATTTTAATAGGAGAAAATATTGAGGTTGAAATCCTAAAACTTTTAGACAACGACGGTTACGTTTACAAATCGACTAGTCCGAAAGGAATTGTCTACTATGGTGCGATATACAAATCAAAAAAATAACTATGCACAACAATTGATAACCACAATTACGCAGGATTAGACTACGTCCGAATCCACTCGGAATTGCTAACGCCAGTTCTTAACCGAAAAACAGCAACTAAAAACACATGACTAAATGCTATACAGGCTGTTAGAGAAAATGTAACAAATCCTGGATCACTTCGTCTTCCTAAGACAAACCAATCACAAAAACAAAATGCTTAAAAATGTATCGGAACGTAAAGAAGCTTGGAAAACAATCTTTCTGTTTCTCACCCTAGTCATTACTCTTACTTCACCTTTACATTATGCTATAGTTAAATTATACCCTTCAAGGATATATGTTGGTGCTATAATGTGGTGTCCTGCAATTGCTGCATTTATTACCTTAAAAATAAAAGGGCGCAAAATTTCATCCCTAAATTGGAATTGGGGAAATTGGAAATATATCAGACGATCATATTTTATTCCTGCTCTATATGGTATAATCACATATATACTCATTTGGATTTTTGGATTCGGAAGCTTAGCCAACGAAGAAGTAATTACAGATTGGGGAAAAGAACTTGGTTTGTTTGGAATAGGAACATTAAATACAGCGTCTATAACTATTATAGCCATAATCTTATTAGCAACAGTAGAAGTGATAAGAGCTTCAGCCACAACATTAGGTGAAGAAATTGGCTGGAGAGGTTTTTTTATTTATGAGCTACGAAAGGTACTTTCTTTTACTGGTGTATCTGTATTTAGTGGATTCATTTGGGCTGCTTGGCATTGGCCATTGCTTTTGTACTATAGTAATAATGTGATGTTAGAATTTATAACATTCTTTATAGTAATTATTTCTATGTCATTTATTATGACCTACTATGCGTTTAAATCTAAAAGTCTATGGCCTGCTGTTATATTTCACGCAGTAAGTAATGTCTATATTCAAAAAATATTACCTGAATTGACAATTAAGAATGAAGGATCTGAACATTGGCTTGGCGAAAACGGAATTATGTTTGCTATAGTTACTTGTGTTTTTGGAATTTACTTTTGGAGAAAAGCAATCATCGAAAAAATCTAAAGCACCAACAAACCTTAATCAAGCCATACCCTTTACCCATTATGCTGATAATAAGAAAAGCCACAACGTTCACAGGGATAACTTGGGTGACCAATAAATTCTCCACAAGGCTCTGTATGCCCTGAATAATTTAATTCAATAGCTTTGCTTTCTGCTTGTGGTTCTAAAACTTGTAATTTCATAATTAAATTAAATAATTTATATACAACATCGGAACCGTTATGAAATGTCATCAAACTTTTAATTATAATTTTTTGTCTTAAAATAAAAAAGCACCTCCTAGCAGAGGTGCTTTGTGTTAGCTATTAATTTAAAATTTCAATGGATTATATTAAGATTACCCTTATTAATCTTAACGTTTCAAAAATAAAGAACAATCCTTGTAAATACAGAAAAATCTTTCAGCTTATTCTCAAAGATTTGTTACTGAATATTTTGTAATTTGTATCATTTAAAAATCAAGCTTATGCAAAAAAAATGTCCTGAATGTGGAGATAGAATCATTGGCCGTATTGATAAAAAGTTCTGTAGCGACAGTTGTAGAAATGCACATAATAACCGCATTAATAAAGACTCTAAAAACTTAATAAGAAACACCAATAACCGACTTAGAAAAAACCACAGAATCCTAGAGACACTCAACCCAGATAAAAAAACCAAATGCTCAAGAGCTAAACTTATAGAGAGAGGGTTTGACTTTAACTATTTTACCAGTATATATACCACAAAAGCAGGAGCCATATATTATTTTGTATATGATCAAGGGTATCTCCCTTTAGAAGGAGATTATTATGCTTTGGTAAAACGAGACGATTAGCCTTTGGTGGTGCTATTCCAGTTTTCCCCTTTAAGCTTTAGGGCTGCTTTTAAAATATCTTTCTGACTAATTTGCCCTATCAACTTACCGTTTTCAACAATTGGAAAACGTCTGCGTTTTGAATTCAAAAACTTATTTGCTGCATCAAATACATCCATGTTGCCATCTATAGTTTCTACATCTCTAGCCATACGCTTTTCTACATTATCGTGCTCTAAAGGCATATTATAATAACGGCTTTCACTTAATTGTTTAAGACAATCCCCTTCAGAGATAATACCAACCAATTCTTGCCTATCATTAATCACTGGTCCACCAGAAATCTTATACTTTATTAAGGATTCTACCACTTCTTGAACCGTTTGGTCTGGTTTAAACGTTATAAGATTGGTAGTCATATAGTCTCTTACCTTAAGTGCTGGTGCTGGTACGGTATTCTGTTGTTGCTTACGCGCACCCTGAAAACTTTTTATTCCCATAACATTTAATTTTAGTGATTATTTAAAGTTACTGAAATTTAATCAGTTAGCAAAATGAAAAATTTCATTAGTAATTCTTATGTATTTTTAACCAAATATTCAATACGTTTTGAAACATCAAATTAGCATTATTGGCTGTGGTTGGCTCGGTTTTCCCTTAGCTAAAACCTTGATTGATCAAGGTTTTGTAGTTAAAGGTTCTACAACGTCTAAACAAAAACTCTATC
The DNA here is from genome assembly GCF_049942685.1 of Winogradskyella sp. HB-48. Lineage (GTDB taxonomy): Bacteria > Bacteroidota > Bacteroidia > Flavobacteriales > Flavobacteriaceae > Winogradskyella. The sequence continues at coordinate 996,790 of NZ_CP187934.1, forward strand.
CTCTTCGAGATGCAGGCATCGATGCATATTACATTCAATTGGATGAAGATGGGATTACAGGAAATTATACTGATTTTTTAAAAGGGAGCCAATCGGTTATCATAAATATTCCTCCAGGTTTAAGAAAGAATCCCGATAAAAATCATGTGGCTGAAGTACATCATTTGGTTAATGCTATAGAAACGCTAAACATTAAAAATATTATTTACATTAGTTCTACTTCTGTTTTTGAAGACGAAGCTCATTTCCCAATTATTAATGCTGATTCTGAACCTAATGCAACCTCTAATAGTGGCAAACAACTTATTACTATTGAACATCTACTGAAGAAAAACACTAATTTTAATACCACAATCATTAGATTTGGTGGTTTATTTGACGAGCAAAGACATCCTGGTAATTATTTAGCAGGGCGCAACAACCTTTCAAACCCTGATGCTCCCGTAAATCTTATTCATAAGCAAGACTGTATTAACATCATATCCATAATCTTAAAAGACAACATTTGGAATACCGCTTTAAACGCAGCATATCCTGAACATCCTACAAAGAAGGATTATTACACAAAGTACTGCCAACAACATCAATTAGGTATTCCAATATTTGATGAAACTAAAAAAAGTAAGGGAAAAATCATTGAGAGTAAAAAATTGGAACAGCTTTTGAACTATAGTTTTAAACATGGCTTGTAGAAATTAAGAGTTTATTAAGCACTATATTCTCAAATTTTTATAGTTTTAGCCCTCAAAATTTAAAATATAATGAAACAGATTACAATTGCAATTGTTATGCTTTTCTCGGTAAGTGTTTTTGCCCAGACTAATGCAGATTTAAAAGCACATTACGAAGCTTATTACAAAGAGATGCAAAAGCAAGGTGATGTGCAAGGCATCATTAACGCCTTAACCCACCTCAACATCTTAGAACCCTCAGTAGCAAGAAAGGATACTTTGGCGTATTTATACCTTTCGGAAGGTAAGTATATGCAAGCACTCAACACCATTGGCGTAGAAAAAAATGCTTCAGACTCGGATATGAATGTTGAAGTAAAGGCATTATCCCTTAAAAATCTTAATCAGCCAAAAATGGCCTTAGAGCATTATGAAGTCTTGTTTGAAAGAAGTCCGAATGTGTATTTGGCATACGAAATAGCCGACATGAAGATTCAAACGGATGATTTAGCTGGTGCAAAGGCTAATATCGAATATGGTTTGGCTAACGTAAAAGAAGACATGAAACGTGCATTTTATGAAACCCAACAACCTTATGAAACCTCTATGGAAGCTGCACTTTTATGCTTAAAAGGGTTGCTTACATTTAAAGAGAACAAAACAGCAAATATAGATGCCGCTATTAAACTTATGAACGATGCCCTTGCTATAGATCCAAACTTTAATTTGGCTAAAGTAAGTCGTCAGGCATTAGAAAGCCAAAAGGCACAAAAAGCTGCTGCGAACAAAAAGAACTAGATTCTTAAACACTAATAAATAAAAAAGCTGCCCTTTGGCAGCTTTTTTATTTTTGATTAAGGTCTAGACTTACCAAATTCTTACACGCTCTTCTGGAGGTAAATACATGGCATCACCTTCTTTAATATCGAAGGCTTCATAGAAGGCATCAATATTCTTTAAAGGTTGTGTTGCTCTAATATGACCTGGCGAATGCGGATCGGTATTAATCTGTGTTCTTAAAGCTTCATCTCTGATAAGTGTTCTCCAGACTGTTGCCCAAGACATAAAGAAACGTTGCTCAGGTGTAAACCCATCAATGTTTTCTGGTCTTCCATTTTCTTCAAAATAGAGTTGTAACCCATCATAAGCCCCAAGCACACCACCTAAGTCACCAATATTTTCACCTAAGGTAAAAGGGCCGTTTACATAAACGCTATCTAAAACTTCAATAGCTGAGTATTGGTCTGCTAAGGCTTTCCCTCTTTTTTCAAACTCTTCTAAATCTTCTGGAGTCCACCAGTTGTTCACATTACCATTGGCATCAAAACGTGCACCAGAATCGTCAAACGCATGGGATATTTCATGACCAATTACAGCACCTATACCACCATAATTAACGGCTTCATCAGCAGTATAATTATAAAATGGAGGTTGCAGTATAGCGGCAGGAAACACAATCTCATTATTTAAAGGATTAAAGTACGCATTGACCATCTGCGGTGGCATTCCCCATTCCTTTTTATCTACTGGCTCATTAATTTCGCTTAAGTTTTTCTGTTGAGACCATGCTCCTACAGCCAACATATTTTCGGCATAAGAATTACCCTCTTTAACTTGAAGTTCCGAGTAATCTTCCCATTCATCAGGATAGGCAATTTTAACCGTGAATTTATCCAGTTTTTCAATGGCTTTCTTTTTAGTTTCTTCACTCATCCAATCTAAATTGGTAATTCTATTCTGGAAGGCTTTAATAACATTTTTTATCATTTTTTCAGCTTTTTCCTTAGCCTCTGGTGGAAATTTAGCCTGTACATACAATTGACCAACAGCTTCACCGACGCTACCATCTACAGTTCCAAGGGCACGTTCATCTGCAGGGCGCATGGCTTTAGAACCATTTAAAGTCTTTCCGTAAAATTCCCAGTTGGCTTTTTCAATTTCTGTGGTTAAATAGCCTGCGGCTCCATTAAGAGTGCTCCAGTCCATCAAGGTTTTAATATCTTCAATGGAGGTTGACTTTAGAAAGGCATCCAATGCTTTCATATAGTTTGGTTGCATAACCAATAAGGTATCTATATCCTTTTCAATACCCATATCATCCATAAACTTTTCCCAGTTGATTGATGGAGTCATCTCTTGAAGGTCAGCAACAGATGTTGGATTGTTAAAGTTTCTGATATCTCGGCTAGCTACTTTATCTAAGCGAGGCTCCGCAAGTTGGGTTTCCATAGCCAAGATTTTCTCAGCAGCAGCTTTAGCATCCGCTTCAGAATAGTTTATAAACTGCAACATTCTGGCTACGTGGTCTACATACTGACCTCTAATTTCCTTGGTCTTTTCATCCTGATCTAAATAATAATCGCGTTGTAATCCTAAACCTGCTGGATATAACCAAGCGGTATTCATGCTACTGTCATTTAAATCTGGATTCGCTCCGATACCTGCAAAAGGCGCACCAACTCCTAGAGTTGAAGCATATACTGTTTGCATGTCATTGAGGTTTTTAATACCATCTATTTTATCCAGTAATGGTTGCAATGGTTTTATGCCTGCCTCATTTCGTGCAATAGTATCAAGCTCAGATTCAAAAATCAATAAGGCTTTCTGTTGGTCAGAGCCTTCTTTGTAAGTCCCTAGCTCCTTAGAGGTATTTAGAATGTCTAGTACATCTTGTCTGGTCGATTTACGCAAAACCCCAAATCCACCCCAACGTGTTTCATCATCTGGAATGGTATTGGTTTCTAACCATTTTCCGTTAACATACTTATAAAAATCGTCTTTTGGACTAACGGATGTGTCCATATTTTCCAGAATAATCCCTGGGATTTTTTCGTCTGCCATGGCAGTGTCTTTCTTGGCCTCTTCTTTACATCCTAATACGGTAAAGATAGCCAAACCTGATATCGCTAGTGCGCGACTTAGATTGGTTCTCATAATGTGATTTTAGTTAATTCGAATTAAACGTAGTTAGTTATAAGACCTTAAAATCATAAAAATGTTACAACATAACAAAACTTTATGAAAGATTAAGACCTAAAATTCTGACTTTATTTTCTCATATAAATCGCGTTCTAACTTCTTATTGATTTGATAATTTAGGTTAGAAAATGCGACTAAAACTTCTTTAACACTTTCAAGCTTAAGTTGGTGGTCTATATTATCGAGTGTAAGATTTTCGTTCAGTCTTAAAACCGAGGTTTCAATAATTGCCGTTCTCGAAATTATTGGATTTGTTTTAAGCGTATCTGGTATGTTCAACTTTAAGGTATCGATAAAACCTTTCAATAAGGATTTATCACCATTAAAAAAAGATAGGTCAGCTTTTTTTAGATAATCCACCTGAATCGCTAACTCCTTATATTTTTCCCAATCAGCAACAATAGTTTCACCTCTAGAACTCAAGGCATAGTCCGTGTACTTAAAATCTTCTATTGCTTTAGCTGTGATCACGGGTTGCTGACTTTTAGTTTCTTCGGTTTTAATTTCTGAAGAAGGCTTATCATCACCGCAGTTTATGAGCAGCAGAAAACTTATGTTATATAGGTAAAATCGGATTCTCATAAAGTCCATAGTTTGCTGTAAAGATACTTAAACTATTATTTTGAAATCATAGTATATTCTTAAAATGTAGATTATCAAGTTATTACTTAAAAGCGCTTTTTTTTGAAAATTTTAATGATTGAACATCTAAATTCTTTCTATTTTTGAGAATACTTTAATTACAGCTATGCCTTCTAAAATTTTAATTATTGGTGCTTGTGGACAAATAGGCACAGAACTTACCACCAAACTGAGAGAAATACACGGTGTAAATAACGTTATAGCCAGCGACATCAACACTAGGAAATTAGATTTAGTTAATTCAGGACCCTTTGAAATTATTGATGCTAAAAACTTCAATGCTATTAAAGATTGTTGCAAGCATCACAATATAGATACCGTCTATCTCATGGCAGCACTTTTGAGCGCCACAGGTGAAAAATATCCGATGGAAGCATGGGATTTGAACATGAATTCACTTTTTCATGTGCTTAACTTAGCCAAAGGAGGAACCATTAAAAAAGTCTATTGGCCTAGCAGCATTGCCGTATTTGGACCAACGACACCGAGAGACCATACTCCGCAGCACACGATATGTGAACCAACAACAGTATATGGCATTACCAAACAGGTTGGTGAACGTTGGTGCGAATACTACCACAAAAAATATGATGTTGATGTTCGGAGTATTCGTTATCCAGGCATTATTAGTCATAAAGCGATGCCTGGTGGTGGTACGACCGATTATGCGGTGGAAATTTATCACGAAGCCATTAAAACAGGTGAATATGAATGCTTCTTATCTGAAAACACAAGTTTACCTATGATGTTTATGGATGATGCTATAAAAGCAACCATAGACTTAATGCAAGCACCTGCAGACGATTTAACAATTAGGTCTTCGTATAATCTTTCGGCCATTTCATTTACGCCAAAAGAAATTTCTGAAAGCATCAAACGTCACATCCCAGAATTTAAAATTACCTACAAACCCGATTTCAGACAAGCCATTGCCGATAGTTGGCCATCGTCTATTGACGACTCACAAGCTCGACAAGATTGGAACTGGAAACACCACTTTGATTTGGATGCCATGACAGAAGTGATGCTGAAAGAACTGAAAACGAAGTATAATTCTTAAAATAAACTAACGTCAACAAAAAAGCCTGATAAAATTATCAGGCTTTTTTTGCTCCTCAGACTGGGCTCGAACCAGTGACCCTCTGATTAACAGTCAGATGCTCTAACCAACTGAGCTACTGAGGAAGGTGTTTTTTCGCTTTAGCGAGCGCAAATATAAATTATTTTTTAATCTCTACAATATGAAACCTTAATTTTTTTAGCGTGTTATCGCTTTAAAAATATCATTCCCATTGGCGAATAATACCAAGGCTATAAGAATAAAGAACCCAACAATTTGTGCGCGCTCTAAAAACTTCTCGCTTGGCTTTCGACCAGAAATCATTTCGTATAATAAGAACATGACATGCCCTCCGTCTAATGCTGGAATAGGCAACAAATTCAGTACGGCTAACATTATAGACAAAAACGCTGTTAATTTCCAAAAAGCCTCCCAACTCCAAAAATCTGGAAATATGTCGTAAATAGCTTTAAAGCCACCAAGGCCTTTATAAGCTTCCGTTTTTGGATTAAAAATGGCCTTTAACTGAGAGAAATAATTAGAAATCGTCGAGGTAAATTTTGTAGCACCTGCTGCCCAACTCTCACCAAAGGAATATTCTCTTCTTGTTATCTCATAATAACCCAAATCTACAAATCGGCTGCCATCTATTAATCTAAAAATATTCAACTTCCCGTTCTCATTAACCTTTAAATCCCTGGTGATTTTTTGGTCTCCCCTTAGAATATCTACTGAAATTGTTTGTCCCTTATATGTTTTTAAGACCTCTTCATATTGATCGAAGTACTCTAAAGGTTCCCCATTCACCGCTATAAACACATCACCTTGCTTTAGATCTACAGACTTGTTAAGGGATGAATCTGGTACTGATTCTACAATAAAAGGATAACGGTATTTGAAAAGGTTTTTACTTCCCTCATCTGATAATTGTCCTAAAAAATTTTCCGGAAGATCAATAACCTTTTTTTGGCCGTCTCTTTCAACCGTTATTTGTTCTGCCCCAATAATGTATTGGCCTATTTCAGAATCCTTTTCAATGCCTTGGTCATTTATTGCTAGGACTTTATCTCCAGTTTTGAAACCAGCATCTAAAAGCACCTGGTTTTCGATTTGGTAACCACCTTTTAGACTATCGATTTTGATATCAGAATCCCCAAACACAAAGGATGCAAATACATAGATAAAATACGCTAATATAAAATTCACCGTTACACCGCCTAACATAATAATTAAACGTTGCCAAGCTGGCTTTGAGCGGAATTCCCAAGGTTTTGGTGGTTGTGCCATTTGCTCCTTGTCCATACTCTCATCAATCATTCCGGCTATCTTCACATAACCTCCCAACGGTAGCCAACCTATACCGTAAACCGTCTCCCCTATTTTCTTTTTAAATAGCGAATACTTTACATCAAAGAAGAGGTAAAACTTTTCAACTTTTGTTTTAAAAAGTTTTGCAGGTATAAAGTGGCCCAACTCGTGCAGCACGATTAAGAGTGATAAACTCAATAAAAATTGGGATATCTTAATTATAAATTCCATGTAGTCGTTTTCAAATTTCGTTTGCAAAAGTAATGTTTTCAAGGCATTTAGAAAATAAATGTATTTTCAATACGATTATTTTTAACATGGATTTATAAATCCCTCTAAACCAGTAGTATATTTTTGTTAAAAATGTTCTAGTAAATTAACTCGAGTCGTACCTTTGCCATTCTTAACTTTTGAAGGTTTTAGTATGTCATTTTTGTCATTTTTTAAAGAGTACAAGAAGTTTGGTATTTTCTTCACAGTATTGTCCTTAATTATCCTAGCCGTTATCTATAATATCTTAAACGTTCAACCTCCTTTACCAATATATCAACCTGCAATGGTGAGTGAAGAATTAGTTGACAGCTCCATACAACACCAAGCAAAATATCATAAGATTGCAGACTTTAGCCTAGTCAATCAAAATGGAGAAATTGTAACACAAGACACCTACAAGGACAAAATTTATGTTGCCGATTTCTTTTTTACGACTTGCCAAACGATTTGCCCTATTATGACAGATCATATGTATCAGATCCAAAAGGAAATTATTAGTGATGATGAGGTAATGCTACTATCACACTCAGTAACGCCAAAAATTGACAGCGTTGCCCAACTTAAAAAGTATGCCAAAGAAAAAGGGGTTATTGACCGTAAATGGAATTTGGTTACGGGTGACAAAAAACAGATCTATGAGTTAGCCAGAAAAAGTTATTTGGCAGTAAAAACGGATGGTAATGGTGATGAGTATGATATGATCCATACCGAAAACTTTATGCTTATAGATAAAAACCGTCAGATTAGAGGATTTTATGATGGAACTAATCCCGAAGATATTGAAAAGATTCTCGAAGACATTAAAATCTTAAAACAAGAAGACTAAATTTTTCTAAAAGCGTTTTAATCGCTAGAAATTTTACCCTATTTTTGATTCTTTAAATTCAATCTAAATAAGGATAAGCTTGACACTAGCAGACTTAAAACGCGGAGAACAAGGCATCATCAAAGATGTTTCTTCAATTCATATCCCTTTAAAACTACTAGAAATGGGGTGTTTGCCAGGCAATTCAGTTGAGTTGGTTCAAGTAGCCCCTTTCGCAGACCCTATGTACCTTAATATTAATGGTACGCATCTCGCCATAAGAAAAGAGACTGCAATTCATATCGTAATAGACATTGTAAATGGCTAAACAAATCAACGTTGCACTGATCGGAAACCCAAATACTGGAAAAACTTCAGTATTTAATGCCTTAACGGGATTGAATCAAAAAGTAGGTAACTATCCTGGTATTACTGTAGAAAAGAAAGAAGGTATTTGTAAGCTACCTCGAGGTGTTAAAGCCCATATAATAGATTTGCCAGGTACGTATAGCCTCAATGCTTCTTCATTAGATGAAAATGTTGTTATTGAGTTACTACTTAATAAAAATGATAAGGATTTTCCGGATGTTGCCGTTGTAATCAGTGATGTTGAAAATCTAAAGCGCAATCTTCTCTTATTCACTCAGATAAAGGATCTTGAAATTCCAACTATTCTAGTGATTAACATGTCTGATCGAATGACCTATAAAGGCATCTCTTTGGATATAGACTATTTAGAGCAATCGCTTGAAACCAAGATTGCATTAATTAGTACAAGAAAAAATACGGGCATTACAGATTTAAAAGAATTAATTGCCAATTACAAAGAGCTTTCAACACGTCCTTGTATGCATGCGTCTTCTATTGACCAAGAGTATTTTGACAATCTTAGAAAAGCTTTCCCAAATCAGTTACTATACAAATTATGGTTGGTTATTACACAAGACGTCAACTTCGGAAAGACCGATAGAAAAACAATTGAAGACGTTTCTAATTTTAAAACCAAATCCAAAGCCGATCTTAAGAGGCTTCAACAAAAAGAAACGATAAAACGATATCAGTTTATCAATGATACGCTAAAGAGAGGACAAACTATCGATTTAAAATCTGCTAAAGATTTGAGAATAAAACTCGATAGGATTCTAACACACAAAGTTTGGGGCTATCTTATATTTGGCATCATTTTACTAACTATTTTTCAGGCGATTTATGATTGGTCTAGTGTCCCAATGGATTTTATAGATAGTACATTTGCTTCTCTAAGCGAATGGACCAAAAGTGTTTTGCCCCAAGGTGCGTTTACAAATTTATTAGCTGAAGGCATCATACCTGGATTGGGCGGCATTGTGATATTTATACCTCAAATAGCCTTTTTATTTCTTTTTATTTCCATTTTAGAAGAAAGCGGTTACATGAGCCGTGTGGTTTTCTTGATGGATCGTATAATGCGTCGTTTTGGGTTGAGTGGAAAAAGTGTTGTGCCATTAATTTCTGGTACCGCTTGCGCCATTCCAGCTGTTATGGCCACTCGCAATATTGAAAGTTGGAAAGAGCGACTTATTACGATTTTGGTTACACCATTCACAACCTGTTCTGCCAGACTGCCCGTTTATCTCATCATCATTGCATTAGTTATTCCAGAAGGTCGATTTCTAGGATTAAGCTATCAAGCACTAACCTTAATGTTACTCTACCTTATTGGTTTTGGTGCTGCTGTTGGATCTGCATGGATATTGAATAAAATTTTAAAAATCAGAAGTAAATCCTTTTTTGTGGTTGAAATGCCCAATTACAAAGTTCCCTTATTCAAAAATGTAGCGCTTACCGTATTGGAAAAAACAAAAGCTTTTGTTTTTGGTGCTGGTAAAATCATTTTAGCAATTTCCATTGTACTATGGTTTTTAGCATCTTATGGTCCAGGTGAAGACTTTAATAATGCCGAACAAATAGTAACTGAACAATATGCTTCCGATAATCTTTCCGATGACGAATTACAGCAAAAAATTGCGTCTCACAAACTAGAGCATTCATTTATTGGTATTACTGGTAGAGCTATAGAACCAGCGATTAGGCCTCTAGGTTACGATTGGAAAATTGGTATTGCCATAGTATCCTCTTTTGCAGCACGTGAAGTATTTGTTGGAACGCTAGCCACGATATATAGTGTGGGCAGTGATGAGGAAGAAACCATAAAAAACAGAATGGCAGGAGAGGTCAACCCTATTTTAGGCGGACCACTTTTTAATTTTGCCTCTGGTATTTCCTTATTATTATTCTATGCTTTTGCCATGCAATGTATGAGCACCTTGGCCATCGTTAAGCGCGAGACCAATTCATGGAAATGGCCTTTGTATCAACTTGTTGTTATGAGTAGTTTTGCGTACATTGTAGCTTTAATTGCTTACCAGATTTTAATATAAATGAACACATTAATTCAAAATATTCTCGTTTTTACAGCATTAATCTTTGCTGTTGGATTTTTGTTCAAGAAATTTATATACAATCCAAAAAAAACATCTGGTAAATCCTGTGATTCAGATAGTTGTGGATGTCATTAAGCTTTTTTTGTATCACTGAGACATACATCCATTAATTCTTTGTTAAATACTTACAACTTTAGTTAATTTTTCTAACTTTGTCTAAGTGAGCAGATTAATTACAATATTATTCTCGGGTCTAATACTTATTCAAAGTTTTCAAATAGGTATGGAAGACCTTATGCAATTGGATGAGCTCTTTGAGCATGCCCAGTTTCATAAACAAGAATATGGCGATAATTTTTTTGTCTTTCTTTCGAAGCATTATGGAGGTTTAAAGGCTGAACACAGTACAAACCACAAGGAAGAACAAAGTGACCATGAAAAGTTACCATTTCAATGTCAAGGACACAGCCTCGTGATTTTAGCAGTTCTTGAGTCAACAGAATTTGAAGCTTCAAACCAGGTTGATGCACCAGTGGGTTCTAAAGCCGTCTTTCATTATTCTAATCTATACTCCTTACTAAACAAGGAAGAACTTCTTCAACCTCCTCGGAACACATAATTCATTCTATTTTGTCTGTTTTAAATATCATAAACAGATACTTTTTCAAGATTGTTATTAGGAAATGAGCCTTAATAATCGATAAAAAATCTCGATTTATTAATGGTAGAATTTCTGCTAACAGTCATAATTATCAAAGTTCACAAATGAATTATGTTAGAAAAAATCATAAAAGCGAGCTTAAACAATAAGCTTCTCATTTTCCTTTTTACAGCATTTATTATTGGTTTCGGAATTTTCTCTTTAACCCAAATTCCTATTGGAGCTGTACCAGATATTACCAATAATCAAGTGCAAGTGATTACGACATCACGTAACTTATCAACTCAAGATGTTGAGCAATTTATCACCTATCCCGTTGAGCTAGAAATGGCAAACTTACCTGGTGTAGAAGAAATCAGATCGGTTTCAAAATTCGGTCTTTCTGTAGTGACTATCGTTTTCGAAGACGATTTAGGCACCTATCTGCCTAGGCAGCTTATTGCCGAAAAAATAAAATCGGCTTCAGAGAAAATCCCAGACGGTTTTGGTTCACCAGAAATGGGACCAATCACCACTGGGTTGGGCGAAATTTACCAATACATTTTAGATGTAAAACCCGAATTCAAAGACAAATACTCAACAACTGAACTACGAACCATACAAGATTGGATTGTAAGACGCCAACTATCAGGTATTCCTGGTGTTGTTGAAGTGAATACTTGGGGCGGATTTTTAAAACAATACGAAGTTGCCATAAATCCAAACAAGTTAAATGCCATGAATATTACGGTATCCGAAATTTACGATGCCTTAGAAAAAAACAATAGTGTTGCTGGTGGCGGATATATCGAAAAAACAAATCAAGCCTATTTTATTCGTGGAGAAGGTTTAGTAAAAAGTCTTGACGATATAGAGCAAATCGTTGTTAAAAACGAAGGTGTGCCAATCTATATAAAAGATGTTGCTAAAGTTGGTTTTGGTAGCGCCACACGCTTTGGGGCAATAACCGGAAATGGTGAAGGCGAAAAAGTGCTTGGGCAAATTATGATGCTTAAAGACGGTAACTCTAAAGCCATTATCGATGCCGTAAAAGAACGTGTAAAAAACATACAAAAAAGCCTCCCAGAAGGGGTTTATATCAACGGATTTTTAGAACGTAGCGAACTTATTGGCAAAACCACATTTACGGTATCAGAAAATCTCATTTTAGGATCGCTTATTGTAATATTTGTTGTGGTTTTACTACTTGGTAATTTACGATCTGGTTTGGTAGTTGCATCTGTTATTCCTTTGAGTTTGTTATTTGCCATTTCACTGATGAATATCTTTGGTGTAGATGCCAATTTAATGAGTCTCGGCGCTATAGATTTTGGAATTATTATTGATGGTGCAGTAATAATTGTAGAGTTTATTGCTTTTAGGATTGTTACCCAAAGTGAAAAACTAAAATCACTCAAAAAAGAGGAAAAACAGTCCGAAATTGATCAAATTACATTAAAAAGCGCCTCAAAAATGATGAATTCTGCCATTTTTGGACAATTAATCATTTTAATTGTTTTTATCCCCATTTTATCGTTAAGTGGTGTAGAAGGCAAAATGTTTAGACCAATGGCATTGACCTTTAGCTTTGCCTTAATTGGTGCCATGTTACTGTGTTTAACTTACGTTCCTGTAGTATCATCATTATTTTTAAAACCTCAACCTCCAAGTGATAAAAATATTTCTGTCAAACTAATGAAAGTGCTCAATTCGTGGTATAAACCATCTATTCATTGGGCGTTACAATACAAAAAAATTGTGGTGAGTTTAGCCGGAATTTTACTAGCTATCAGCATCTTTTTATTTAGTAAAATGGGTGGTGAATTTGTACCAACTTTAGATGAAGGTGACTTCGTGATTCAACCCGTTTTAAAAACAGGAACATCACTTGGAAAAACTATTGAGATTACCACAAAAATCGAAAAAATACTACTTGACAACTTTCCTGAAGTCGATCAAGTCGTAAGTCGCATTGGTGCTGCTGAAGTGCCAACAGACCCAATGTCCATGGAAGAAAGCGACGTGATCATAAAACTGAAACCCAAAGACGAATGGGTAAGCGCCGAAAGTAAAGACGAGTTAGCTGATAAATTTAAGGAAGCGCTTAGCATAATTCCTGGTATGGAAGTTGAGTTTACACAGCCTATCGAGATGCGTTTTAACGAGCTAATTACTGGTGTTAGAGCCGATGTGGCTATTAAAATTTTTGGTGAAGATTTGTCCGTTTTAGCCAATAAGGCAGATGAAGTCAAAGAGTTGATTAAAAATGTTGAAGGGGCTTCAGATATTATTATTGAAAAGGTAGAAGGTTTACCACAAATGAGTGTGGCCTTTAACCGAAGTAAAATTGCACGTTATGGCCTCAATATTTCCGATATCAATCAAGTTATTTCAATGGGATTCGCTGGCGGCACTGTTGGACACGTTTTTGAAGGGGAAAAACGTTTTGATCTCGTGATGCGTTTAGACCAAAACCATCGAAAAAACCTAACCAGCCTTCAAAATCTATACATTGACACACCCAATGGCACAAAAATTCCATTAAGTGAATTAGCCGAAATTACATACACCACAGGTCCGGCCAAAATTTCAAGGGACGACACCAAACGTCGCATTGTAGTTGGTATAAATGTTCGTAATCGCGATTTACAATCTGTGGTAGATGATGTAAGAGCCATTCTTGACAGTCAACTAAAATTACCTGTTGGTTATAATGTGACTTATGGCGGACAATTTGAAAATTTACAAAGCGCCAAAGCACGTTTAATGATCGCTGTACCAATTGCCTTAGCCTTAATATTTTTGCTACTCTATTTTGCATTTGGTTCGGCTAAAGAAGCTTTATTGGTGTATTCTGCGATTCCTTTATCAGCCGTTGGTGGAGTATTATTGTTATGGTTAAGGGATTTACCATTTAGTATCTCGGCAGGTGTTGGTTTTATTGCACTATTTGGTATTGCCGTACTTAATGGCATTGTCCTCATAGAGCATTTTAAAGAACTAAAAGAGCATGGTATGAATGATATTGAAGAACGAATAAAACTAGGAACGGCTGAACGTTTACGTCCCGTATTGTTAACCGCAGCAGCGGCAGCTTTAGGGTTTTTACCTATGGCAGTTTCGACTAATGCTGGTGCTGAAGTACAGCGTCCACTAGCCACTGTCGTGATTGGTGGATTAGTGACTGCAACTGTGCTAACCTTAATTGTTCTTCCTGTTTTATATGCATGGTTTGAAAATAAGAAAGAAATAAAAATGAATAAAACTGCAATCATCACAGGTATTAGTTTATTTTTTATGATGAATGCTAATACACAAGAAAAATTAACTATTGAAAAAACATTAGCATTAGCATTAGAAAACAATGCCGGTTTAAAAGCATCCCATCTTAAAGTGGAGGAAAGTAACGCTTTAATAGGCAGTGCCTTTAGCTTTGACAAGACTTCAATCTATTACAGTTACGATGAAAATAACCTGGCTGTTAATAATCAACCTATTAAGGTTTTTGGTGTTGCCCAAGATTTTAAATTTCCAACCGTTTACTTTGCTGAAAAAAAGGCAAACAAGGCCAAGGCAAGTTTGGAGGAAACCCGTTATAACCTGACCTATAAACAGTTACAACAAGCGGTTTATTCGAACTATTATCAATTATCTTATGCTAATAGCAAGGCTAAAACTTACAAATACTTGGATAGCTTATATCAGGATTTTGCGAATAAATCCGAGCGTCGTTTTGAGCTTGGCGAAACCAATTATTTAGAAATGATTACCGCCAAGTCCAAACAAAAACAGTTACAAACACTTTATAAACAAGCCCTAAAAGAAGTTGCCTTTTCCAAAGAGCAATTAAAAAGTGTGGTACAAATTGATAGTCTCGATATTATTGATCAACCGCTAGAGCAATTAGAACTCAAAACTGTATCAACCCAAAATAATTTAGGGCTACAGTATTTTGAACAGGCGAAAGACTATCAAAACGCCCTCTATCAACAAGAAAAACAAAACTTGTTACCCGATATAAGTTTAGAGTACTTTCAAGGTACTAACGACCAACTGAATACCAATCTAAGAGGTTATCAAATCGGATTGAAAATTCCGTTATTGTTTTCAGGTAATGCAACAAAAATAAAAGCTCAAAAAATTGCTAAAGACATTATTTATGAACAGCATGAGGACTTTAAGCTAAAGCTCAATGCAAGGTATCAAACACTTTTGGCCACATTAGAACAATATGAAGAGGCTGTTAATTATTATAAAAATGAAGGTAATGATTTAAAAAATCAGATTGTAAAAACAGCAAACCGGTCTTTTAAAGAAGGTGAGATTGACTTTTTTCAGTACATACAAAGTCTTGAAAACGCTAGTGACATTGAATTATCCTATCTAGAAAATTTAAACGCTTACAATCAAACCGTAATACAAATTAACCACTTGACATTAAATATCTATTAAAATGAAAAACACATATATACTTCTGTTTTCGCTTATATTTTTAGCCTGCGGAAATAAAGAAAACAACACAGAAACAGTTGAAAATACAACAAACAACAGCAATGTTATAACAGTAACTAAAGCTCAATTTGAAAGTGAAAACATGGTTTTAGACACTTTAAAAATACTAGATTTTTCAACAGGAATTGCCGTTACCGGAATGATAGACGTACCACCAAAAAACAAGTCGATTATCTCAACATTTATTGGTGGATATATTACAAACACACCTCTTTTAGTGGGTGACAAGGTTAAAAAAGGACAACTTTTAGTGAGTTTGCAAAATCCTGAGTATGTAGAAATTCAACAAAACTATTTAGAAGTAGCATCGCAACTCAATTATCTAAAAGCTGAATTTGACAGACAAAAGACATTGTTTGATGAAGAAATAACATCAGAGAAAAACTACCTTAAAGCCCAAAGCACTTACAAAAGTAGTTTGGCTACTTACAACGGACTAAAGAAAAAACTACAGATGATGAATATTAGTCCAAATGCTGTAGAACAAGGACAAATCACCTCAACTGTTAATTTATATGCACCCATAAATGGAAATGTAACCAAAGTAAATGTAAGTAATGGTGCTTATGTTGCGCCAAACGATGTGATCTTAGAAATTGTGGATATTGACCATATTCATTTGGAATTATCGGTTTTTGAGAAAGATATCATGCATATTAAAAAAGGGCAAAATATAGAATTCAAAATCCCTGAAGCGTCAGAAAAAATATTTGAAGCTGAAGTACATTTAGTAGGCACAACGATTGATGAAACCACAAGACGTGTTAAAGTGCATGGACATGTAGATAAAGATTTAGCGAATTTCATAGTAGGCATGTTCGTTGAAGCCAAGATCATTACACATAGTAGAACAGGCGTTGGTTTACCAAACGAGGCTATTATAAGTGAAAACAAAAACAATTATGTACTTGTTTTAGATGAAACATCTACTGATGGCTATCAATTTAAAAAGCTAAAAGTTAATATAGGACAACAAGACGAAAATGCTACAGAAATTTTAAATCCTAAAACTTTACAAAACAAACAAATATTAGTTAAAGGTATTGGCATGCTGTTGGAAGAATCATCGGAAGAATAGTTTATACTTAACCAAGACCTACGTCTAAGGTCATCATTATAATAAAGCCACCTATAAAACCTAAGGTAGCCAAATCTGTGTATTTATCGCGTTGGGTTTCTGGTATGACTTCTTCAACTACCACAAAAATCATAGCGCCTGCAGCAAAGGCTAAAGCATAAGGTAAAATAGGCTGAAAAAACGTAACTGCAATTGCCCCACAAACAGCGGCAACAGGCTCTACAATTGCAGACATTTGACCATACCAAAAACTCTTGAATTTGCTAACACCATGACGTCTTAAGGGCATAGAAACCGCTAATCCTTCAGGGAAATTTTGAATACCAATCCCCAAGGCTAAAGCTACTGCACCTCCAATAGTAGCTTCTGGTATACCAGCTGCTACACCACCAAACAACACACCAACGGCTAATCCCTCTGGTATGTTATGTAAGGCTATTGCCAAAACCAAAAGCGTAGTTCGTCTCCATGGGGTTTTAACCCCTTCTTTTTCGTCCTCTTTAAAATTGATATGCAGATGAGGTAACAACTTATCTAACGCAAAAATGAAGAGTGCACCTAATGAAAATCCAACCACTGCCGGAATTACTTTTACAAAACCCTCTCCTTTACTCATTTCTATTCCTGGTGCCAATAAACTCCAAAAACTGGCTGCCACCATAACTCCGCCTGTAAACCCTAACATACCATCTAAAAGTGCTCTATTCATTCCTTTAAAAAAGAACACTAGTGATGCACCTGCTGCTGTAACAATCCATGTAAACAATGATGCATATAATGCACCTAATACCGGATCTATAGTTTCAAAATATTGAACAACATCTTGTATCATACTAAATCGTTTTTACAAATAAGTTATTGGAAACTGTTTTTGATATATTAAGCTCGGTGTCCTCAACTAAAATGGTCATAGACTCATCAAAAGATTCTCTAGCTAAAACCTTTATTTGGCACCCTAAAGCAATCTTATTTTTATCCAAATACTTCAAAAAATCTGAAGATGAATCATTTACACCAACAAATTTGCAATCGGTAAGCAAGCTTACTTTAGATAATTTAACTTTATCTGATTTCGAAAAATTACCGTCTTTATCAGGTATAGGGTCACCATGTGGATCATATGTAGGGTACTCTAAAAAAGCATCTAACTCATCTATAAGCTTTGGGGATTTAATGTGCTCTAGCTGTTCAGCAACATCGTGAACCTCATCCCAAGAAAAATTTAATTTATCTACAAGAAATACTTCCCAAAGCCGGTGTTTTCTAATAATATTTAAGGCTGTATTTTTTCCTTTTTTAGTTAAGCTAACACCCTGATACTTCTTGTAGTTTACAAAATCTTTATCTGCTAATTTTTTAACCATATCCGTAACCGAAGATGCTTTAGTTTCAATCTTTTCGGCTATAGCATTAGTACTAACAGCACTTCCCTCAAGGTTCTCTAGATGGTATATTGTCTTAAGGTAGTTTTCTTCTGATAAGGTAATCATATGGTTATAAAAACTTTCTACAAATATAACTTTATTTTGTTTAAGTAAATAATTTTTTAGTCTTGTCTAAATTTTATTTTACCTTTGCTTCAAAATGTATCGTGATGTATCGAATAATAATGGTTTTTCTTATGGCTCACCAACTTGTAAATGGTCAAACTTCATTTACGATAACAGGAAAAGTAACATCTGATAATGAGCCCATTACCTATGCTAATGTTTATTTAGAAACTACTTCTTATGGTACAAACACTGATGCTAACGGATATTTTGAAATTAAGGATATTCCATCAAACACTTACACCATTGTCGTCTCAGTGGCTGGTTACATTACCCAACGTAAGACCATTAAAATTGAAGAAAACTCAACATTAAATTTCGATCTTGAAACTGAGTCGTTAGATGAAGTTGTTGTTACAGGTACCCGAACTTTTAAACGCAAAACAAATTCTGCTGTTATTGTAAATATTCTAAACAGCGAAAGTTTAAACACATTGCAGGCTTGTAATCTTTCTGAAGGCTTAAAATTTCAGCCTGGATTAAGAGTAGAAACCGATTGTCAGACCTGTAATTATACGCAACTAAGAATAAACGGACTAGGTGGAGGCTATTCTCAAATTTTAATTAACGGCAGACCTATTTTCAGTCCTTTAACAGGTCTTTATGGATTAGAGCAAATTCCTGTAAATATGATAGAGCGTATAGAAACCATAAGAGGTGGAGGCTCATCGCTTTATGGCTCTAGTGCTATTGGTGGTGTAGTTAATGTGATTACCAAAGTCCCTAAAACCAATAATTTTGATGTAAGCTATACCTACCAGAACATTAATGGAAAGACGGATGACCACATTGTATCTGGTAATGCGACCGTTGTATCAAAATCTGAAAATGCTGGTGTGTCATTGTTTATAAACAATCGTAATCGCGATTTTTACGATCAGAATGATGATAATTTTTCGGAATTAACCACATTGAAAAATACGTCCTTAGGAGCAAATTTCTTCTTCTTACCATCAGAAAATCAAAAGCTTGAAGCTAGTTTTAGTAAACTAAACGAGTATCGTTATGGTGGTGAAATGGTAGACCAACCAGCATATTTAACCCAACAAGCAGAAGAAAGAACCCACAATGTACTTATGGGTAGTCTAGATTATCAACTAAATTTCAACAATGACGACAGCTCCTTTATATCTTATTTTGGTTCTCAGCAAACAGACAGAGACCATTATACAGGTATTTTTCCGGATGATGAAACCGAAATTGATGCACATATTTCTAACCCGCCCTACGGAACTTCAAAAACTGTGACTTTGCAAGGTGGAATTCAATTAAACCATAGGTTGAAAAACTTTTTAAATGGCACTAATGTGCTTACTATTGGTACAGAGTATTTAGTAGATGATGTATTAGATGTGATAGACTCATACAATTATAAAATTGACCAAACCACAAAAAATTTGGGTACATTTTTTCAAAGTGATTGGGAAATAACACCAAAGCTAAATCTGCTTTCTGGTTTTAGAGTAGACAGCAATAATTTAGTTGATGATTTAATCTTTAGTCCAAGGTTTTCGTTGCTGTACAAATCTGAGTCTAACGTACAATTAAGAGCTACTTGGAGTACAGGTTTTAGAGCGCCACAAGCTTTTGATACCGATTTGCATATTGCCTTTGCAGGTGGAGGTGTCTCTAGAATCGCTTTAGACGATGATTTAACACAAGAACGCTCTAATAGTTTTAGCGCCTCAATTAATTACGACAAATCAAGCAAAAAGTTTATTGCTGGTTTTACGCTTGAAGGATTTTACACCAAACTCGATGATGCCTTTTACCTTAACCCAATTGGTGAAGATGAGTTTGGGCAGCTTTTTGAAAAGCAAAATGGCGATGCAGCAGTTGTACAAGGCATCACATTTGAAGCTAGAGCAAACTATAACAAAAAAGTGCAGTTAGAAGCTGGTTTCACAATTCAAAAAAGTGAATTTAATACAGCTGTAGAAACCATTGAAGGTTTAAGTCCTAGGCGAGAATTCTTAAGAACACCTAATCATTATGGATTTGCAACCTTAAGCTTTATGCCTAATGATAGATTTAACAGCAACCTTAATTACGTCTATACAGGAGATATGCTAATTGCTCATTTTGCTGGTGCTCCAGAACAGCTGATTAACGAATACAAAACCACACCTTCTTTTCACGAATTTAGTTGGAGAAGTAGTTATAAATTTAATCTCAAAAATCTTGACACTTCATTAGAAATTTTTGGTGGCATCAAAAACATATTTAATTCCTATCAAAATGATTTTGACACTGGCAAAAACAGAGACAGTAACTACGTTTACGGACCAGGTATGCCTAGAACATTTTTTGTTGGGTTAAGGATTTTATCTATTTAAACCCTCTCTCTTTCTGAATATGCTCATAAGCTTCCTGCACCTGTCTAAATTTTTCTTCGGCACCCTCTTGATGCTCTTTACCTAAATGGCCTACTCGATCTGGATGGTACTTCTTGGCCATTTTTCGGTAAGCGGTTTTAACAGCATCGTCTGAAGCTGTTTTATCTACTTCTAAAATTTTGTAAGCATTATTCGTCATGTCGTAGAACATGGCTTTTATACTTTCGAAGTCTTTTTTACTAATACCCAAGTAACCAGACATCGTGTAAATCTGTTTTATTTCATTTTCGTTAACATGGCCATCCGCTTTTGCTATTCCGAATAAAAAATGAAGCAATTGTAATCGTGAAGCATGATCCATCATTTGCTTAATCTGAAAGCACACTTGGCGCATGGAAATGTTTTGTTTAGAAATACGCTTAAACAACTCAAAGGCATGATTAGCACGTTCCTTACCATACATATTCCTAAACTGCTGACGTACAAAATCCAGTTCACGCTGATCTTGTTTGCCATCAGCTTTAATAATAATAGAGGCTAAAATGAGTAGGCTTACCTCAAAATCTCCTGACTGGGTTTGTGGTCGTTGATCTTTTCGGGTTTGTTTTGGTCGTTGACGATAGGGGTCACGATTACGACTTCTACCTGTTTGTCGCTCGCCAATAAGAGGTGAACCATTATCGGACAAATTATCTATAAAACTACCTAAAGCCACACCAATTATAGCACCAATAGGGCCGCCAAAAGACCAGCCAATAGCACCACCTATCCATTTTGCAAAACTCATATACTAACTATAGATTTTATGAATGCATAAATATACTATTAGTTAGTGTATTACTAATATTAATTGTTACACATTTGGTATCTTTGTACTGCGAAAATGAAAATAAAAAAACAGATTATGTATCCAGCAGACTTAGTAAAACCAATGCGTGAAGATTTAACCAATGTTGGTTTTGAAGAATTACATACAACTGAAGCTGTAGACCAAGCCATAGCAAAAGAAGGAACAACACTAGTTGTTGTAAACTCAGTTTGTGGCTGCGCAGCTGCAAACGCAAGACCTGGTGCTCGCATGAGCTTGCAAAATGCTAAACGTCCGGATTATTTAGTAACCGTTTTTGCAGGTGTTGACAGAGAGGCAACTGAAAAAGCCAGAGAATATATGATTCCGTTTCCCCCAAGCTCTCCAAGTATGGCCTTGTTTAAGGATGGTGAATTAGTGCATATGCTAGAGCGTCACCATATTGAGGGTAGACCAGCAGAATTAATTGCAGAAAATCTTATGGATGCTTATAATGAGCATTGCTAGTAAGCAAAAATTTAATTACAAAAAACCACGAATTAATTCGTGGTTTTTTTGTGCTTAATAGTCATTGATATACTTTTGTAAAATGCAAAAACTATTAGCCTATCCTCTTACGGTTTTATATTTTATTTGCTTTGGATTAACCTTAGTTGTATTTCACCCTATACAATGGTTTTGTAAAACTCTTTTTGGGTACCAAGCCCATAAAATCAGTGTAGATTGGTTACAGTTTTTTATTATGCGTTGCCTTAATGTATTAGGCACTACTTTTTCTTTCACCAATCCGTATACTATAGAAAAGGGCATCCCATTAATTATTGTTACCAACCATCAGAGCATGTACGATATACCTCCATTAATATGGTATTTGCGCAAACATCACGTGAAATTTATCAGTAAAAAAGAACTAGGAAAAGGCATACCTAGTGTTTCTTATAATTTACGACATGGTGGCTCTGTACTTATAGATAGAAAAGACGCTATAGGTTCTATAAAAGCTATTGAAGAATTTGCCAAACGCATTGAAAACAACAAATGGGCCGCCGTTATTTTTCCCGAAGGCACAAGAAGTAGAGATGGCAAACCAAAACCTTTTAAAACTAAAGGTTTGCTTACTATGATAAAGCATGCGCCAAATGCTTTAGTTGTTCCTATTACCATTAACAATTCTTGGAAAACTTTGCGATATGGTAAATTTCCAATGGGCTTAGGTGCTCGTATTTCTTATTTAGTTCACAAACCAATTGAAGCCAGTCATTATGAAGATAAGCTTGAGCTTATCAGTATTGTCGAAGCCCAAGTAAAAAGCAGTATCGTGTAATGGGTGACCTAAGGTTAATAGAGTCTACAAAGGCATTTGTAAAAGATTCATTAAAAGATGCAGAAGGAGGACACGATTGGTTCCATACACTAAGGGTTTACAATAATGCCAAATTAATTTCTAAAAACGAAAATGTGAACCTCTTGGTGGTTGAATTAGCCTCCTTACTTCATGATATTGCAGACCCAAAATTTTATGACGGTGATGAAACAATAGGTCCAAAAAAAGCTTCTGAATTTCTATTAAAACAAAATATAGATAGTGCTGTTATTGAACATGTAACTCAAATTATAGAGAATATGTCCTTTAAAAATTCTTTTGATTTGGATGCTTCTTTTAATTCTCGAGAAATGGAAGTTGTACAGGATGCAGATCGATTAGATGCTATTGGAGCAATTGGTATCGCTAGATGTTTTAATTATGGTGGATTTAAAAATCGTGCTTTGTACAATCCTGATATTGCTCCAAACCTGAATATGACCAAATCAGAATACAAAGCTTCCGAAGCCCCAACTATTAATCATTTCTACGAAAAATTATTGTTGCTCAAAGACCGAATGAATACCAAAACTGGAAAGCGAATTGCTTCAGACAGACATAAGTTTATGGAAGATTATCTAAAGCAGTTTTATGATGAATGGAATGGTGAGAAATAAACTAACTCTCTTTTGCTACCTCCAAAGCAGTTAGCTTATATTCTAAAATAGCCATTTCTTCGCCATACTTTATAAGTTCATCTGCTGTAATATTAGAATTAGAATTTACCCTTTTTAATATGTCCTGTGCCTGTTTTGTATAGTATTCTATTGCAATGTCTATTTTTTTATCCATAATCCTAAGGCTTTTACTGAACCATTAATTTAACCTCGCTTCTATATTTTGAAGCACTCTTGCCTGTAAACTCTTTAAAAAGTTTATTGAAGTGAGAAAAGTTGTTAAATCCGCATTCAAAACTAATATCCGTAATACTCATTTGGCTTTCGGTAAGTAATTTTGTGGCGTGTACAACTCTATATTCGTTAACAAGTTTTGTAAATGTCTTCCCGGTAACTTTTTTGAAATATCTACAAAATGCAGGAACCGTCATACTTACCTTATCCGCAATTTCATCTAAGCTTATATGCTCTTTAAAATTCTCGTTAATATGCTTAAAAATGGTATCGATTTTAGCACTGTCTTGTGGTTCAGTTTCAAACCTGTAACCATCTGCATTCAATATAGTATAATCTTCTGCCTTAGCTAAACTGTGTAATATTTCTAATAAGACCAAAATCTTTTTAAAACCTTCTTTCTCGGATAATTTTTCGATTTTATTACCAAGTTTTTGTTTAGTTGGGATACCAAAAAGTATTCCGCTTTTTGCTCTTTCAAATAAAGCATTGATTTTTCCCATTTCTGGGATATCAAAAAAATGCTCACCCAAAAACTCTGGTTTAAACTGAACAATGGTTTCCGTACCATATACAGTAAGCCTGTCTGTAAAACCGTTATGCGGTAAATTAGATCCAATAAGTAAAAGTTGACTATTATTAAAGTAAGACAAATGATTGCCTATATGCCGCTTTCCTTTTCCTTTATTAACATAAACCAATTCAATTTCTGGATGAAAATGCCAAAACGGCTTCTTTTCACCTATAAAAGCGCCATGTTTTATTACCCGCATTGAGCTTCCAAATTCTGGGCTTATTTTTTCTAGAATAGGTTTTCTTGTGTTCATACCAAATATTTAATACAAAGTTACAGCATAATAAAAATCAAATGTATATACAATTATCATGATTATATACATAATTAACCTTATATATATATAAATTCATATTTAAGGTTAATTATGTATATAAATATGCCAAAATGCTTGTTTTTAGCAAGCTATTACCATTATACATTTGTAACGTTAATTAAGTTTAACCTAAAAAAGGAAAAAGATGAAAACACTTATTAAAAGTATTTTGGTAGTAGCAGTGATGTTGGGAACATATACAAGCTACGCGAGTGAGACCTTAAAGGATTTTCCAACATTCAAATTTGTAAATGAAGGACACAATCTTTCTGTAACTAATGCATCGGGAGAAGTAATTTTTAGCGGCCGAATTAAACACAGCGGAAATCTAGTTAGGCTATTTGATTTTACTCAACTCAACAATGGAATATATACCGTAGAGGTTGGTAAGGATTTTGAAATTGAAGTTGTTGACTTAGAAGTGAAAAACAAAGAAGTTAGAATACTAACAGAGACACAAAATAAAATTTACAAACCTGTTATAAGACCAGAAGAAGGATTGCTTATCATTTCAAAAATCGGCTTGGATACTAATGAAATGAAAGTTGAGCTTTACTTTGAAAACGAACTGATTCACACAGAAAATGTTGAAGGAAGCGACGTGTTGAACCGAGTTTATAAATTAGACAAATCTGTCATTGGTGATTATACGGCTGTAATTAGATCTAATGGGAGAGTATACACTAAGAATTTTAGGATATAAATTTTGATTGTTTATATATTAGTTATTTATTTACTTCGGAAGTGGGCTTTATGCCCACTTTTGTTTTTCAGAATAATTTCAACTGACCATCTTTATACTGCTCATGTAAGCTAGTATTGAGCTTGGGCATAGATTTGTCTTTAAAGTATTTTAATCTTGCCAATGCGATTAGATCGTTAATCTGTTTTGCTATTTGTCCTTCCCCTCTCATTCTTACACCATATCTGCTTTCATTCAAAGTACCTCCATGGCAATTTTCAATTTGGTGCAAAACCTTATCTGCTCTATCTGGTAAGGTTTTTCTAATCCAATCTGTAAAAATTTCTCCAATCGCTCCGTTTAATCTTACCACAGTATGCGCTATACCTAGTGCACCAGCCTCAGAAACTGCCTTTGCCATTGGTAAAATTTCATGACTGTTTATTGAAGGAATAATTGGTGCCAACATCACATTTACAGGAATTCCATTATCACTAAGTTCTTTTACAGTTTGAAGCCTTCTCTTTATAGTTGCGGTACGTGGTTCTAAAATCCTCCTTGTTTCTTCAGATAAAGATGTTATGGAAATATTTACTGAAATTAAATTATCTTTTGCAAGAGCTTTTAAAAGTTCTATATCTCTTAATATCAAAGCATTTTTTGTGATAATAGCCACAGGATGTTTGTACTTTAAAAACACCTCTAGACATTGCTTTGTCAATTGAAATTTTTGTTCTGCTGGTTGGTAACAATCTGTATTACCAGACATTACGATAGGATGCGTTTTCCAACTTTTCTTTTTCAAAAGTTCTTCTAAAAGTTTTGGTGCATCTTTTTTTACCAAGATTTTACGTTCAAAGTCCAAACCTGCACTAAATCCCCAATATTCATGGCTATTACGTGCATAGCAATAAATACAACCATGCTCACAACCTTGATAAATATTCATTGAATAAGCCATACCAACATCTGGGCTCGTAACCTTGTTAACTATGGTCTTTGGAAATACATTAAGATACTGCGTATTGTTTTTATCTGCTACCTCACCTTCTTTATGGCAAAACTCCAAGAAATCATCACGCATTTCGTGAGATAATTCAAAAAAACGATTGTGAATATTGCGTTGGGCACCTCGTCCCTTAATGATAGATTCAGAGCTCATAATGGATAATTAAAAAATTGAACCTTAATAAACAGTAGGACTTTAAAATTATCTCTTTATTTCTCTTTATGCTGTTGAAAAACGATTTGGTTATCCACAATATTTGTAAGAAATTATATCATCACAAACATCCAAAACCTGGGTTAATTAAGAATATTAATAGGTTAAAATACTTGTTTTTAGATAGTTAAATCGTTTCGATTTTTGTATAAAAAATAATATTATGAAGAAAAAGCATCTTATAATGATAATACTTAGTCCTTTATTATTAATTGGCACGCTTTTAATTGCGCCATTTTTTGTATTACATTGGCTCATAGACGATAGATCTATGAAAATTAATTTAGGCTAACAAAAAACTCAACTTGACTTATTTACCGGGAAAATCGGCTTTACGCTTTTCTAAAAAAGCAGTAGTACCCTCGGTAAAATCCTCTGTGCCAAAGCACTTACCGAATTGTTTAATTTCAACTTTATAACCATTCTTGCCGTCTTCGTAATTAGCATTGATCGCCTTTATGGCTTTCCCTATAGCTACAGAAGAGTTTTTCATGATTTTACCAGCTATGCTTTCACAAAACTCTAATAAGCCTTCTTGCTCTACAACATGATTCACTAATCCATAACTCAAGGCTTGGTTGGCATCTATCATCCCAGCTGTCATAATCATTTCCATAGCCCTACCCTTACCTACTAATTGTGGCAATCGCTGTGTGCCTCCATAACCTGGAATTACACCTAACGAGGTTTCTGGCAAGCCCATTCTTGCATTTGTACTAGCCACTCTAAAATGGCAAGCCATAGCCAATTCTAAACCTCCTCCAAGAGCAAAGCCATTAACTGCTGCAATAACCGGAGTACTTAAATTTTCAACAAAGTCAAATAATAATTTTTGACCTTGAGCCGCTAACTTTCCGCCTTCATCCACATTAAAGTCTGCAAACTCACTAATATCCGCACCAGCAACAAAGGCTTTTTCACCACTTCCAGTAACAATAATCACTTTGGTATCTGAATCCTTATTTGCTTCATCAAAAGCATCATGAAGCTCTTGAATCGTATCCTTATTTAAGGCATTTAATTTATTTGGCCTGTTAATGGTAATAATTGTAATACCATTTTGGTAATCCGATAGTATGTTATTATAAGACATAATATTGTATTAATTTAATCTGTAAGGTCCCGAAATTATCACAGAATGTTAAAGTTATTCTTTTGGAAAAGTCACAGTAAATATTGTGCCCTCTCCTAATTTAGACGTAAAGGTAATACTTCCGTTAAAGGTTTCCACTATATTTTTTACCATAGCCAACCCTAGTCCCATTCCACTAGATTTTGTGGTGAACTTTGGCTCAAAGATTTTTGACTTAGTTTCCTCAGCAATACCATTGCCATTGTCTTCTACCGTGATTTTAACTTCATCATTAACCGAAAAAACTTTAACCTTAATACTAGGATTTTCTTTTGCTTCTGGTATGGCTTGTATTGAGTTTTTCACCAAGTTGGTAACCACTCTTATGAGTTGTGTACGGTCGAACTTGGCAATAATTTCAGCATCTTCTGCTTCAAATGAAATATAATCTTCATTAAAAATATCTAGTGCTAACTTTACAATATTTACAACATTTAGATTTTCAGATTTTTGAGCTGGCATCTTGGCAAAGTTAGAAAATGCCGAAGCTATAGAGCTCATAGTATCTATCTGCTGAATTAATGTATTGCTATATTCGTCAACTTTTTGATGAATATTCTCGTCGGTTGGATCGAATTTGCGTTGAAAACTCTGCACACTTAACCGCATTGGCGTCAACGGATTTTTAATTTCATGTGCTACTTGCTTAGCCATTTCTCGCCACGCTTGTTCGCGCTCACTTGTCGCCAATTTTACCGCACTGGCCTCAAGTTCGTCTATCATACTATTGTAAGAGTTAACTAAGGTCTCTATCTCTTCACTTGTTGATTCTATCTGAATTTTTTTATTGCGCTTTTCTAGTCGGATTTCATTCATTTTATCACTGATGGTCTTTAGTGATTTTGTAATGTATGTTGAAATAAAATACGCAAATACAATAGCTACCAAAATCATGGCCAAATAAGCATATCCTAAACGCATTAAAAATTCTTTGAGCTCTCTGTTTAGAAAATCGTCATTCTCTAGGTATGGTAGATTGAGAATGGCGAGATTTTTAAATTTTCCGTCTATGATATAAGAATAGGATGACTGAAAAATCTCACCATTTTCCTCTTGCTTTATTACATAACGATGCTCTGCTGTGTTAGATAAAGCATTTAAGACCTCTGCACTCAGACATCTGTCCGACGAATCTCTAAGTATGGTTCTCTTTGAGCTTTTTAAAAGTTCTCCCTCTAAATCGTATAAATTGATTTGCAGACTATGAATGGCATCTATATCAAAAATAGCATCTTTAAATATTAGCGGAATATTCTCAGTCGTTACTGGATAAGTGGTTTCTTGTATAGTAAATTCTATACTCTTCCTAATGGCTTTTTCCTTTCGTTCTAAACGCTCTCTATGGTAATCCCTAGCCTCTTCGTTATACTGATAAATGGTAACTGCCGCAATTAATACCGATGCCAATAATACTAGTAAAATCATGGCAATGAATATTCGAGATCGTAATGACAGTTTTTTAATTTTCATCAGCTTATTAATGGACTAAATATAGCAATAATCAAGCCAATTAGGCGCCGGGATTTTTAGCACGAATATTTTTATACAGTTTAAATCCAAGCATAATTAATACTGCAAGGACGATTATACCAACTACACCAAATATCCAGTTAATAGAACTTTTTAAAATGACCAAGAAAACCACTGCAAAGAGAATAAACGTAGCGCCTTCGTTCCAAATACGCATAAAATTAGAAGTGACTTTGATCTCGTCCCTTTGTAACTGTTTGAAATAGACATGCGTCTTGTAATGGTAAATAAATAGTAGTATAACAAAAGTTAATTTAACATGCATCCATCCTTGCTGAAACCAACTTGGCATTAACACCATTAGCCAAACTGCAAATAAGGTGGCCAAAATTGCCGAAGGCCAGGTAATAATATACCACAAGCGCTTAGCCATTAGCTTTAACTGTTTTCCTAAAATTTCCTTTTCAGGAGACGGTTTATAAAATGCCTCTATTTGATACACAAACAATCTAGGTATATAAAACAACCCTGCAAACCAGGTGATGACAAATATCAGGTGCAGGGATTTTATGTAGTTATAGTAGTCCATTAGTCTTCAACAAACAAATAATTCAAGTTTTTGGAATTAAAGGCTGCATTAAACGCTTTTACCTCATGGTTCAAAATTGTGTTGAATACAGACAATTGCTCTTCAATTTTGGCAGTTAGCTCATTTTTAACAGCAATATCCTGTTCTGTTGGTGCAAAATCTCCCATACTTACTAAGGAATTTAAATGACCCAGTTTATTGGTGAGCTTAATAGGAAAATTCAAAGGGTCTTGCGCGCTTCTATTTTTGGTTTGATATAGTTCTTTTTCAATATTAGAAAGTTGCTCTTCTAGCTCCTTTGCCTTTTCTACCAGATCCTTTACATTATCATCATCCTTATATTGCTCTTGAAAAGCTCCTAGCTGACTATTGATTTTTCTAATTTTTTTTATGGATTTATGGGCCTTATCCATTGTACTATTAACATCCTTAATAAATTGAAACTGCTTTTCCATTTCATCAAGAGTGCTTTCTGCTCTTGGGTCTGCTAGAATTGTAAATGGTTGTGATTGCTCATTACCATTAACGCTTAAACTGACTTTATAGCTTCCAGGAATTGCTCTCGGACCTTCTAAACTTGCCCACCATAATATCATACCGGGTAAGCGCTCTGCACCATCATAGGTCATATCCCATACAAATTGATTGGCTCCTTTTTCAACTTTAAGCATGTTCTTTTTATCCTTGTTTGAAAACGTTTTAATTGTATCTCCTTTACGGTCAAAATATGTAAGAGATACGTTATCCTCGTCCTCGTATTCTTTTAAATTGAAATAAGTAATGACACCATTTGGGTGGTTAGTCCCGGAGGTTAAACTTCCTTTTCTGCTGCCTCCTCTCATTCTGTAGGTATCTTTAGGTTTGAATAATACATCACTGTTCAAGTCTGCATCGTATAATTGATGAATTACTGTTAAATCATCAATCATCCACAAACTACGCCCTTGTGTTGCAACGATTAAATTATTGTCCTTTATGGTTAAATCAGTTATAGGAACTATTGGTAAATTAAGCTGAAAAGACTTCCAGTCTTGTCCATAATTAAAGGAAATATACATGCCGGTTTCGGTCCCTGCATACAATAATCCTTTCCGTTTTGGATCTTCTCTTAAAACCCTTGTAAAATGCTCGTCATTAATTCCATTTGTGATTTTTTTCCAAGTCTTACCGTAATCAGTGGTTTTGTAAAAATATGGTGCAAAATCACCTGTTTTGTATTTAGTGCCTGCGACATAACAGGTGCCTTCATCAAAAGCACTTGGTTCTATACTATTTATCATCATCCACTCTGGCATTCCTTTAGGAGTGACATTGTCCCAGGTTTTACCACCATCTTTAGTTACATGAATGAGACCATCATCACTACCAACCCAAATTAGGCCTTCCTTTAAAGGAGATTCGTTAGCTGCAAAAATAGTACAGTAATATTCTACCGAGGTATTGTCCTGGGTAATTGGTCCTCCAGAAGATTTTAATTTTTCAGGGTCGTTTCGGGTTAAATCCGGACTAATAATATCCCAAGACTGCCCTTCATTTTCAGTAACATGAACATGCTGTGAAAAGGTGTATAATCGATTGGGATTATGTTTAGAAAATATAATAGGAAAATTCCACTGAAATCGATATTTCATACCTTCTGCACCATGACCCATAGGATTGTCTGGCCAGACATTAACGGCTCGGACCGTACCCGTTTTATGGTTTACACGTGTTAAGAAACCATCGTAGCTTCCGCCATAGACAATATCATTATCCTTTGGATCAACAGCAATGTGCGCCGATTCTCCACCTGCTGTGCTTTCCCAATCGTCTTCTGTAATAGAATATCCGTCTGTTCGATGTGGAATTCTTATGGTAGAATTGTCTTGTTGTGCCACATAAATACGATATGGAAATGCATTATCTGTTGTTACTCTGTAAAACTGCGATGTGGGTTGATTGTGATATGTACTCCATGTTTCGCCTCCATCGTATGTGACTTGTGCTCCACCATCATCACCTATAATCATTCGGTTTGGATTTTCAGGTGCAATCCAAAGATCGTGATGATCACCATGAGGTGCGTTATAAGTATTAAAATTCTTTCCGCCATCCGTACTTTTATGATAGCGTACATTTAATACATAAACCGTATTGACATCCTTAGTATCAGCATACACTCTAGTATAATACCAAGCGCGCTGACGTAATTTCCTTTCATCATTCACTTGTGTCCATGTTTCTCCACCATCATCACTTCGATACAAACCACCTTGGTCTTTATTTTCAACGATTGCCCAGAGGCGCTGATTATTTATTGGTGACACGGTTATACCAATTATGCCCAAAATACCCTCGGGAAACCCCTTATTAACCGAAATTTCTGTCCATGTTTCTCCACTATCTGTACTTTTCCATAATGCCGACCCTTCTCCTCCAGAGCTTAAACTGTAAGGTGTGCGTTGCACGCGCCATGTAGATGCATATAAAATTCTAGGATTTGTAGGGTCCATTATTAGGTCTACAACACCAGCATGTTCGTTAGAAAACAAGGTCTTTTTCCATGTTTTTCCACCATCTGTACTTTTGTAAACACCTCGTTCTTGGTTTGGTTTGTAAATGTTACCTAACACTCCAGCGTAAACAATATTATGATTTGTAGGATGAATTGCAATGCGAGGCACGTGCCTGCTTTGAGATAAACCAGATGCTTGCCATGTTTTACCAGCATCAACACTTTTCCAAATTCCATAACCCGAAGACACATTTCCTCGTACCGTTTTTTCGCCACCGCCAACATAAATAACATTTGGGTCGCTTTTAGAAACAGCTATTGCACCTATACTACCACCAAAATATCCGTCGGATATATTTTCCCATTCACGCCCTCCGTTTGTAGTTTTCCAAATACCTCCACCAGTAGCACCAAAATAATACAAGTTATGTTGATTAGGGACACCTGTAACTGCAGCACTTCGACCACCTCTAAAGGGTCCGAGTAATCTGTATTCTAAAGCTCCATAATCTGATTCTTGAAAATCTTGTGATTGTAGATTTAAGCTAAAAAATGATATTAAAATAGCTAACAAATAGGATGAAAATCGCATAAAAATTAGTAGTTGGTTATTAAGAACACTAAAATTACGGATTTAAAATTATTCTACTTCTTTTGGGAGTAAATTTAACTTTACCTCTCTATGTAAAAAGTAAACGGTTACAACGGTCGCCAAAACGTCTGAAATTGGAAAGGACATCCAAACACCAAGTTCCCCATAAAAGTTTGGCAAAATAAATATTAAAGGAATAAAGAATATCCCCTGACGAAGTAAGGTAAGTAATAAGGCAGGCATAGCCTTGCCAATAGCTTGAAAATAAGCTGCACCTATTAATTGGATTCCTATTATGGGTGTCGCCGCAAAAACCCATCGCATAGCTGGTGGCGTTTCCTTTAAAACCTCCGCATCCTGAGTAAATAAACGTGTAATTGCGTCAGGAAAGAGCATTAGGAAGATAAATATAATTCCTGCAAGAGCAATACCGTATTTAATGGCTGTAAGTATAGAATCCCTTACACGCCGGTATTTTTCAGCACCGTAATTAAAACCTGCAATTGGCAAAAACCCTTGCGTAATTCCATAAACCGGGAATAAAGCAAACATGAGCATTCTACCAACTATGGCATAAGCAGTGACAGACGTTTCACCACCTAGATTGAATAAAATATTATTCATTAACAAATATGTAATACTTACAATAGCTTGTCTTGCTAGAGTTACAAAGCCCAAACTTCCGATTTCTTTAATTATTGGAAAATCTAATTTGTATTGACATTTGGTAATTTTTAATTCCGAATTATTAGACAAAAAATACCACAAAATAAATCCTAAACAAAGCATATAAGATCCAGTAGTAGCCCATGCCGCTCCATGCATTCCGTAACTCAATACTTTTATAAACACGTAATCCAAAACTAAATTACCCACGGAGGGGATCATCATGGCGTACATCGCAAACTTGGGCTTTCCTTCCGCCCTTATTACAGTATTTCCCATCATACATAAGGCTAAAAAAGGCACACCATAAAGTACAATGACATAATAAATCTTTGCTGGATTAAAAATAGCCCCTTTACCACCAAAAGCTGGTATAATGCTATCTACATAAAACAAACCTGGAATGACAAGAGAGACTGTCAATAAAAGTGTCAGTGCTATTTGATTACCAAATGTGACCAAAGCCTTTTCTCTATTATTTGCCCCAAGTGCTCTCGAAATAATTGAGGAACCACCAATACCAATAGCCATACCTAAAGCTGCTATAAAAAATGACACTGGTAAAACAACATTAATGGCAGCAATAGCATTTGGTCCTATCCAATTACCCACAAAAATAGTATCTACAAGAATGTTAAGCGACATTACCAAAATACCAATAGACGCTGGTACAGCTTGCTTTATAAGTAATTTACCTATTGGTTGGCTTCCTAGATCCTGTGAAGATACTTTAGCCATTATTACACTGCTAGAGTTTCAGAAGTTGCCCATTCCTCAATCATATTGGCTAGTACTTGTGCAAAATCATCTCTGTCATTAAGGCACGGGATTACTGTAAACTCTTTTCCACCTACTTCATGAAAGATTTCCTCACCTTCCATGGCAATTTCTTCTAAGGTTTCTAAACAATCGCTAACAAAAGCTGGAGTTACAATGGCCATTTTTTTAATACCTTCTTTTCCCATACGCTCAATGGTTCTGTCTGTGTAAGGTTTTAACCACGGATCGAAACCTAATCTAGATTGAAAGGTTGTAGAGTACGTACCGTTTTTGAGTTTTAATTTTTTGGCCACATTTACTGTAGTAATTTCGCATTGATGACGGTAACAAAACTCATGTTGAGGACTACCCATTTTAAAACAACATTTACCGTTCATTTTACAATTACCGTTAGATATATCACTTTTTCTGATATGGCGTTCTGGCACACCATGATAACTGAATAAAATGTGCTCATAATCTAAACCATCTAGCTTCTCGGCGATACTTTGCGCTAAGGCTTCTTTATAGTCTTCTCTGCTGTAAAAGGCTGGTGTTCTTGTTATTTTTAACTGCGGAAAATATTCAGCAACTAATTCATCTACCTTAACATCAATAGTTTCTGTCGTTGCCATGGCGAATTGTGGATACAACGGAATTGTTTTTACCTCAGTACAGCCTTTATCAACAAGCTCTTGCAATCCTTTTTTTATACTCATGCTTCCATATCGCATAGCTAAAGCTACGGGATAATCCACCTTATTCTGTACCTTTTCCTGAAGTCTTTCGGACAGTACAATCAATGGAGAACCATCTTCCCACCAAATCTTTTGATAGGCTTTGGCAGAGGCTTTTGGTCTTGTATTTAAAATAATACCTTTTACCAATAAAGTTCGAGCCCAAAGCGGAAGATCTATGACACGCTCATCCATTAAAAATTCATCCAAATATGTCTTTACATCTTTTGGATTAGGGCTATCTGGAGAGCCTAAATTAACTAACAAAACTCCTTTTTTCATTCTTCAGTTTTTCTAAAACAAAAATACAACCCTTTAGCTATACAATACAATGGCTAGTATTGGTTTTATTTATAATGCTATGTTAAATACTGTTTTTACTTTTTTTGAGTTGTTATATTTAACAAGGAATATCTATAATATCAGTTTTTAAACGAGTTTTATTGTTTGACTATGGCTATTTCAATGATTTAAATATCTTTACGAGTTCTGATTATAAAGTACAAAATGAATAAAATTCTTACAGCCCTAATATTTACAATTTCTATAACCGCTTTCTCACAACAACAATATCAAAGTTTACTTTGGGAAATCTCTGGTAACGGTTTAGAAAAACCATCATATTTGTATGGCACTATGCATGTGAGCAAAAAAGTTGCTTTTCGATTAGATGATGTTTTCTATAAAGCGCTTAATAAAAGTGAGTGTATAGCTTTAGAGTCTGACCCAATTACATGGCCTGGTTTTAATTATGATATGATGATTGATGAAATGGCATTTTACAATAATTATAGACAAGATTTCTACACCAATCTTTTTAAGTTAACCCATCCTGAAGAAATGGCTGTAAGAGCTTCGGTTAGGATGGACAATGGAGCTGTAAATGCTTATTTGTATAGAAAAAATAATGCGGCAGATAATTTTGAAGAAGAGACATATCTAGACATGTTTATCTATCAGGCAGGTAAGAAAAACGGCAAAGAAATTTATGGATTAGAAGACTTAGCAGAGTCTCGCTACCTAACTACAAAAGCGGCATATAATGCTAACAAAAAAGACATTGATCCTTGGTTACAAAAACTATACACCAAGGAGAATCCTTATCTTATACAAGAAAATCTTTATCGCGATAGAAATTTAGACCTCTTAGACTCTATAGGTGCAGGTTCTAACACAGAATTTTACAGAGAAAATATGCTCTTTATTAGAAATGAGAATATGGTAAATTCTTTAACAGAACTTATGCCTAAAAAATCCGTTTTTGCTGGTGTTGGCGCGGCCCATTTACCTGGGGAAAGGGGGATGATTAATATGTTGCGCCAAAAAGGTTACACCGTTAAAGCCTTAACATCTGAACAAACCGACTACAGTAAAAACGAAAAAACAAAACTCGATAGTCTTTTCGTTGAACCAAGTCTAAAAAAACATGCCACACCTGATGGTTTTCTAAGTCTTAACACCTATGACGAGCTACGCGAATTCTCTTATGCTGGTCAAAAATATTACCTAGACCCTGATATGACCAATGGTGCTTACCTAACTGTAAACAGAATAAGTCGTTTCACCTATCTACCTAACGAAAAAGAGAACATGACTCTAAAGGAAATTGACGATTTGTTGTACGAAGATATTCCTGGTGATATTGTTAAACAGGAAGAAATAAAAGAACCCTATCCTGGACTTAGCATTGTTAACAAAACAAAGAAAGGAGAGTTTCAGAAGTATCATATTTATCAAACACCTTTAGAGATTATTATTATAAAATATGCAGGCCGTAGTGATTTTGTACTTAAACATGAAGCCAAAATATTCAATTCCATAGACCTAAAAACACCTACGGATTCTATTATCACATTTGTGTCACCAGCTAAAAAATTTCAAGTTAAGTTTCCAGAATATTACATCACCAGTAATATGGAAAACAAAGGAAAGAAACTACTAGAAGGCTATAAAGACGATGCATACTATTTCGTTGAAGAGTCCACATTGCATGACTTAAGTTATATTGAGGAAGATAGTTTTGAAGCAAAATATTTTCATCATGCACTTTATTTAAATTACAAACTCCAAGAAGCCGAAGGAGGTTTCAAAAAAAGTGATTACAAAACTTATGAATCTCGAGCTGTTTTAGACTCAACATCTGGAAAAAATTTACACTTAAAAACCGTTGTAAAAGATGGTAGCTACTATCTATTAGGTTATGTCGGCACCAGTGATGAAGAAAAAACAGACTTTTTTAAGTCTTTCAAATTAACTAAAGCAGATTATTCTGGTTTTGAAAAAATAGTGGATACTTCTCTTCACTTTACTGTAAACACAAATACAAAATCACCACTACCCAACCCTTATGGATATGGTTATTATGGCTCTGATAAAGATGAAAAAGATTACGAAGAAAAGATAAAGTCAACCACCTACTCTACAAAAGCCAATGAGCAAATAGAGATTACAAGAACAAAATTCCACGATTTACAGATGTTCCATAACATCGATAGCCTTTGGCAAGATGTAGAGCGTAAAGCTAATGGAGCTACACGTTACTATACTCCGCTTAAGAAATTTAGAATTTTCAATAGATCAAAATCTAAAAAAGAGGATCTCTATACATACACCTTTAATTATACAGACAGCAACAGTGCCAAGCAGGTGATGGTAAAAAACATCCTCAAAGAAGGTGTGCTTTTTGAACTAAAAACTTTAATAGACTCTATTAGCGGACCATCTAAATTTGTGACTGAATTTTATGATTCCTTTACTCCCTTAGATACCTTAAAGGGTAAAGATGTGCTTAAAGATAAAACTAGGCAGTTTTTTGAAGCACTTAAAGAAAATGACAGTATAGTTCTAGAATCCTACAACCTAATAAAGTTTAAAAAACACAACAGCAGAGATATTGTTTCTGTTTTAAAAGATTTTGAGTTTGATAAAGAGCGTTTGAATATAAAATCGCATTTGGTGAGTGAACTCGTTGAAATAGATTTGAAAAATAATCTAGATTTTATAAAACAACTGTACTACGACAGCTACTCAGACCCTCAAACACAATCTGCAATATTAGAAGGCTTATTTGACTCTAAAAAGAAAGAAAACTTTGAGTTAGCTATGGATTTAATGGAGCGCGACTTACCTCTTGGTGGTATAGGAGGAGTATTTTATAACTACTACAGAAAAGATTCTTTAGAATTAAAAGCTGATCTGTTCCCTAAAATTTTACAGTATAGCACCATTAGCGAGTACAAAGAGCCACTTTATGATTTATTGGCTCGTGTTAGAGATTCTGGCTTAGTAAAAACAAAAGATTATAAAAAATATAAAAACCAAATCATTAACGATGGTAAGATTGAAGTAAAACGTAGTTTGAGTAATTCTGGTTATGGTTATGATTATTATTCAGATGATTTGTCTACTTACGTTAATTTAATTTTCCCTTACCGAAACGAGCGTAGTGCAAAAGACTTTTTTGAAAAAATGCTCAATGTTGATGATACTTCTGCATTAGTGAGATATTATGTACTACTATCAGAGCATAAAGAAGCCATTCCAAAAGAACTGAAAGAAAAACTGGTAGATGACGAAGAAAACCAGTACAGGCTTATAGAAGAGCTTCATGAAGCTAAACTGTTTAACACTATAAAATCGCTTAATATCAGTCAACAACAATTTGCAAAATCCAAGTTGTTGGACAATGCAGATTACGAGAAAGAAAAAGACTCTCTTGTCTTTTTAATGAAGCGCGATTTTAAAACCGACAAAGGCAATAAGGATGCTGTGATGTACTTCTTTAAAATAGATAAGGATGATGACTACTCTGGTAAGTCTGAAGTGTTATATTACATCTCTTTTATAAAACCAAAAGATGGTAAAAAACTGGTTGTTGACCATTATGATATAAGCAATAGCTATGGTACTACAGTTGATGAGACTAAAGAGGTAGAAGAGCAATATGAAGAAATCATTAACCTTGCCATTTATAAAGACCGAAAACGGGTAACTCCTAGCTCTGGTGGTTATAATGGATATTATGATTATTAGAGATTAACTCGACGCCTGAATGTACTTCTTAGGCGTCGTTCCAAATTTCTTTTTAAACGCTGCAATAAAATGACTTGCGGTACTATACCCTACTTTAAGTCCTACCTCATTAACGTTATGATTGCCTGATTCTAAAAGTTTTCTCGCAACTTCCATTTTATAATCAAATAAAAAGCCATAAACCGTGTCACCATAAATCTGCTTAAAACCTTCTTTTAATTTTTTAAGGCTTAAACCTATAGTTTCCGATAATTCCTGTAAAGTTGGTGGCTCAGCCATATTGGCTATAATAATATCTTTTGCTTTTTTAAGTTTTGCCACATTAACCTCATCTACCAAAAATGGACATTGCTCCACATCAGCATCTTCATTTCTATTAAAATACAGACTTAATAATTCATAAACTTTTCCTTTAAAGTAAAGTGGCTTTATCGTTTGGTTAAGGTTAAAGCTTATGATTTGGTTTAACACTACTGCCATCGAAGGATTAATAGTTCCGTCGGTATAGTATTTTTTGTTTTTATTTTCTTCAGACAAAAATGTTACATAATTGGCATCTTGCGAAAACAAACCATGAAACTTTTTTATGGACATTACAAACGAGACCAACCAAGAATTAGGTTGCAATTCTAAATGTATCGGCAAATCGCGTTGCGGATTATATAAAAGAAGTGATGTTTCTTCCTTAATATGTAATGTATAAGTGCCATTATTAAATACAAAATCAGCAGATCCTTTTGTACAAAAATGAAACTGTATAAAAGTGCTATCAATCTCTCGTTCAAGAATTTCAACAGTATTATCTTCATTCTTGTGGGTTAGTACAAAAAAACCATCTTCAATAAAAGTTTCTTCAAAAGTACCTCTAGCGATACTTTTTGAAACAGTTTTTTCTATTTCCATTTTTTTGTTATTTAGATTCGTTCTAAACAAAAGCGAGTAAAACCCTTGTTTTTACTGTAAAAATATGACAAAAATCATGTTTTATTAAAAAATAAACCTAAAAAACCACAAACGACACTTTAAGTTCTTTTAGCGTTATTTTTTTTGTGGTATCAAATATAAATTTGCTCTGTTAATTCTCAAGTCAGGTAAACGAGCGAATGCAACACCAAAAGAACACCTTTTTTTACGCCATTGGTCTTAGCTATCAAAAAGCCGATGCAGAAGTACGCGGTCACTTTAGTTTAAGTGATACCGCAAAAAAAAATCTGTTAGCAGAGGCAAAACAAAATGGCATTGAAAGTGTTATTATAATTTCTACTTGTAACCGCACAGAACTTTACGGTTTTGCAGAACATCCATACCAATTGATTCATTTGCTTTGTGAAAACACAAAAGGAACAGTTGAAGAATTTCAGGATGTTGCTTATATCCATAAAGGCAAAAACGCTATAAACCATATGTTCAGAGTTGGCTCTGGTCTAGATAGCCAAATTTTAGGCGACTTTGAAATCATAAGCCAGTTGAAATTCGCAGCAAGAGCTTCAAAAAAAGAAGGCTTGCTTAACTCGTTTACAGAACGATTGGTTAATTCCGTTATTCAGGCGAGTAAGCGAATTAAAAATGAAACTGAATTATCTTCTGGTGCAACCTCAGTATCTTTTGCTGCCGTGCAATACATCATGAACACTATTGAAAACATTTCAGAAAAAAATATTCTGCTTTTTGGCACTGGTAAAATTGGAAGAAACACTTGTGAAAATTTAGTAAAGCACACGAAAAATTCGCACATTACCTTAATCAACAGAACAAAAACTAAAGCCGAAGAAGTTGCTGGTAAATTCAACCTCATCGTAAAAGATTACGAAAATCTACAAGAAGAAATTAACGCCTCAGATATTGTTATTGTTGCTACTGGCGCACAAAATCCAACCGTTTTTAAAGGTTTAATTAACACGGATAGACCACTTTTAGTTTTAGATTTATCGATTCCAAAAAATGTAAACGAAGATATAACTGAGTTAAAAAACGTATCTTTAGTACATATGGATGATTTGGCTAAAATTACTGATGATACTCTAGAAAAACGTAAAGCGTTTATTCCCAATGCAGAAGCCATTATAGATGAAATAATGTCCGATTTTAATGTTTGGTTAAACACGTTGAAGTTTGTGCCTACCATTCAGGCTTTAAAACATAAACTTACTGACTTAAAAAATTCGGAATTAAATACGCAGCGTAAAAAAATAGCCAATTTTAATGAAGATCAGGCAGAACTGATAACCAACAACATTATTCAAAAAATTACCAATCAGTTTGCACACCACTTCAGAGAAGACAACGATACGTCTGACGAGAGTTTAGAACTCATTAAAAAAATATTTCAGCTAGAAACTTCAGAGAATGTCTAAAATAATTCGCATTGGCACACGCGATAGCCAATTAGCACTGTGGCAGGCTAAAACCGTTCAATCTCAACTTGAACACTTGGGTCATAAAACCGTCTTAGTGCCAGTAAAATCTACAGGAGATATCGTTCTAGACAAACCACTGTATGAGTTAGGTATTACTGGAATTTTCACCAAAACCCTAGATATCGCCATGCTTAATGAGGATATCGATATTGCTGTACATTCACTTAAAGATGTTCCAACGATTTTACCTAAAGGCATTGTGCAAGCTGCAGTTTTAAAACGCGGTAATGTTAATGACACTTTAGTGTTTAAAAAGAATGAAGAATTCCTTTCTGCTAAAGATGCCGTTATTGCCACCGGAAGTTTAAGACGGAGAGCACAATGGCTTAACCGCTACCCAACACACACCGTTGTAAACCTTCGAGGTAATGTGAATTCAAGGTTACAAAAACTTGATGATAACGACGATTGGAACGCTGCAATATTTGCTGCAGCAGGTATCGGAAGATTAAATATAAGACCTGAAAATGCTATTAATTTGCATTGGATGATTCCCGCACCTGCACAAGGAGCTATAATGGTTACAGCATTGGAAAGCGATGAGGAAACAAGAGCCATCTGTGCTGAAATCAACCACGAGGAAACAGAAATCTGTACAACTATTGAACGTAAATTTCTTAACCGTCTTGAGGGTGGTTGCACTGCACCAATTGGCGCATTAGCTTTCATAAAAAATAGCGAGGTTAATTTTAAAGGTATTCTTCTAAGTAAAGATGGTACAAAAAAAATTG
Organism: Winogradskyella sp. HB-48; assembly: GCF_049942685.1. Classification (GTDB taxonomy): domain Bacteria; phylum Bacteroidota; class Bacteroidia; order Flavobacteriales; family Flavobacteriaceae; genus Winogradskyella. The sequence goes on from NZ_CP187934.1 coordinate 1,038,502, forward strand.
AAGTTTCTAAAGTTGTGCCACTAGGTAAGCATAAAGACTTAGCTAAATTTTGCGCTGATTACATCATAGGGAAAGGTGGTAAAACACTAATGGACCAATTACAACGTAGCGATAAGAAAACCAATATTTATTCCACAAAAAAACTCACGGACGACCAACTACTATTATTTCATAACGATGTAGTTGCCGATAGTAACGATGCCATAAAAATTAGCCTTAATCGAATTCCTAAATACATAGTACGCAATGAAATTCAAAATGTAATCATTACAAGTAAAAATGCGGTTGAAGCCTTGCTTCATAATTTTTCGGCAATAGAATTACAGTTCAAAAACATCTATTGTATAGGCAGACGTACCAAGCGTTTGGTTGAGAAACGAATTGGTAAAGTAAAACATACAGAATCTAGTGCTAAAAAATTAGCCAACTATTTAGTTGAATACATTGAAGGTACTTCGGTGACATATTTCTGCAGTGATTTACGATTGGATGATTTACCTAATATTCTGTCCAAAAACAACATTACAGTTAACGAAGTTGAAGCCTACCAAACCAAGTTTGATGCTGATAAAGTTGAAGGAAATTTAGACGGAATAATGTTTTACAGTCCTTCAACAGTAGATAGTTTTTTAAAGCAGAATAAAGCTTCTGGTATTGCTTTCTGTATTGGTGAAACCACTGCAAAAGCGGCAAGTCAACACTTTGAAGAAGTACGAATTGCTAAGGTTCCAACCGTAGAGAGTGTTATTGAGTTGGTGAATGACTATTTCCTGCAAAAGTAGGAATCTTAAAAATTAAGTTACAATAAAAGGATATTCTTGCCTTCGGAGGAATAAAAGAACTATGATAAAGAACGACTTATATCTAAGAGCATTAAAAGGAGAAACTGTAGAGCGTCCACCTGTTTGGATGATGCGCCAGGCAGGTAGATACCTTCCAGAGTTTATGGAAATTAAAGCCAAGTACGACTTTTTTACACGTTGTCGTACACCTGAATTGGCAAGTGAAATTACCGTACAACCTATTCGTCGCTACGGAATGGATGCTGCTATTTTGTTTAGCGATATCTTGGTCATTCCACAAGCCATGAATATAGAGGTAGAAATGAAACCTAATTTTGGGCCTTACCTTCCTAATCCTATTCGTTCCCAAAAAGATGTAGATAACGTTATTGTACCTGATGTACATATAGAGTTAGATTACGTCATGCAAGCTATAAAGGCAACAAAGGAATTACTTAACAATGAGATTCCACTTATTGGTTTTGCGGGTTCGCCATGGACTATATTGTGTTACTGTGTGCAAGGTCAAGGGTCTAAGAACTTCGACAAGGCCAAAGAGTTTTGTTTTACAAATCCTGTTGCTGCCCATGGCTTACTTCAAAAAATTACAGATACCACCATCGCTTACTTAAAAGCAAAAGTTGCTGCTGGTTGTAACGCTGTACAGATTTTTGATTCTTGGGGAGGTATGTTATCACCTGTAGATTATCAGGAATTTTCTTGGCAGTACATTAATCAAATTATTGAGGCTTTAAAAGATGATGCTCCTGTTATTGCCTTTGGTAAAGGCTGCTGGTTTGCTCTTGAGGAAATGGCTAAATCTAAGGCTTCAGCTTTAGGTATTGACTGGACATGTTCGCCTAAAAACGCTCGTTATTTAACTGGTGGAAACATCACCTTACAAGGTAATTTTGACCCAACACGTTTATTTTCTCCTCCAAGTGAAATCAAAAAAATGGTACATCAGATGATTGATGATTTTGGAAAAGATAAATACATTGTAAATTTAGGTCATGGAATTTTACCAAATATCCCACTAGATAATGCCAAGGCATTTATTGATGCCGTTAAGGAATATAAAGGCTAATCGTCTTTTGTAACTATTGAACCATCAAAACGTCTAGTATAAGTTGAACTAAAAAGAATTCCTTATTTCGAAGGAAAATATTATGTTACAAAACATATTTAGAGGTCTACAAGTTTATACAGGTGCCTACGGATTAATTTCAAAATTGAGACTATGGAAGTATTTTGTTATACCTGTAATCATAAGTGTCTTTGTTTTTATTATGATTTTTGTTTCAGCTTATGGACTTTCTGACAATCTTGGAGAATGGATTGCTGGTATTTGGGTTTGGGAAACTGGGAAAACTACATTTACTGCTATTTCCACCTTTATAGCGGCCATAATTATTTTTGCCATAGGCCTTATTCTGTACAAACACATTATTATGGCATTATCCTCGCCATTTATGAGTCCCGTTTCAGAAAAAATAGAGGCTTATTTTACGGGAAAACCTGCCAAGAATTATGTCAATACCAATTTTTCAAAACAATTGATAAGAGGCATTAGAATTGGTTTAAGAAATCTAACAAAAGAACTACTTTATACAATTCCTATTCTTGTACTTAAGTTCATTCCTGTTGTTAATATTTTTTCAACGGTGTTGCTCTTTATAGTACAAGCGTATTATGCCGGTTTTGCAAATATGGATTACACGTTAGAACGCCATTTTAAATATAAAGACAGTGTCGCTTTTATAAGACAACACAGAGGACTAGCTATTGGTAATGGTATTGGTTTTTTACTCTTGTTATTAATTCCTGTTGTTGGTGTTCTTTTAGTACTCCCACTGAGTGTGACCTCTGCGACTGTAATTGCTGTAGACTTATTGTTTGAAGATGATGAAGAGATTGGCTTTGAACCATTTGATAAAATAGAGCTTAGCTAAATAAAACTTAACAAGATTTAATGAAAGATAAATTCTACAATTATATCCAACAATTACAGGATAAAATCACTTCAAAACTTGAAGCCATTGATGGCAAAGCCAAATTTAGAGAAGACCTTTGGAAACGTCCAGAGGGTGGTGGCGGTAGAACTCGTGTTATAGAAAACGGCAATGTCTTCGAAAAAGGTGGTGTAAATATTTCTGCTGTGCATGGTAAATTACCAGACAGCATGCAATCTTATTTTGGTGTAAAAGATGCCGATTTTTTTGCTTGTGGATTAAGTCTTGTTATTCATCCAAAAAATCCGATGGTTCCAACTGTACATGCTAATTGGCGTTATTTTGAAATGTATGATCAAGATGGCAATATTGTAGACCAATGGTTTGGTGGTGGCCAAGATTTAACACCTTATTATTTGTTTGAAGAAGACGCAAAACACTTCCATCAAACCTGCAAAACTGCTTGCGATAAGCACAACCCTGATTTCTACCCAAATCACAAAGCACGTTGCGACGAGTACTTTTATAACACACACAGAAACGAAGCCCGTGGTATTGGTGGTTTATTTTTCGATTATTGTAAAGCAAGTGATGACATGACCATGGAAGATTGGTACAATTTCGTCACTGAAGTTGGCAATAGCTTCCTAGAAGCTTATGTTCCAATTGTTGAAAAACGTAAAGACCTATACTACACAAAAGATCAACGCGATTGGCAAGAAATTCGTCGTGGTCGTTATGTGGAATTTAATTTAGTCCATGACAAAGGCACACTTTTCGGACTTAAAACCAACGGACGAATTGAAAGTATTTTGATGAGTTTGCCACCACATGTGCAATGGGTTTACAACCATCATCCTGAAAAAGGAAGTGAGGAAGAAAAATTGATAGACGTTTTACAAAACCCTAGAGAATGGGTTTAACTTTGTCATTCTGAACGCAGTGAAGAATCTCTTTTTTAAAGATTCTTCGTTTCACCCAGAATGATATTATAAATTAAAATTATATGTTCCTAATACGAAGAAACCGAAGATTAAGAACTAACGACGCTATTAGAAGTTTAGTTAGAGAAACCTATATAACACCAAACGACTTTTTAGTTCCTCTTTTTGTGGTTGAAGGAAATGGCGTTAAAGAAGAAATTGCTTCTATGCCAAATTACTATCGTTTTAGCCTAGATTTACTAAAAGACGAAGTAAAAACACTTTGGAATTTAGGTTTAAAATCGGTTTTACTTTTTGTGAAAGTTGATGATAAATTAAAAGACAATAAAGGGACTGAAGCCTTAAATCCTAACGGTTTAATGCAGCGAGCCATAAAAACCGTAAAAGAGGTTTGCCCTGAGATGTTAGTCATGACAGATGTGGCTTTAGATCCGTTTTCATCTTATGGGCACGATGGTATTGTAGAAGGTGGCAAAATCATTAATGATGCAACTGTAGAAGTTTTAGCCGAAATGAGCATCTCTCACGCTGAAGCTGGTGCCAATTTTGTCGCACCAAGTGATATGATGGATGGCAGGATTTTAGGTATTCGTGAGGCCTTAGATCAATCTAACTTTATTGATGTTGGCATTATGAGTTACTCGGCAAAATATGCATCGGCATTTTATGGGCCTTTTAGAGATGCTTTAGATTCTGCGCCAGTGGACATGGTAAATGTTCCAAAGGATAAAAAAACCTATCAAATGGATTTTGCGAATAGAGAGGAAGCTTTACGAGAAACTGAAATGGATATCAATGAAGGTGCAGATATCGTTATGGTAAAACCAGGACTTTGCTATTTGGATATTGTAAGAGATATTAAAAATAATTTTGATGTACCATTGGCTGTTTATCAAGTTTCTGGAGAGTATGCCATGCTTAAGGCTGCTGCCGAAAAAGGCTGGTTAGAACACGATGCAGTAATGCTAGAACAAGTCAATGCTATCAAACGTGCAGGTGCAGATATCATTGCAAGCTATTTTGCTAAGGATGTGGTGAAATTAATTTCGTAAATTCGTAATAACTTAAACCAAAAAAATTAATGGGCTTACTTATTTTTTACGCCATTATTTCTATTTTCTTTTCCTTTTTATGTTCTATTCTCGAGGCTGTTTTACTGAGTATTACACCAACATTTATCAATGTTAAAAAGAAAGAAGGCAAAGCTTATGCTGTTGAGTTAGAAGAGCTCAAAAAAGATGTTGACCGTCCATTAATTGCTATTCTAACCCTAAACACAATTGCCCATACTGTAGGTGCTATTTTGGTTGGTGTACAGGCAAAAACAGCTTATAAAGAATTATACGGTAACACCCAACACAGTTTCCTTGGTGTTGAGTTTACTGAAGATGTTATGGTTGGTTTGGTATCCACTTTAATGACAATCCTCATTTTAGTAGCTTCAGAAATTATTCCAAAAACCATAGGCGCCACCTTTTGGAAACAATTAGCCAATTTTACGGCAAAAGCTTTAAACGTCTTAATCTTTCCATTAAAGTGGACCGGTATGTTATGGCTACTTCAACTCACTACAAAACTCATTGGTGGCAAAGGTCATGGAAGTATCTTGAGTAGGGAAAGCTTTGTTGCCATGGCAGATATAGCCCACGAAGAAGGTGTGTTTGAAGAAAGTGAAAGTAAGGTTATTAAAAATCTTCTAAATTTTAAAGAAGTCCGAGCTAAAGATATTATGACACCTCGTACAGTTCTAAAAACCGAAAACGAAACCATGTCCGTAAGAGATTTTTTTGAAGCCAATTCTAATATTCGTTTTTCAAGAAT